>NZ_LT671418.1:1892161-2207521 GCF_900130075.1 Herminiimonas arsenitoxidans
CACCGCCATACCAGTAAGTCCATGCAGCATTTTCTGCTGCAGTCGATGCAGAAAAACCCAGCGCCGCAATCAGCGCAATGATCGTACTCATGCCCAACGCAATTTTTACGCTTAAACCGATGTCCTTTAATGCCGCCAATTTGCTAAACAAACCTGTAGACACCACTGCGCCACGCTTGATTGCCAAACCCTGGGCTTGATCAGCTTTAAAGCGTGCATAAATAGCAGTCGCGCCCTCGACCTGCTCACGACTCGGCTTGCTGCGCACCGACATATAGGCAACGATTTGATTCTCTTCGCGCACTGGAGTGACGTTCGCATTCACCCAGTAATGCTCGCCATTCTTGCGGCGGTTTTTAACCAAACCCGTCCACGGCAATCCTTGCTTGAGCGTCTGCCACATATCGCCGAACGCTTCTTCCGGCATGTCGGGATGGCGTATGAGATTGTGCGGCTTGCCGATCAACTCATCTTCCTGGAAACCGCTTGCTTCTATAAACGCGGGATTCACATAAGTGATCCGGCCTTTGGTATCTGTCTTCGACACCAAAGACATCCCGTCTTTTAAAAAGTATTCAGTATTTGTGACGGGTAAATTGGTGCGCATCTAAAAATCTCCAGCTTTGGGATGAAATGAGCGAATCGATAGGAAGGCAAACCAAGTACGCATGCCCTTATCGAAAGGAGCGTATGGGTAATACGCTGAACCCAATATATTCCCGTAGGGAAATTTTTTATTGCGCTAGATCAAATTTAGGCGAGATAGATAGAAAAAAGGTTACGCATAAACGTAACCTTTTTTCTGCATCCTCTTCTATACGTGACATGCATCACACAGCAATCTACATCAGCGCCGACGGCGAAAGGTCCAGAATAAAGTGATCAGCCCCGCGACTGCTGCCAGCAATCCCAACCAAGCAAATGCCGGCATGCCCATCCAGCGCGGACCGTACTGCAATAGCACTGGTCCCAGCGCCAGCAAAACCGCAGCAGTAACAATTGCAATCGCCAAACGTGTCGCCGCTCGCTCCAGCGAAGTACCAAGGCGATCCAGATTCGCAATTTTTATATTCGCCATGAAGTGCCCATGCTTCAGGCGCAACATGACCAAGCGCAAAAGTTGTGGCAAATCCAGAGCCGCCGTTTGTACATCGACCAAAGCAGCTAGTGCTTCTCGCCGTATGGTGCGAGGCGAGTAACGACGCAACAAAGCGCGCTTCACCATCGGACCCGCGATTTGCACGATATTGAATTGCGGATCCAAGCGTTGCAGCACGCCATCTGCAGTCGCAAACGCCTTGACCAGCAAGGCTAGATCAGGCGGCACCGCCACGCGACTCTGCTTGGCCATCTCCATGAAATCATTCAAAGCCTGCTTCAATGACAATGGCGCACTGGCAGTACGCGTGACAAATTCTTGCACAGCCTGTTCTGCTCTCAGCCAATTGAAATCTGTCGGCCCTGACCAATCCATCAGCAGGTTAATCAAGCCATCAGGCCGACCGGATACGATGGAACGGAACAACACCAACAATTGATCCCGTCGCAAATCCGACAAGCGCCCCACCATACCGAAATCAATAAAGCCAACCCGATTCTCGGCCAGTACGATCAAATTACCGGGATGCGGATCGGCATGGAACAAGCCGTCATGCAACACCATTTTCAAAAATGCGCGTGCACCACGCTCAGCTAACAAGGAGCGATCCAATCCTTGCGCACGCAAGCCGCTGTCATCCGTGGGTGCTATTCCGTCGACATACGATTGCACCAACAAGCGCTCGCTCGACCATGCGGAATAAATATACGGAATCTCGATCTCTGGATGCTGTTCGAAATTACGCGCCACCTGCTCACAGGATTGCGCTTCGCGCCTGAAATCTAATTCATCCTGCATCGCCAACGTCAGATGACGCACGATATCGCGCGGCTTGTAATACGGTGCCAACTTGCGCTCTTCAACAATATTCGCGAGTTGCGCCAGCAAGCGTAAATCGGCCTCGACCGTGCGACGAAGTCCAGGACGTTGCACCTTCACCACCACATCCTGCCCGCCATGCAAGCGTGCGCGATAAACTTGCGCCATCGACGCTGAAGCAAGCGGTTCTGTATCAAAAGATGCAAACACATCTTCAATAGGCCCGGCCAGATCGGCAACTACCTGTTCGCGCATATCAGACCAAGGCATGCTTGCTACGCGACTATGCAAGCGCTCGAACTCTTCTATCCACTCCGTCGGCAATAAATCGCCGCGCGTCGCCAGTATCTGCCCGAGTTTAATGAAGGTCGGCCCCAGAGCCTCTATCGCCATGCGCATACGCTGCGGCGCGGATTGTCCTTCTGCCGCAGTGTCCGGCGGCGTATTGGTAGAACTATGGGATGTTTTATCGTTGAAGAGATCGCCCAAGCCGAGGCGCATGAAGACATCCTGCACACCAAAACGAGCCAGCACAGAAATAATCTGCCGCAAACGTTCGCGATCCCGTATCGCCGCCAATGTCATGTCTAACATCTACCTCGCTCCTTGGTTGTACGTGCTATCCAATTCGTCGTGCGGCCCCGCAGAGGTACTTCGAGCGAAGCACCGTTTCCATATAATCCACAATACCGGCTGATGGCGCAAGCTATTGCCTAAGTTTTAGGCAATAAAAAAGGGATTACGAATAATCGTAACCCCTTGTTTTTATAGTGGATCTCCCGTGAGTCGAACGCGGCACCAACGGATTAGGAAATTTCAGTTTAAATTCTTACCTCTGGCTGCAGAATTGCTCTGACGCCAATAGCCGAATCCGATCAAGCCGACAGCCAACATCAGCAGTAATAATGCCCCTATCGTTTTTTGTTCAGAAGTCATAGAACGGAGCGATTGCATTTCAAACCCTGATACCACCTGTTCTGCTGACTTCGCTTTAGCCGGCTCAACTTTGGAAGGTGCTGCTTCGGCCTGTACGCTTTTGTGCGGCACAGCGGCCTCCACTGCATTTGCCCCTGCCACTGCTTCTGCACTGCCCGCAGGCATTTGTTTAGCGCCAACATCGGGAGCCTGCTTCAGTGTGGCGCTACTGCATGAGTCGCTATTACAAGCAACGCCTGCAGTAGCGATGACCTGTGCATTAATGCGCGTCAAATTGTTGCGAACCTCAGCTGTAGGTTTCCAGTAGCCACGTTCGATCACGGTTAACATGCGATCCGTGATTGCTTGATACGCCTTTAAATTGCCACTCTCGGTAAAACGGCGACGCACATCCAGGCCATGTCGATCTGCGATATACGTATCGTACATACGCTGCCATTTACTTGCGTCTACCGCTTCTGGCACCGTTACTTGCCATGCCCAAAGATAATCAACCACACGATTAATGAAGCGCGCACCGGAATAACCCTCCTGCAACATGCGGTCTGCCCAGCGCGGATTGAGATAACGCGTCTGTAATTCCTGCCCCATATATTTCTGCAAGCTGGTGTGATGCGGATTACGCGGGTTGGACAAATCACTCACCATCACCTCAGGTGTCTTGCCATCGACGCTGCGAATTGCCAGTGCAGTGCCGCCCAGGTATTGGAAGAAATCATCGTTATCGAGCGTCGCGTATAGATTGCTAGACCGACTGTGCAATGCAATTTTGCTACCCGATAAAGCCTGCTTGAATAAGGTTCTGCGCAACTTCGGGTCCAGTTCCGCTTCGGCCACATCAGCATCGCCGCCCCAGTAACCCTGGCCAAACGGGTGGCTCATACGATTGATAAAGACATCGGCGACCTGTTGTTCGTTCTGCCAGACGTTAGCCAACGGAATCAATTTTTCTATATTGGTACCGTATGCACCGGAAGGTAATCCGAAAATACGGACCGTCGCCAAACGTTCCGCCTCCGTCGCCGACAAACCCTGACGCTGCAAATCAGATGTCATCTTGCGTGTGTGTTCCTGCAAGGGATTATCAGTATCGTCCTGCTTCTGTGCCAGCTGCGCAGCGTCATCCAGCAATTTCAATAAGTTACCAAACAAATCCCTGAATAAGCCGGATGAAATCATCGTCACGTCAACGCGAGGCCGACCCAATGCGCGACGTGATATCGCTTCCACACCTACCACCCGCCCTCGCTCATCCCAGGTTGGCTTGATGCCGAGTAGCGCCAGCACTTGTGCTTCCATGATGCCTTCATGGCGCAAGGTTTCTACACCCCACAAATTGATCGCCAATTTATCCGGATACACACCATGGCGTGTGCGGTAATCTTCTATCAGTTTTTTTGCCAGCATCGTCCCTTGCTCATAGGTAGTGCGACTAGGGATACGCGCCGGGTCCAGCCCATAGAAATTACGGCCAGTCGGTAATGCATCCGGGTTACGCACCAGATCAGCACTCGGCCCGGGAGAGATGTAGTGACCATCCAGCGCGAGCATTAAATTATCCAGCTCCATGTCAGCGCTGCGCACGATGTCATCTTCCATTTTTTGTATGCGTGCTGCCCGTTGCTGCGTATCGATACTCTTGTCCAGCCCGATGGCGGCTTTGGCAGTGGCATGACGGAATTCCGCATCGGGTGCCACACCAAAGGTATGCAAGCCAAACGGCGCGAGCTTATCTGCGGTATCGTCCAGATATTCTTCCAGCGCTTCCAGATCTGCTTCTGTCTTGAGTGTCTTGCGCTGCATATCTTTTAGCACGCCGCTTTTTAATGCGACCCGATTCAATGCAATCAAATGGTTACGCGCCAGCAGCGGACTCTTTTGATTCGCCACGCGATAGTCATTCAGCAAAGACAAGAGTTCACGCAGGTCCGGATTAAGTCCGGCCACATCGAATGGTGGCGTCATGTGATCAATAATGGTGGCCATACCGCGTCGCTTGGCCTGCAAGCCTTCGCCTACGTCATCCATCACATACGGATAAATATTCGGCACCGCGCCTATCAGCGCTTCCGTCGGATCGGCCGCGGAAAGACCAGCTTCCTTGCCAGTTAACCACTCGTGGGTACCGTGCGTTCCTATATGCATCACCGCATTCGCGCGATAGCCATGCTGCAACCACAAATAGAATGCGATGTACTCATGACTCGGCGGCAGCGACACATCGTCATGCAGCTTCTCCAGATTCTGCTCCCACGCGCGCCCCGGTTGCGGTGCCATCAGCAGATGGCCATAGCGTCGCGCCGGGAAAACAAATTGATCACGTCCATTTGCATCGCGCCATAAGGTCGATGCTTTTTGCGGAGCGCCCCACGCTTTTTCAATCGAACTTTTTAACTCCGCAGGAAACTGTTCGTACCATTTCATGTAATCCGACAAGGGCACTAGCAATGCCTGTCCGCTGGTCGCGAGCTGCGCTAGGCCGGCACGATAATCCTTGCTACCTTTACTCGGATAATTGCCCCACTTCTGGATATCGTCTTGCAAGGCTTGCTTGTCGGCAGGCAGATGCGAGCTCGCATCGCTGGTGCGATAGCCATCCTTGTTCAAACGCTGCACGATTTGCCATAAGCTTTCTGGCAGTACATTCAAATAGGACGCGCCTATTGTTTCCGAACCATGTGGGTAGTTGTAATACAGCATGGCGATACGCTTGTTCGAATTTGCACTCTTGCGCAAGGCCAGCCAGGCATCGACCCGCTCGGCCAGACGATCTATCCGTTCCGCTATCGGTTGCTCTTCGATGTAAGCCAGTTCGGTTTGCACATCGGTAATCCGTTCACGACTGGCAACCACGGTCGGTTGTATCAGGCCAGCCAGTTCGGCACCGGCCAGCTGCCACGAACGCTCGGTGATGTTCAAACCGGTTTTCGACTCTTTCCATTGCTCTGCGGATTGCTGACTCAGAGTGATCGCATTGATTGCCGGCACCCCGATCTTGTCGAGCATGCCGCTGGTGGCAGCGGTACCGCCTACTTTCATACCCAGTGCGACGATCAATTCAACGCGCGATTTACCAGCGTCATTCAAAAAGTATTGCAGCGGTACTTCATACGGATAACCGAATACCGGCATGACGTTGTAACCGGATTTTTCCAGACGCGCGACGATCGCAGCCAAAGGCAAGGTTTGGCCTGCGACCAGACTCGCACGGAAAAACATCACGCCTACCCACGGTGCACCTGGACGATAATGCGTGTACTTTTTTGCGTACTGCTCAAAATCGGAATAGGTACGGTCTGCGGCAACGTCATATAAACCGATCTCCGGCATAGGCTGGACCGGCGCTTCTGTCACACTGACGCCTAACTGGGTACGCAATACATAACGCAGCATGTTCGTCATATTCTCTATGCCGCCGGCGCGATAGTACTTCTGTACCGTTTTCTCTTCGCGCAATCCCAGCTCGCGCAGTTCATCATCCACACCGGAACCCACTGCAATGACGGTACGCTTGTTACGTTGCAAGGTATCGAGTTCGGGCAGAATTCTTTGTACCAGCTGACGTCCAACCACACTAATCACGGCAACGTCGGCCTTCGCCAGCGCAACCCTGTCTTTTTGACTCATGCTGTTGGCAGCGATGATACGAACCTTGATATCCTGATCTTTCAAGGTCGTTTGCAAAGAGCGCATGGCCAGTACTGCAGGACGCGACTCGACATCGCCGAGCAGCAATACCAATTCACGCGACACAGCTTGCGCACTAGCCATCAGACCCAAAGCGAACAACAAGCACGCACAATATTTATTCCGGAACATACACAACCTTTCCATCTGGCAGCTGGTAAGCAGTGCCCAGGCGTTTGCCTTCGCCGGACAAGGGTTTATCGCTAACACGGCTGACTTTGATCTCAGCACCTTTTTTAGTCATGACTTCTACTTTTCCGTCAGCAGTTTTCTTGGCTATCGTGACCTCTGAGTTCGGGTCCAGCAGATCAAGCATGTTCCATGCAGAAAACAGCGCCAGCATCATCGCAACGATAAAGACGATGCTCGCATCAAACAAATTGGCGACGCCGGCGAGAGGATCATCCGTTCCTTCACTCAAATGCCGGCTATACCGATGTCGATTTAAATAGCGCATCTCAGCCCTCCACAACAGCCGTGAGTTTTTGCGACTCGCTATGCCGTGCCAGCAAGGTTTCGGCAGCATAGGCGATCTCGGTCGAATCACTGCGCAACCAATGCTCCCGCACCAACGCTATGCCATACGCGACCACACTGCACGCCAGACCAACCACAGTCGCGGTAAAAGCTGTCGTCATACTTGCCGCCATATTCGGCAGATCGCCTTGTGCCAAACCGGCCAGTGCGATCCCCATCGGAATCAGGGTACCCATCAAGCCCAGCGCAGGCCCGACACGCACGACAAAGCGCACCGCATCAAGTCGGCGCATGCCGATTGCATCGGCACGCTGCACGATGCGCTCCAGACGCGCATCCAGCACTGACGGCATATCTGTTGCAGCGATGGCAGCGGCCATTTCTGCTTCTGCAAAAACCAGCAGACTGCGTACGCCGCGCCTGCGCTCAAACCATTCGCGTGTAAACCCGCCCAAGTACATCAGAAGGTAAAGAACCAATACAGCTATCGCTGCCAACACCGGTAAATGTAATAAGGTCGAGATCGAATACAAGAATGTCTCGACCAGTTGCACCGCTGTATTGATGTCTAAAGTTGGCATGACGATTTCCCTGAGTGTCAGTACAAAATAATGAAGGCCGATATCTGTGCGTGAAAAAATCTCACACAGATATCGGCACGATGAGCGATGGAATGACTAACGCTCAACAGTGATGCATTTTAAAAAGAGGAACGTACTATTAACTGCGCAGTACGCGGCTCACCCAATAGCCAACGTGTATTACCCGATCCAGACAAGGCATAGTCGCGATTGGCGATGTTTTTCACCGCGAAGGTGATGCTCAGATTGCGCGAGTAGTTGTACAGCAGCGAGGTATCCATCACTGTGTATGCGGGCAAGCTCAAAGTATTTGCCGTATTGGCTTGCCGCTCACCGACATAACGTGCACCGAAACCGGCCTGCCATTTCGGCAAAAAGCGATACGCAGTCCAGATATTGGCCATGCGTTCCGGCACGCCGGTCGGCGTATTGCCAGTGCGTGAAACCGTGGTGCCACCCACATCTTCTGAGAAATTGTCATAGCGTGCACGCAGCAAGGCAGCATTCGCATCTATCGTCCAGCCACGTACAGGCTCAGCAGCGAATGCAAATTCAAGACCGGTTGAAGATTGCTGTCCGATCTGTAGTGTCACTACCGAATTGTTTGGATCACGTGTCAGCAAATTGCGTTTCTCTATCCTGTACATGGCCACCGTCCATTCACCGCGTATCGCAGCGAGACTCCCTTTGGCACCGACTTCCAACTGGCGTCCTTTAGTGAGGTCAAATGTCGTGCCACCACTAGGCAGTGACAATTGACCACTGAGTGGATCAGTACCTGTACCGTATTGGCCGTATAGTGAAATTGCATTCGATGGCGACCAGATTGCACCGAGACGACCGGTCAGCGGCGAATATTTCTTTTGCAGACTCGTACTTGTACGCAAATCCGTACTATCCAGCGTCATATGCTCGCTGCGCAAACCGGCCACCAGCTTCCAGTTGGTGGCAATATCCAACACGTTTTCGGCGAAGAGCGCTTTGGTCTCCAACTCGGAATAGCGCCCGGGAACGGTAGGCGTAGAACTAACGAACACGCCATTATCAAAATTAAACGGATTAGGAATATTGGCGGGATTTGTTGAAGTACCGTTATTCGTGTGCAGCAGAGTTGTACGGTACCAATCGAAACCAGCAACAAAGCGGTTTTTGAGGTCTGCGATATGACCGTCTACTGTCACATCAAAACGATTACCGGTCTGTTCCTGATCGTGCAGGATTTCCAGATAGCTGCTACGGGTAAGGCTGCCATTCGGGTTGATGGCATACGACTCGGTATTTTTCCAGTGGCGCTTGCTGGTCAGATAATAGGTTTCATTGCGCAATGAAATGTTATCTGCGAGTTGGTAATCAACTTTGGCGCGCCATACTTTATCGTTGTAATTGACGACGGCATCATTGACATTGAAACTGGTGCGACGCAGGCGGTCATCGAGCCGGCCATTAATCAGCGGCGTACCATAATATGTCGCGTCATCGTTGTGACCGGCATCCAGCAAGAAAGTAACCTTCAAATCCTTGTTAGGTCGCACAGTGACAGCGGCCGAGATATTTTGTCGGTCATACGCCATGTCGCGACGATAGCCGTCGCTTTTATCTGTATCGATGTAGAGCGAGTAAGCCACGACATCGTTGATCGGTCCGCGCAGCCCGACACCAAGCTGGTATGAACCATAAGAACCAACACCTACCATAGCCTCCCGCTCGGTGCGGTCAAAGACAGGTTTCTTGGTGACATAGTTGACTGCAGCACCGATGGCGCCATCGCCGTACAGCACCGATGCCGGACCACGCAGGACGTCGACCGATTCCAGCGGCCAGGTAGAGAATGGATAAGTCACTGTGCCTGATGCCACCACCAAACGCGTGCCATCCACCAGTTGTGCAACCGAGTTATGCCCGGAAAAACCGCGTGCTGACAAACTAGTGCCGCCATTACCTGGCGATGGCGATTGCGTCACACCCGGCATGCGTATCGCTACATCTTGCGCACGCGTCAGATTGCGTTCGCTGATGGCAGCGGCATCCAGACTACTGACGCTGGCCGGAATATCACGCGGAGCCAGTCCCAGGCGCGACGCCGTAGCATTGGGCACATCCAGTTTCAAAGTGCTGTCACTAACGCTATTAACAGTCACTGCTGGCAGTTCAACATCAGTTTGTGCAAATGCCGGCAGGCTGCCCATGCACACACCCAAAGTGGTGATACGTACGTAAGCAGAAATAGAGTAATGCGTGGAAAGGGAGTGATGCAGCGCGACTGTGTTGTTACGCGCGCGCTTCGCCATTGCTGCAAGGCGATAGGGAGATTGCATGATAGTTGGAATCCGTCAAAAGGCTCTCGGCTTGCTTCCCCGCAAGTCGAAATCTAAAGAAGTATTCGAAGAATAGAAACGAAAAATGCGCAGTACGTCATGACGCTGTTAAGCGCGTATCAACGACAAAACATGTTCGCGAACCCATCCCGTTCGCACACTTCCACCTGATTTGGCCGGTATCCGGGCTAACAAGCATGACCACTTCACCTTCCCATGCCAAACTCAGCACAGTGGTATTGAAGCGGTCTGCAAAAAGACATGATGCCTATCATGTTTTTTGCGCTTGCTTACCGTTGCGGGGGCAGCACACATTGCATCACTCGCCTTTGCAATTGCAAACGACGATCAGAACGATATTGTGTTTCCCGTTTAACTGCGGACAAGAACTTATCCGCTGGCACCAAAACCCGCGAATTGTATGTTGCTATTGGTGATGTAGCAAATTTTTGTGCCGAAAACCCCAGAAATACTGAGGTTTGTCGCAAGTTGATAACAGCTTAAGCCCAGAGTTTTAACGACACGCCGAAGCAAGAGCGCAAAAAATCGCGCTCAAAATGAAAAAAAGGGGTTACGAATAATCGTAACCCCTTCTTATTTGTGGTGGGCCTCCCGTGAGTCGAACACGGCACCAACGGATTATGAGTCCGCTGCTCTAACCAAGCATGAGCTAGAGGCCCAGTAACCTGTTTAGAATTTAATTACCTTCTAGGAAGCTCTTCAGTTTATCCGAACGTGATGGATGACGCAATTTGCGTAATGCCTTTGCTTCTATTTGACGAATACGCTCGCGTGTCACGTCGAACTGTTTACCAACCTCTTCCAGAGTGTGGTCGGTAGACATTTCGATACCGAAACGCATACGCAAGACTTTCGCTTCGCGTGGCGTCAACGAATCCAATACATCCTTGACTACGCCGCGCATCGAAGCGTGCAACGCTGCATCGGCTGGTGCCAATGTATTGTTGTCTTCGATGAAATCGCCCAGATGTGAATCGTCGTCGTCGCCGATCGGTGTTTCCATCGAAATCGGTTCTTTCGCGATCTTCATGATCTTGCGAATTTTGTCTTCCGGCATTTCCATCTTGATCGCCAAAGTCGCTGGATCTGGCTCAGCGCCGGTTTCCTGCAAGATTTGACGCGAGATGCGATTCATCTTGTTGATCGTTTCGATCATGTGCACAGGAATACGGATGGTGCGCGCCTGATCGGCGATCGAACGCGTGATAGCCTGACGGATCCACCAAGTTGCGTATGTCGAGAATTTAAAGCCGCGACGATATTCAAACTTGTCGACTGCCTTCATCAAACCGATATTGCCTTCCTGGATCAGATCCAGGAATTGCAAACCACGGTTGGTGTATTTTTTCGCGATCGAAATAACCAGACGCAAGTTAGCCTCGGTCATTTCGCGTTTCGCTTTGCGTGCCTTCATTTCACCGGCAGCCATCTTCTTGTTAATGGCGCGCAGATCTGGCAACGGCAATACGACGCGCGCTTGCAAGTCGATCAATTTTTGCTGCAATTCTTTGACGGTTGGTACGTTACGTGCCAACACGACGCTGTATGCATGCTTGCCGTTTACTTCGCCATCAACCCAGTCCAGATTGGTTTCATTGCCCGGGAAAACTTTGATGAAGTGGCCGCGTGGCATACCGCACTTGTTGACAGCAACATCGAGAATTTGTTTTTCGATGTGACGTACTTCGTCAACTTGACCGCGCAAGGTGTCGCACAATTTCTCAACAACTTTTGCGGTGAAGCGAATGCTCAACAATTCGTTCGAGATGATTTCCTGCGCCTTGACGTAAGGCTTGGAGTTGTAGCCTTCCTTCTCGAAGGCTTTGCGCATCTTGTCGAATTGCGTAGCGATAGTAGCGAATTTGGCGAGAGAGTCGCGCTTCAACTGTTCCAGTTGTTCGCTCGAGAAACCAGCAGCGCCAGAAGCAGCTGTCGTTTCTTCCTCTTCTTCCTCTTCTTCTTCCTCTTCCTCTTCCTCTTCTTCTTCATCAGAAGCGGCAGGAGCAGGAGGAGCAATCACAGGCTCGGATGCATTCATGTCGACCAAGCCGTCAACGATCTCGTCGACCTTGGCTTCGTCTTTGGCAATGCGTTCCGATGCTGCGATGATTTCTGCAATCGTGGTCGGGCATGCGGAGATCGCCTGGATCATGTCACGCAAGCCATCTTCAATACGTTTTGCGATGCCGATTTCGCCTTCGCGCGTCAACAGTTCGACGGAACCCATTTCGCGCATGTACATGCGGACAGGATCGGTAGTACGGCCGAAATCGGAATCGACGGTCGACAGCGCAGCTTCAGCAGCAGCTTCAGCTTCATCATCGCTGGCAACGGTAGCAACGTTATCGGACAACAACAATGTTTCTGCATCCGGCGCTTGCTCGTAGACCGCGATACCCATGTCATTGAAGGTACCGATGATGCCTTCGATCGCTTCTGGATCGATGATGTTTTCTGGCAGGTGATCGTTGATTTCTGCGTACGTGAGGAAGCCGCGTTCTTTACCGAACTTGATCAGCGTCTTCAGTTTTTGACGACGCGCTTCGAGTTCTTCTTCGCTGGCTTCTGTATCGGACGAGAACGCATCTTTCAACAATGCTTTTTCTTTGGCCTTGCGATCTTTCGCTTTCGCTTTGTCGACGGCTTTCAGTTCTGCACGTTCGACTGCGTTCAATGCCGCGACTTCATCGTTCTCAGGCTGGAATTCTTTTGGTTTGCGACCACGACGGCCAGGCACCTTGATCGATGGCAGGATGTAACCTGACGTATCGATTGCGGCCAAAGTAGCAGCGTCAGTAGTCTGACTGACGGTCGCAGTGATCATGACGTTAACGCCAGGACGCGACTCGACTTTTGGTTCGATTTTTGCTGATTTGCTAGCAGACTTCACTTCAGATTTCTTATTTGTCACAGGGGCTTTCGATTGCACTGATACCGGCTTTGCAGCAACTTTGGGTGAAAGTTTGGCCGCTGGAGTTTTCGCTACAACTGCAGCGCTCTTCGTCACGGCTTTGCTTGACGATGTTATTGCCTTTGTCTTCGAGGCCACGGCTTTTGCCTGACCAACTGACTTGGCAGCTACTTTCTTCTCAACAGGTTTTGTCGACTTTACCGCGGCCGATTTGGCCTTACTTGCGGCAAGAGTTTGTTTGTTCGCGGGTTTCTTCATTGCATTCGCCATTGGATCAACTACCAAGGTTATGCTCTTGAAGCGCGGTTAAGCTTGCGCTCGACGAGCCGATTTGCGCATTCAACTCTGGCTTACGCCCGCGCAAGTTTATTGATTTTCTTTTCGATTACTTTATTACCTATAACTCTAAGACCTTGAATCGAAAGCCTTTAATTATAACATATAGGGGAGCATTCCTCCTCTACACAAGAGCAAAATTAGCCTCTTTGCATGATTTCTGCCTGCGCCTGACGGCGCAATTGCTCTTGCTGCAAGGTCAAATCACGATAGCGCGCCTGCGCTTGCTCGCCATTTAAACCTGCCAGCACAAGTTGCTCAAGCTCATCCTTCAAGACCTTCATTTTGGTCTGACGAATCGCGCCAGCCAACTCCACGCGCGCAACCGCTACATCCGACTCTGGCTCAGCCGCAATCTCGGCGATCAAGGGATCAAAATCCGAACCGGTAGAACGCAATAACTCTGCCAGAATCGCAAAATTAGCCTGTGCGCCCATGTCACGACTCATCGTGACCAATTGCTCCAGCATTTCCGCATGGTCTGGCGCAAAATGCGCGGTCATATCCAATGCAGATTGATCCAGCTCGGCCGCCAATATCGGATGCGCTACCAGCAAGCGCATGATCTGGCGTTCCAAGCCAAGCGGCGCCGTCCGCTTGCTGCGCGGTGGTGCAGCGCGTACACGGGAAATCGGTTGCACCAATTCGAACAGGGCCTCGATTTCTGCCGGCGTACTTTCCGTTACTTGCGCCAGACTGCGCACGATTTGCAAACGCAATGATGAAGGTGGCAATGCCTGCAGCAAAGGCTTGGCATCGAACTGCGCGCGCGCCCTGCCTTCCGGCGTGCCGAGATCATTATCGCCAACTGCTTCTTTCAGCAAAAATTGCGACAGCGGCATGGCATCCTGCACCTGTTTTTCGAATGCGTCGGTGCCTAGCTCACGGATAAAACTGTCCGGATCATGCTCGCTAGGCAGGAACAAAAACTTGATGACTTTGTTGTCACTGGCGTGCGGCAAACTGGCTTCCAGCGCGCGACGTGCGGCACGACGTCCCGCTTTGTCGCCATCGAAACTGAAAATAACTTGATCAGTCTGACGTAGTAATTTTTGTACATGTATCGGTGTGCACGCGGTACCCAGCGTTGCTACCACCTGCGGGAAGCCGAGCTGTGCCAGCGCGACTACATCCATATAACCTTCTGTTACCAAGGCGTAACCAGCTTCGCGGATTGCCTGACGTGCTTCAAACAAGCCATACAGCTCGCTACCCTTTTGAAATAAGGGCGTTTCAGGCGAATTCAAGTATTTGGGCTCGCCGTTATCCATGACACGACCGCCAAAACCAATCACTTGGCCTTTGGAATTACGGATAGGGAACATGATGCGATCGCGGAATCGGTCATAGCGCTTGCGATTCGCGCCTTCCTCTTCCGCCTTGTCGATCACCAGTCCAGACTCGACCAACGCGTCCAATTCATAATCAGGGAAAACAGCGCGCAAACCATCCCAGCCGTCAGGCGCATAACCCATGCCATAGCGTGCTGCGATTTCGCCAGTCAAACCACGGCCGATCAAATAATTTTTTGCCCGTTCAGCATGGCGCAATTGCTGGCGATAAAAATCACAGGCACGCGTCATCGCCTCTGACAGCGCAAGACTTTTTGCCTGATGCTCGGCACGCTGCGCCGGCGGCAAACGGTCTTCCGCCTCTGGCACAACCATGCCCACGTTTTGCGCCAAATCCTTCACCGCCTCAACGAAACCCATCCCCGAATACTCGATCAGAAAACCGATCGCCGTGCCATGCGCACCGCAGCCAAAGCAGTGATAAAACTGCTTAGTCGGACTGACGGTAAAACTGGGAGATTTTTCGTTATGGAAGGGACACAGTCCCATGAAGTTCGCGCCGCCTTTTTTCAGCTGCACGTACTTACCCACCACGTCGACAATATCGACGCGGTTGAGGAGATCCTGGATAAACGACTGTGGTATCACGTCGGCAGCGGTATGCTGAAGACGATCAGGCTTTGGTCAGCGCGGCTTTTACCAAACCGGACACGGCTGTCATGTCGGCGCGGCCAGCGAGTTTCGCTTTCAAAATTGCCATGACCTTGCCCATATCTTGCGGACCGGCGGCACCGGATGCAGTGACGGCAGCAGCAACTTCGCCCTGCACTTCTGCATCGGACAATGCGCTAGGCATATAAGTAACCAGAACAGCCAGCTCAGCTTCTTCGATATCAACCAGATCCTGACGACCGCCAGCCTGGAATTGCGAAATCGAATCCTTGCGCTGCTTGATCATTTTTTCAATGATGGCGAGTACCTGGGTATCGTTCAGCTCGATGCGTTCGTCGACTTCTTTTTGCTTGATGGAAGCAGTAATCAGGCGAATCGTGCCCAACTTGCCCGCTTCTTTCGCGCGCATCGCCGCTTTCATATCTTCTGTGATCTGTTCTTTCAGGCTCATACGCACTCCGATATCTGATTAATCAAGCGATCATTAAAAACGCCAAAACCCGCTGCGGACCAACACCGGAGCGGGTTTGCAACTAATTCCTCAAACCGCACGCACATAGCGCGCGCAGCTCTCAAGAAATTAGTACAGCTTTTTAGGCAATTGCTGGCTGCGGATACGCTTGTAATGGCGTTTCACAGCTGCAGCGAGCTTGCGCTTGCGTTCAGCAGTTGGCTTCTCGTAAAACTCGCGCGCACGCAAATCGGTCAGCAAACCAGTTTTTTCAATGGTGCGCTTGAAGCGACGCATAGCGACTTCGAACGGCTCGTTTTCTTTAAGGCGGATAGTGGTCATTTAAATGTAAACCAATGTTGGGTAGTGAGTCGAAGAGTATAGCAGCCTTGCGCGACAAATGGAAGGCTCTTTATTCGACCATATTGAAGTTGAGGAGGAAATGCGACAACACCGGCCTATATTCCCCCTCAAACAAAAAAAGAATTAATGACCGTAAAGTTTCATGCTCAGCTCGGTATCCCAATAAGCTGCCTCGATTTTATGCCCGTCCAGATCGCGCACAAAACAACCGTAATATGGGTCGCCATAGAGTGGGCGCGGACCAGGCGGGCCATCGCAGCTTGCTCCGGCAGCCAACGCAGCATCATAAAACGCGTGCACCTGCTCTTTATTAGCAGCGCCAAATCCCATGTGAAAGCCGTTACCGAGGCTGGCAGGCTTGCCATCGTGCGGCGTCTGCACCCAGAACTCCGGATATAGGCGCCCATAAGCTACCGCGCCGGGATGTTCCATGATGACCTTGATATTCAGAGCCGGCAAAACGGCGTCGTAAAAAGCTCGGGCCTTATCAAACTGATTCGTCCCGATAGAAACATGGGAAATAATGCTTGGATTTTCATTGCTCGCTTGTTCACTGTCCATTTAATCGCTCCTTTAAGGAAAAATAAAACAGCAATGATCATAACTTGCACTACTGACAAGACATGTCAGTAGTCTTGCTCACATTTCCAATTAAACCGATTGTCCCGCCGCCACACCGGATGCCCAAGCCCACTGGAAGTTATAGCCGCCCAGCCAGCCGGTCACATCCACCGATTCGCCGATGAAGTGCAAACCCGGCACCTTGCTTGCCATCATGGTCTGCTGCGACAACTCGCGTGTATCGATGCCGCCCAGCGTCACTTCTGCCTTGCGGTAGCCTTCTGAACCATTCGGGATAATGCTCCACTGGTTTAACGACGCGCCCAGCTTGCGCAATTGCTTGTCTTGCATATCCGCCACGCGTGCATCGGCCTTGAAGTCATTCACAGCCAGCCATTCATCCGCAAGGCGCGACGGTAGCCATTGCGCCAATTGATTGCCTAAATTCTTCTTGCTGGTCGATTTGCCTTCTATCAAGGCTTCGGCAATATCTGTTTCCGGCACCAGATTGATTGTTAATGGCGTACCCGGCTGCCAGAAACTGGATATTTGCAGAATCGCCGGACCGGACAAGCCGCGGTGCGTGAACAGCAAGTCTTCTTTAAAATAACCGCGTGTTTTCTTGCTGCCGGTTTCCACCTCGACCGGCAAGGCGATGCCGGACAAAGGTACAAATGGCTGCCAGGCGTTCGCATCGAAAGTCAGCGGCACCAGCGCCGGACGCGGCTCGACCATTTTCAAATCGAATTGCTTGGCGATGCGATAAGCGAAATCGGTCGCACCTATCTTGGGAATCGACAAACCGCCAGTGGCTATCACCAGGCTATTAGCGAGAATATCGCCGGTATCGGTTTCTATGCGGAACTGCTCGCCGTTTTTAGCAATAGACACCACCGTGCAAGGCATGCGCCACGCGACATTGCCAAGCGCGCACTCCGCCTTCAGCATGCTGATGATGTCTTCTGCCGAGTTATCGCAAAACAACTGGCCTTTATGCTTCTCGTGATACGCGATGCGATAACGCTTCATCAAGGCGAGAAAATCCTGCGGCGTATAGCGCGACAAGGCGCTTTTGCAGAAATGAGGATTTTGCGAAAGGAAGTTTTGCGGCGTGGTATCGATGTTGGTGAAATTACAGCGGCCACCACCGGAGATGCGGATTTTTTCGGCAAGCTTGGCGGCGTGATCGATCAGCACCACGCTTTTGCCGCGTTGGCCTGCTACTGCAGCGCACATCATGCCCGCTGCGCCCGCGCCGATTACGGCAACATCAAACTGTTTAGTCATGGCTTGCTACAAATTTAAATAAGCCGTGATTGTAAGCGCAGCCGCTTCAGGCGACGCGCTTGTTTTCAGTTCCTATGCTGTCAGATGTGCAAGAACAGTCTCACGCAAGGTCTTGGCGGCTGGCTGTGTAGCACAACGCACGACATCGCCAATGACAATAATGGCAGGACTGCCTATGGATGATTTTGCCAAAGCGTCTGGCAACTCAGACAAAGTCGTAATCAGTTGCGCTTGCGCTGTACCGGTTGCAGACTGGATCACTGCGACTGGCGTATCGCCTGCTTTACCGCCATCCAGTAATGACGCCTGAATTTCCCTGCAACGCGCCACGCCCATATAGATCACCAGAGTCAAATTCAACTTGGCCAGCGTGGCCCAATCGGGATTCGATTCTGCGTTCTTACCGTGACCGGTAATGAAAATCGCACCCTGACTCCAATCCCTGTGTGTGAGCGGCACGCCGATGGAAGCCGGTGCCGCCAAGCCACTGCTGATGCCGTTGATCACTTCGACCGCAATGCCTGCTGCTTGCAAGTGATCACGTTCTTCACCACCACGACCAAAGATAAAGGGATCGCCGCCCTTCAGACGCACCACACATAGACCGGCTTGCGCTTCGGACAACATCAAACGTTCTATGAATTCCTGCGGCGTTTGTGCGCAACCGCCGCGCTTACCTACCTGAATGACGCGCACTGTTGCAGGCGCATGTTCCAGCACCGCCGGATTGACCAGATCATCAATCAGAATGACATCGGCGCATGCAATTGCCTTGACGGCCTTGATGGTCAGCAACTCTGGATCGCCGGGGCCCGCACCTACCAAAAAAACCTTACCGAACGACTCCATGATCTGCACCTTGTTTGCTCTTTAGACTCTTAGAGATAAGCAAACAATGTTCCACCTGTTCCGCTATCGAAACCGGAACCGGTACATCACCGCGCAGCGCGGCTGCTATCCATTTAGCCGTCGTCACGGCATCGCGCTCCGCAGGCAACGGTGGCATTTCATCGACCGGCTCCTGCTTTTGCACCAGAATCGTGCATTCGTTATCGTGTATCCAATTGATTTGTTGCGCACGTTTCGCATTGGCAACTGTTTCGCCTTCAGTACCGCGCATCAAAAACACATCGCCGCGCTCTGCTGGTGCCGCTGTTGTGAAATACGAAGTCAGCATCGATAAATATTCCGGATGCGTGTATGAGGTCAAACGCAATGCAGGTGCAGAAAACGGCTGCATGATCTTAACCAGCGTATGCGTGGAATTGCGTACGCCGAGGATGCGGCGCATCGCCAGCAAACGGAACATGCGTGGTGCCAGATCTTCAATCGGCATCAGCACTGGTGCACGACTCGCAAATTGTTCTGCAGCTTGTTGTGCATCGTGCGCGAACGGATAACCCAGCTCTTTCAAAATTTCTGCTGTCGTCACGCGCCCCGGATCTGTCGTCACGCCATGTATGAAAACCGGTGCACCTTCACGCGCCAGCAACAAGGCCAGCAAAGGCGTCAGATTCGGCATCTGGCGCGAGCCGTTATAGCTGGGGATCACGATAGGCGCGTATTCGCCATCAGGCGCGTGCAATTGATCAAAGGATGCTTCAGCTGCATCGATGAAACCGGCGACCTCGTCCACCGATTCACCCTTGATGCGCATGGCCAGCATGATGCCGCCCATCTCCAGATCGGAGACGCGACCATCCAGCATCGCTGCATACAGTTGATTGGCATCTTCACGCGACAGGCTGCGTGCGCCTTTGACGCCACGCCCGATTTCCTTGATGAAACGGGCCGTGGCAAATGGTTCAGTGTTGGTTAATTTTTGCATCCGAAGAGGGTACTACGAAGGCTGCTTCTGCGAAAGCGCAGCAAACATCAAGCAGCTTCTGGCGTTGAGGCTCGTTGATTGAGGACGATTTTTTTCAATTCCGGTACACAGGAACCGCAGTTGGTACCGCATTTCAATTTTTGTTGTAGTGCAGTCAAGGCGACATCTGGTGCATCCGACATGCCCAGAAGCGCATCGTGGATTTCGGTTTCCGATACATTGAAGCAATTGCAGACTATGCGACCACGCGCCTTGAAGTTCTGCGGCGCCTTGGTCGATGGCATCAGTAACAAACGGCCTAGCGTTGCCACCGATTGCTCACCTTCCAGATAATCCTTCAACCAGCGCTCGGCAGAAATATCGCCAGCTAGAGCAACCGCCTGCAACTTGCCATCGTTCACCAGTATGTGACGCGAGTTACCGCGCTTGCTGTCGTCATAGCGCAATACTTGCGTCCCCACGATGCCGAACTTGGTTTCGATCTCTGCCATCAATTCAGCGCTGGCTGCGTAATCGTCTGCCGCGCGGAACAGCACACCTACTTTATCGCGACCGAACAATGTGCACGATGCGTAAGCGAACTGACGCATTATGGGACGCAATGCGGATTGCAGATTCAGCACTTGTGCTTCATCCACCCAACCGAAGGCAATGAAACGCCACGGCAATTCCACTTTCAAAATCTTCACCGCCGTATGCTTCAATTCCGGTTGCTTGGAATCGGCATCGTAGGCTGGCGATGTCAGCGAATTGACGCCGTGCGTGCCAGCGCCATCGCTGCCGCGACCAGATACATATTCCTCGCCCCAATGCATGCCAATGAAAGCCTGCCCGGCGCGCATATCATCGCCAACCGCTGCAGGGAAAATCTGCGAACCAAATTTGCTCGTGACATGCACCAGATCACCTTGCTGGAACAAGCGTCTATCCATATCGACCTGCGACATCACTATCGCCGGCTCTGCTGCATGCGAAAACAATTGCGCCACCGTACCGCTACGGCTCATGCCATGCCATTGATCGCGCAAACGCCCAGTGGAAAGATGGAAAGGAAAGCGAGAGTTAATCGGATCACTCACCGGGTGATAAATCGTATTGACGAACTTGGCACGGCCGCTTGCAGTTGGGAAGATGCCGTCTTCATACAAACGCTTTTTGCCGCCGCTAGCACCGTCAGGGTAAGGCCATTGCTGCGGCCCCTGCTCTTCCAACATCTTGTAACTCAAGCCGGTGATATCCAGATCGCGACCGCGTGTCGATTCGCGATGTTCGTTCCAGATTTCTTCCGTGCATTCATAAGGGAAAAGCGTATCGCGGCTGACCGTGGCAATGCGTTGCACTTTTCCACTGGTCTGAGCTTCCATCGCTGCTTCCAGCTTGCGTGCAAAGCGCATGGCGATTTCCCAATCGTGCAAGGACTCTGCCAGTTTCGGCAAGACAGATTTGAAACGCGTAATACGACGTTCGGAATTGGTAACCGTGCCTTCCTTCTCGCTCCACGTCGTCGCCGGCAACAACACGTCTGCATAGTCGCAAGTCGCAGTCGTCTTGTAGGCTTCCTGCACGATCACTAATTCTGCATGCTGCAATGCTTCACGGATCATCTTTTGCTCGGGCATCGATTGCGCGGGATTGGTACAGACTACCCACAGAATCTTGATCTCACCGGCACGCACTGCATCGAACATTTCTACCGCGCTCTTGCCTGGTTTTTCCGGCACATCATCGACGCCCCACAATGCAGCGATTTCGGCACGATGTTGCGGGTTCGCCAGATCACGATGTGCTGACAGTTGATTCGAGAGGCCGCCCACTTCACGTCCACCCATCGCGTTCGGTTGCCCTGTCAGCGAGAATGGGCCCGCACCCGGTTTGCCGATTTGATGTGTGGCCAGATGCAGGTTAATCAGCGCTGCATTCTTTGCCGTGCCGGACGATGATTGATTCAAGCCTTGGCAATACAACGACAAGGATGCTTTCGATGCACCAAACCAGCGTGCCGCCTGCATCAAATCCGCTTCGGTAATGCCGCAAGTATCGATGACAAATTTCGGTGTGTAATCGCGCACTGTGTGCTTCAGTTCGGCGAAGCCTTCCGTATGCTCAGCTATGAAGTCGGCATCAATCAGGTTTTCCCACAGACAGATATGCAGCATGCCGTTGAACAATGCAACATCGGTGCCGGGAAGAATGGGCAGGAACAGATCTGCTTCGCGCGCGGTATCGGTACGGCGTGGATCAGCGACGATGACTTTCAGATTCGGATTGGCTTTGCGCGCATCTTCTATGCGCCGATACAGAATCGGATGCGCGTAAGCAGTGTTGGAGCCGACGATGAAAATTACTTCAGCGTGATCGATATCTTCGTAGCAAGCCGGTGGTGCATCTGCACCCAAGGTTTGCTTGTAACCAGCGACGGCGCTGGACATGCACAAACGTGAATTGGTATCGACGTTATTGGTACCGATCAAACCCTTGGCCAGCTTGTTGAAGACGTAATAGTCTTCCGTCAGCAATTGACCAGACAAATAAAAGCCCACACTGTCTGGCCCGTGATCGCGTATCGTCGCCGCAAATTTGCTGACGATAAAATTCAGCGTGGTTTCCCACGATGCACGTTCGCGTGCATCGCCACGTGCCAGACGCAACTCCGGATACAGCGCACGTGCCTGCTGTTGCAAGGCCGGACGTGCCGTCAAATGCAAGGTACTGCCCTTGGTGCACAAACGACCGAAGTTGGCTGGATGATCGGGATCGCCACGCACACCCGTCACCTTCTCGCCATCGCTTTGCACCAGCACACCACAGCCCACCCCGCAATAACAGCAGGTGGCTTTGGTTTCGGTCAGCGGCGATTCATTTGCATGCCTCGCCTCTAAACCGGCAGTAGAAGGCATGGGCGCGTTCATGCAGCGGCAGCCTCACTGATCGTGATGACTTTCAATTCCGCAGCATCCAGATAAACCAGCCCAGCTTCTACCTTGACGCTGAATTTTTGCGTGCACCCTTCATCCGGTGCAACCGCACAGCCAGAATCCAGTTGGATATTCCAGTTATGCAGTGGACAGGCAACACGCTCGCCGAACACAATACCTTGCGATAGCGGACCACCTTTGTGCGGACAACGATCCAGCAAGGCAAAGACTTTGTCTTCGCTATTGCGGAAGATCGCAACATTAGGCTGATGATCACGATGCACGACACGGGAACCGAGTACCGGAATGTCTGTAACCTTGCAGATGACTTTCCATTCGTTAGACATGAGTGGCCTTGATAAAAATTATTCTGTTTTTAAATAATCAAACCGACAAAGGTTCGAATTGACGCGTATCGACCATTGCTTTTTCCGGTTCGTGCCACGGATCTGGTTCGCCTTCCAGCGAGAACAGCAAGCGTTCATACAAGGCTTTGCGATTCGCTTCATCCTCGACTACCTTTTGCTTCGCATGCTCCAGACCGACGCGCGCCAGATAATGCACAGTGCGTTCCAGATACCAGCCTTCTTCGCGATACAGTTGCAGGAAGGCACCGGCGTATTCCAATACTTCTCCATGCGTTTTCAGCTTGACGAAGAACTGCGCAACTTCAGTTTTGATGCCGCCGTTACCGCCGACATAAATTTCCCAACCTGAATCGACACCGATCACGCCTACGTCCTTGATGCCGGATTCTGCGCAGTTACGCGGACAACCCGAGACGGCCAGCTTGACCTTGTGCGGCGCATACATGCGAGCGAGTTGACGCTCCAGCTGCTGTCCCATCAAAGTCGAATCCTGCGTACCGAAGCGGCACCATTCAGAACCTACACAAGTCTTCACCGTGCGCAAACCTTTGGCATAGGCCAGACCGGAAGGCATGCCGAGGTCGTGCCAGACTTCGCGCAAATCTTCTTTCTTCACGCCGAGCAAATCGATACGCTGACCGCCTGTTACCTTGACGGTTGGGATCTTGAACTTGTCGACCACGTCGGCGATACGGCGCAATTCGGATGAACTGGTTTCGCCGCCCCACATGCGTGGGATCACGGAGAAGGTGCCGTCTTTTTGAATATTCGCGTGTGCGCGTTCATTGATGTAACGCGATTGCGGATCGTCCTTGGCTTCATGCGGCCAGGTCGAGATCAGGTAGTAGTTGATGCCTGGACGGCAGCTGGAGCAACCATTAGGTGTACGCCAGTTCATCCTTGTCATCACGTCAGCAACCGTCAACAATTTCTCGGCCTTGATCGCATCGCGTACTTCTTGATGTGTATGGTCGGTACAGCCGCACATAGGCTTGGCTTTGTTCGATGCAGAGTAATCGCCACCGGCTGTCGCCATGATGATTTGTTCAACCAGACCAGTACAGGAGCCGCAAGACGCAGACGCCTTGGTGTGTTTGCGCACGTCTTCTATCGTGAACAAACCTTTTTCCTTGATGGCTTTGACGATGGTGCCTTTGCATACGCCATTGCAACCGCAAACTTCAGCGGTATCCGGCATCGCCGCCGCTTTGGAAAAACCTTCATGACCAACATCGCCTGGACGGCCGATGTTGGCTTCGCCAAACATCAAGGCATCGCGGATTTCGCTAATGTCCTTGCCTTCGCGCAGCAGATTGAAATACCAGCTGCCATCTACCGTATCGCCATACAAACAGGCACCAACCAGCTTGTCGTCTTTCAACACCAGTTTTTTGTACACACCACCGATAGGATCGGATAACAGAATTTCTTCCGTGCCTGCGCCGCCCATGAATTCGCCAGCGGAAAACAGATCGATGCCGGTAACTTTCAATTTGGTCGAAGTGACCGAACCTTGATAGCGACCGATGCCGTAGTTAGCCAGATGATTGGCGCACACTTTGGCCATCTCGAACAATGGTGCAACCAGGCCATAGGCAGTGCCACGATGATTGACGCATTCGCCGACGGAATAAATACGTGGATCGTAGGTTTGCATCGTGTCGCTGACGACGATGCCGCGGTTGCAATACAAACCTGTGGATTCTGCCAAAGCAGTATTCGGACGAATACCAACTGCCATCACCACCAGTTGTGCCGGTATCTCCATACCATCGGTGAAACGAATCGCCTGGACATGGCCATCGTCATCACCGATCAGCGCTTCGGTATTTTTCCCGAGCAGGAAATTCAGGCCGCGATCTTCCAGCGATTTTTGCAGCATCTTGCCTGCCACATTATCAAGCTGACGTTCCATCAAGGTATCGGACAGATGTACCACTGTGACATCCATGCCGCGCAGTTTCAGACCGTTGGCGGCTTCCAGACCGAGCAAGCCACCACCGATCACGACGGCATGCTTGTGCACCTTGGCCGCATCTATCATCGCGTTGGTATCTTGAATATCGCGATACGAGATCACGCCCTTCAAATCCTTGCCCGGCACCGGCAACATGAATGGATTGGAACCGGTCGCCAGCAACAGTCTGTCATAAGGTGCAATCGTGCCGTCGTCGGCAATCACCAGACGCTGCGCTCTATTGATCTGTACTATTTTTTTACCGAGATGCAATGTGATCTCGTTCTCTGCATACCAGTCGACATCGTTGAGCATGATGTCTTGTATTGTTTGTTCGCCGGCCAACACCGGCGACAACAGTATGCGGTTGTAATTCGCGTAGGCTTCCGCACCGAACACGGTGATGTCATACACATCGGGGGCGATCTTGCGCAATTCTTCCAAGGTGCGCACACCAGCCATGCCGTTGCCGACCATGACAAGCTTCATTTTTTCCATCATGCTTCTCCTGAATTCTTCCTGGTATTTTTATTGTGCTTGTTACGCTGCAACCGGATGCGATTGGCGGTGATACAAGAACTCCAACACAGCAGTACGGTATTGCGCATACAGCGGATCCTGCGCCAGCATCACGCGCTCACGCGGGCGGGCCAGTTTCACTTCAAGGATTTCGCCTATGGTGGCGGATGGACCATTGGTCAGCATGACGATGCGATCCGATAGCAAGACCGCTTCATCCACATCGTGCGTGACCATCACCACGGTGGAACCGGTCGCTGCGACGATCTTCAATAATTCATCCTGCAAATGTGCACGCGTCAATGCATCGAGCGCACCGAAAGGTTCATCCATCAACAATACTTTCGGCTCCATCGACAAGGCGCGAGCAATGCCGACGCGTTGCTTCATACCGCCGGAAATTTCATTCGGGCGTTTTTGTTCTGCATGCGTCAAGCCGACCAAGGCCAGCGCAGCCTTGGTACGTGCTTTCAACTGCGCCTTGTTTTCCGTCGCACCGAATACGCGCTCCACTGCCAGATACACGTTTTCATAACAGGTCAACCATGGCAGTAACGAATGATTCTGGAACACCACCGCACGTTCTGGCGATGGCCCTGCAATTTCACGATTACCGCATAACAACATGCCGCCAGTCGCTTGCGTCAAACCGGCAATCAGATTGAGCAGCGTCGATTTGCCGCAACCTGAGTGACCGATCAAGGTCACAAACTCGCCTTTACCCACGGTCAGATTGACATTGGTCAGCGCGTTGAAAACACCCTTCTTGGTGGTGAAGGACATTTCCGCATGTTGAATATCGATGAACTTGCTGTTGATGCTATCCATGATGTTTCCTGTATCTGGTTGTATGGTGCGTTTGCGTATTCGACTGCGTTCTTCAATTATTCGATCAGCTCTTCACATCTTCATAAGTGAAGGCTCTGGCGATACCGACCAATATCTGTTCAAGTATCAAACCAACGATACCGATCACGACGATGGCGATGATGATGTGCGGCACATTCAAGTTATTCCATTCATCCCACACCCAGAAACCGATACCGACGCCGCCAGTCAACATCTCTGCAGCAACGATCACCAGCCATGCCGTACCAATCGCTAGACGCACACCGGTCAACATGTATGGCAACACGGATGGGAAAAGAATCTTGGTGACGATCTTCCATTCCGACAGCTTCAATACCTTGGCAACGTTCATGTAATCCTGCGGCACGCGTTGCACACCGACTGCGGTATTGATGATCATTGGCCAGATTGAACAAATGAAAATCGACCAGATTGCAGCAGGATCAGCTGCTTTGAATACGAGCAAACCTATCGGCAACCAGGCCAATGGAGAAACCGGTTTCAACAAGCTGATGATGGGATTGAACATGCCGGACAGGAACTTGAAGCGACCGATCATGAAGCCAAGTGGAATACCGACCAGCGCCGCCATGCCGAAGCCCAGACCAACACGCTTGAGCGAAGCCAGAATATTCCAGCCTATGCCTTGATCATTAGGGCCGTTGCTGTAAAACGGATCGGAAAACAAGACGCCCGCAGATTTCAGTGTGACCATGGGCGATGGAATGCCGCTGTTCTTCACTGAAATGATTTCCCATACGAGAACCAGGAAAATCACGCCAAAAATCGGCGGTAGCACCGTCAGGAAAAAAGGCTTGAACGAAAACGTTTTTGCCTTTGCCTTAGGCGGCTCTACAGCCAAGCTTGCAGCACTACTTTTCACAACAGCCTCCGGTTTCGTACTGACATCAATTTCCGGCTTTGCCGTTGCGCTGGTAGGCGCGCTTTCTGCGGGACGCATGATTGCACTCATGATGACTCCTTATGCCTTGATCTTGAATGACTCTGCGTATGCTTTCGGGTTCTTGCCATCCCACACCACACCATCGATGAGTTTGGAAGAACGCATGACGTTTTTCGGAACAGGTACGTTCGCTTGCGCTGCTGCTTCCTTGTACAGATCGATACGATTGATCGACTTGGCAGTGCCCAGATAATCCGGTTCGCCTTTTGCCAGACCCCAGCGTTTATGCTGCGTCATGAACCACATGCCGTCTGACAGATACGGGAAGTTGGTTGTGCCTTCGTTATAGAACTTCATGTAGTTAGGGTCATCCCAGGTTTTACCCAAACCATTTTGGTAACGCCCCAGAATGCGCTGATTGATGACGTCTACCGAGGTGTTGACGTAAGACTTGGCAGCAATCACATCGGCCATTTTGTTTTTGTTCGACAACGATGCATCAATCCAGCGTCCGGCTTCCAATACTGCAGCAGTCATTGCACGCGCCGTGTTTGGATATTTGGCCACCCATTCGGAAGTGGTGCCCAATACTTTTTCCGGGTGATCCTTCCAGATATCTTGCGTCGTCGCAGCAGTGATACCAATGCCGTCAACGATGGCGCGATGGCCCCATGGTTCACCTACGCAGAAACCGTCCATATTGCCGACGCGCATATTCGCAACCATTTGTGGTGGCGGCACAGTGATGACTTTGGCGTCCTTCATCGGATTGATGCCGTAGGTTGCCAACCAGTAGTACAACCACATCGCATGCGTACCGGTTGGGAAGGTTTGTGCAAATGTGTACTCGCGTTTTTCCATTTGCATCAGCTTGGCCAAACCTGGGCCATCGACTGCACCACCATCAGCCAGTTTTTTGGAAAGCGTAATCGCCTGACCGTTGTTGTTCAGATTCATGAGGACGGCCATGTCTTTCTTGGCGCCGCCTATGCCTTCGTGCACGCCGTAGACCAAGCCGTACAGCACATGTGCTGCATCCAGTTCACCGTTCACCAGCTTGTCGCGTACGCCAGCCCACGACGCTTCCTTGGTCGGCACTATCTTGACGCCATATTTTTTGTCGAAGCCCATCACTGAAGCCATGACGACAGAAGCGCAATCGGTCAGCGGAATAAAACCTACTTTGACTTCTTCTTTTTCCGGCTTATCGGAACCCGCCGCCCAGACACCTTGCGTAGACAAGCCACTGAAGGCAGTTGCCGTAATGGTTGCACCCGCTTTCAAAACTGTGCGCCGTGTCATATTGATTTTCCTGTCGTTCGTTGTCATGGTTTCCTCGAAGAGCGGTTTTGATAAGCACAAAAAAAAGACGCCCGGGTCGGCACAAGCAGAGCTCATGCGACACGGACGTCTTTGTCCTGATTATCCTAGCCGTCATTGGCCTGAATAATCTTGTTCCTAGTACCGTCGTTGGTACTAAACACTTTCTAGCAATTGATGTGCCAGCGGAAAACTACTGACTTAGCGCTGCTGTCACGCCATCTTTCTCTTATTAACGCTCTCTTTCCGTGCGTCGCATCTATTTAGTGCGGATTCGAGACGACTTCTGGTGCGGCAATGTATTAACCAAGTAAGTCGGCAATATCGAGAACACGTTGCGCCAACTCCGACAGCTTCAAATTCTTGTCCATCGCCATGCGACGCAGCTTGGTATAAGCCTCGTCTTCAGAAATCTTATGGCGCTCCATCAACAAACCCTTGGCGCGCTCTATCGTTTTACGTTCAGCCAGTTTGAGCTTGGTATCCGACAACTCCGTCAGCAATTTTTGCTCGGCATTGAAACGCGCCATGGCTACATCCAATACCGGCTTGATACGTTCAGATTGCAAACCAGCAACGATATATGCCGAGACACCTGCCGCCATCGCCGCTTCCATACTGGATGTGGCTTTGTCTTCAGTAAATAAAACAATAGGACGCCGTGCATCGCGCGTTGCCATCACGACATGCTCCAGCACATCGCGTGCATCAGATTCGGCATCGATGATGATCATGTCCGGCTGCATTTGCGCCACCCGTTCCGGCAAATGCAAATCTGCCGGAAATGAGGCAATGATGTTGTAACCGGCTTCCAGCAGGCCTATGCGTAATGCACGGGTGCGTTCATGCTGGGCGAGCGCGTGCTCATCCAGTTCCCCCTCCGGGGCGATAGGATTAACGACAACAATACGTAATGAGCGCAAATCAGGTTGAGAAGTCTTAGTCATTTCGCGTTCTATTAAGTCGTACTAAATATGATCTTGTCAGAATAAGCTACAATCCATGCAAGAATCACACCATATGTTGCATTTTTCCTGCATCTTTATCCCATGCTTGTTCTCGGTATCGAATCCTCCTGTGATGAAACGGGTCTGGCGTTGTATGACACACAACGCGGATTGCTCGCGCACGCTCTCTATTCACAAGTAAAAATGCATGAGGAATACGGCGGTGTCGTGCCTGAGCTGGCATCACGTGATCATATTAGGCGTGCAATTCCCTTACTTGAACAAGTCTTTGCAGAAAGTGGTGTCGCGCACGATGCAATAGACGCTATCGCCTATACGCAAGGTCCAGGTTTGGCCGGCGCATTATTGGTCGGCGCATCTGTCGCTTGTGGCCTGGGTCTGGCCTTAGACAAGCCGATGTTAGGGATACATCATCTGGAAGGGCATTTGCTGTCACCTTTGCTGGCCAGCGAACCGCCTGAATTTCCCTTCATCGCGCTACTGGTTTCCGGCGGCCATACGCAATTGATGCGCGTTGATGGCGTCGGTCAATACACGATGCTGGGTGAAACGCTGGATGATGCGGCCGGTGAAGCATTTGATAAGTCAGCAAAATTGCTGGGCCTAGGCTATCCCGGTGGGCCTGCGATTTCACGCATGGCTGAATTTGGCGATCCGACTGCTTACAAACTGCCACGCCCTATGCTGCACTCCAAGAATCTGGATTTCAGCTTTTCCGGTTTAAAGACTGCTGTGCTGACGGTAGTCAAAAATCAAACCACTAATATCTGCGAGCAAGACAAAGCCAATATCGCACGTGCCTTCGTCGATGCCATCGTCGAAGTACTGACCGCAAAATGCGTCACCGCACTTAAACATACAGGCTTGAAACGCTTGGTGATCGCAGGTGGCGTAGGTGCCAATCAACAACTGCGCGCATCGTTGAATGCAGCAGCTGCCAAAAAGCACTTCAAGGTGTTTTATCCAGAGCTGGAGTTTTGCACCGATAACGGCGCGATGATTGCATTCGCTGGCGCGATGCGTTTGCAGATTAATCCAGATGCAGCGAAGAAAGACTACGCTTTCAACGTCAAACCACGCTGGCCATTGGATAGCATCAGCAAGATTTAAACGGTATCCCGGACTGGCGATACCGAACTTCACTACTTTTTCTTGCTGCCTAGTCGGCTTTCTTTGCCCGCCAACAGATTACCGATGTTCTTTGCGTGTCGATAGATCAACAGCACACTCATCGCCAGCACCGCCAGCAAAATCACATCCGGTCCAAACATCAAACCATAATAGAACGGTGCGAAGATAGCCGCGATCAATGCGGCCAGTGACGAGTAGCGAAATGCATACGCAATCACTACCCATGTAATCAAGGTCGCCAGACCCAGCCAGCCATTCAGCGCGAGCAATACACCCAGCGCAGTCGCGACACCTTTACCGCCGACGAAGCGGAAGAAAATAGGCCACAGATGGCCGAGAAAAACAGCAATCGCGACCAAGGCAACGCCATTCTCATGCACGCCATAAGCTGGGCCGAATTGTTTGACCAGCCAGACTGCGAGAAAGCCCTTCGCACCGTCGCCAAGCAACGTCAGTATTGCGGCTTTTTTATTCCCGCTACGCAGCACATTGGTCGCACCCGGATTCTTGGAGCCGTAACTACGCGGATCGGCCAAACGGAAAAATTTGCTGACAACAACAGCAAAAGAGATCGAACCGATCAGATAAGCACCGATGGCAAACAAAACTGTATTCATACCAACCTTTTTAATATTTCCCTGCACATACCGCGCTCATCACGCTCGTCGTGTCTATTCTGCCAATGCGCAATTGACTGCCGTCGCAGACAATTTTTCTACCAGTATATTCGGTGCTATACCGATCAGATAACCGCGCCGCCCGCCATTGATATAAATATGATCAAGCGCAAGGATACTCTGCTCGACATAGACCGGCATCACCTTGCGCGTACCGAAAGGCGACGTGCCACCGATCAAAAAACCTGAATGCCGATTCGCCACCTCTGGCTTGCACGGCTCTACCGACTTGCAACCGATCTGGCGCGCCAGATTCTTGGTCGAGACCTTGCAGTCGCCATGCATCAGGACGATCAGTGGCTTGGCCGCTTCGTCCTGCATCACCAGCGTTTTCACGACATGATGCTCATCTACACCCAGTTTTTGCGCAGAAACCGTGGTGCCGCCGTGTTCTTCATAATCGTAAGGATGTTCGGAAAAAACAATACCGTTACGGCGCAACCACAGTGTCGCGGGCGTTTCGGAAATATGCTCTTTTTTGGCCATGCGTGTTACGCTCATCTATAAAATTTGGAGCACATTATGCAACAAGAACTCCGCTTTGCAACCTTCAATGTCTGCAATCTCGCATTGCCGGGCATGAAATTCTATGAAGACCAGATTCCGTATTCTGCCGAAGAATACGATGCCAAGATTACATGGATTGCACAGCAGCTAGACCGACTTGATGCCGACGTCATCGGTTTGCAGGAGATCTTCTCGCAAGCCACGTTAACCGACGTACTGGCCAAAACACAAAAATACCAGAATGCGCATCATATCGGTTTCGATCCGGAAGCATCAGCCGATCATCTGACGCCTAGCGTGGCCTTGATCTCGCGCTTGCCAGTCGCAGCCGGCGCCACCACTTACACGCAACTCCCCAACCATCTAGCCATTAATCTACCTGGCGTCAGCCATCCGGTAACGCATTTCACACGCCCTATCCTGCATGCGCAAATCGAAGTCTCGCCCGAGCTGCTGGTGCATGTTTTCGTCTGCCACCTGAAATCCAAACTGCCGGATTACCGCAACGACATCAATGACGATCATCCGGATCAAACCGGTATCGCTATCCTGCGCTCATTGATACGTCGTGGCACCGATGCACTAGGCTTACGCTACTTGCTATCCGATTTAAAAAAAGGAAAGCGCACGCCTGTCATAGTCATGGGTGACTTCAACGATGTAGCCGACGCGATCCCGACCCAAATGGTGATGGGCTTGGGCAAATATCCGCTTAACGGCGTAGATGATCGTTTGTTTGAAAGCTACCGCATCCAGTCGCGACGCGATCCGCTACGCGATGTCGGTTATACGCATATTCATGACAGCAGCTACGAGACAATCGACCACATTCTGGTTTCGGAAGAATTTAATCCGACATCGCATGCAGCCATCGGTGAGGTAGTCGAAGTAATCTATCTGAACGATCACATGACCTTGAGACAAGCACATGAGTCAGATCATGGCTTGGTGCTGGTACGTATTCTGTTACATGATAAAACTGTCGAATCAGCTCAATCATCCGAGCAAAACGACTTGCCGTCTGACTGAGTTACTTGCTGGCAGGATCAACGTTGCTTGCATCATCCGCAACATCTGCATCCGATTCATCACCATCAACGTCAGATGGTTCTGAGCCATCGTCAGGCGTATTGCCTTTTTCCTGCTTGCGCTTCAACTTCTCTTCTTTTTTTCTTTTCTTTTCCAACTCTTTTTGACGCTTTTCGTACTGAAAATTAGGTTTAGCCAAGTGGTAGCTCTTTGAGTGGATGTTCTGTTTAAGGTAGGCAGACGGTCGTAATCATTACTTCGATAACGCACCATCAATGGGACGAATGCTAGCATGCCACCGCCCTTTGCGTCTTGAAGCAGACAGAGCAAAATTGCCGTTGCAAGCTCGAAATACATCGAAATATCTGGCAAAAATAGGCAATCCAGTCCAATTACATTCTTTTAAGCAACAAAATAAACCGAGGCCGCCGACAAAATAATCCGCATTAACCACGCGGGTGATGCATCTGATGCAAGCGCTTTAAGCGTTCGCGCGCCACATGTGTATAAATTTGCGTGGTGGAAATATCGGAATGTCCCAGCAATAGCTGCACTACACGCAGATCAGCACCGTGATTCAGCAAGTGTGTGGCAAAGGCATGGCGTAAAGTATGCGGCGACAAAGGCGCATTAATCTCTGCCGCGAATGCGTGCTTCTTGATCAAAGTCCAGAACATCTGACGTGTCATGGCACCGCCACGTGCCGTCACGAATAAGGCATCGTCGATCTGGCCATTCAGAATCGCAGGACGCGCTTCTTTCAGATAACGCTCGATCCAAGCACGTGCCTCTTCGCCAAACGGGATCAGGCGCGTTTTATCGCCTTTGCCTGTCACACGCAGCACGCCCTCATTCATGCCCACCTCTATCGACTTCAGCAACACCAGTTCCGTCACGCGCAAACCGCTGGCATACATCAGCTCCAGCATCGTACGGTCGCGCAAACCCAAAGGTGTTGTCACATCGGGTGCAGCCAGCAAGGATTCCACTTGCGCCTCTGACAGCGTCTTCGGCATGCGTGGCGGCTGTTTGGCCGAGCGCATTCTCAGACAAGGGTCATCAGTGATTTTGTTTTGACGCAGCGCCAGTTGATAAAAACGCTTGAGCACAGCCAAGCGGCGATTCGATGAAGTTGCCTTGGTCTCCGCATGTCGCGCAAAGAAATACGCATTCAGATCGTCAGCATGCGCAGCCAGCAAGGGCTTGTTACGCTCGGCTTGCAACCATACGGCGAATAAACGCAAATCGCGTCTATACGCTTCCAGCGAATTCTTGGCCAGACCGTCTTCCAGCCACAAGGTATCGCAAAACTCATCGATCTCGCCTTGGCTGCGCAATGCCTCAACGCTCATCGATAACCTTCCACCATTTCATGTGCCAATAACCAACGTTTTATGCCAACGTGGAAACTGGTTTCATCGTCGTAGTGCGAGAAGCCACCGAGACCATTCGCAGCCGTAACACGGTGGCAAGGAATCACCAAAGGATACCAATTCGCGCCGCAGGCTTGACCGACTGCACGCGGCGCTGATTGCACACGCCTGGCAATATCACCGTAAGTCAGAACTTTGCCGCGCGGAATTTCAGTAATTGCTTTCCACACTTTGTTTTGAAATGCTGTTCCTATTGGCGCCAAAGGCAGATCGAAGTGGAAGTCAGGATCGTGCAGATAACGATCGACCTGCAAGGCAGCCTTTTCCGACAATAGATCGACTGGTTCTTTTTCATCAAAGCTCGCAGGCAGATACACCAACTCGCGTACATGCTCTCCTTCCACGCGTATGCCTATTGCACCGAAGGAAGCTTCGACGATAGCGGTGAATAAAGATTGTGCAGCGTTCTGTTTCATGGCGATGACTTGAATAAGAGTGCGATAGGACAAGCATAAAGCAACACAGCATAAAATAAAAAAGGCGCATCTCGCGATGCGCCCTCAAATACCTCTACTGTACCCCCGCTGCGTATAGCCTTGGCTATCGCCTCTTTATTGATACAGGTCTCCCCTACTAATCCGGCATCGATGCCGTGTGTGTGTATGCGCCTCTGCTACCAATTCTGTCTTGCGATAAAAGCGCCTTGCGCCGAGTGGGACTGATTATAAAAATCAATTCACGAGAAATCAAGCATTGCGCCAGACTGGATCATAGCCGAGGAAAACAGCTTGTGGCATATTTTTTTGTCTAAATGCAAACAAACGTTTCATACCCTGAATCAAGCATGTAACACAAAATAAAAAGGGCGCATCTCGCGATGCGCCCTTAATCTTTACACACTACTTTTTTACATTTCCACCTGCTGCTTATCTGATCGTTTAATCGCTCAGTTCAGCAGCATAGGATTAGTCTTCCTTGAACGCTTCTTCGCGTTTTTTGCGCAATGCTGGCAACAGAACCACTGCCATCGCCAATACTGCAACAGCCAGCATGGTTGCGCTGATTGGACGCTGCAAGAAAACCATCGGGTCGCTGCGGGACAACAACAGTGCACGACGCAGATACTCTTCCATCATTGGGCCAATGATGAAGCCCAACAACATCGGTGCAGGTTCAGCTTCCAGCTTGGCGCAAATGTAACCAAACAAACCAAACAATGCCATCAGATAAATATCGAAATCGCTATTGTTCAAGCTGAATACGCCAATCGCGCAGAACAGCAGAATTGCTGGGAACAAATGGTGATACGGCACAGTAATCATGCGTACCCACAAACCGATCATAGGCAGATTCAACACGATCAGGAAGAAGTTACCTATCCACATCGATGCAATCAAACCCCAGAACAGTGTTGGCTGTTCCGTCATCACAGCAGGACCTGGCTGGATACCTTGAATGATCATCGCGCCGATCATCAGCGCCATCACCGGATTCGATGGGATACCCAAAGTCAGCATAGGAATGAAAGAAGTTTGTGCACCGGCATTGTTTGCCGATTCTGGTGCTGCCACGCCTTCAATCGCGCCCTTACCAAACTGTGCCGAATTTTTCGAAATCTTCTTCTCTAAAGAATAAGACGCGAAAGATGCCAACATCGCGCCGCCACCAGGCAAGATACCCAATGCCGAACCCAGCGCAGTACCGCGCAGGATAGGTGCAATGATGCGCTTCATATCGTCTTTGGTCAGCATCAGGCCGGAGACCTTTTTCATCACCAAAGAACGCGTTTCTTCGTTTTCCAGATTGCGAATGATTTCGCCAATACCGAACATACCCATCGCAACGATCACGAAGTTGATGCCGTCTGCCAGTTCAGGCAGATCGAAGGTATAGCGTGCTGCGCCGGAGTTCACGTCGGAACCGACCAAACCCAACAACAGACCAAGAATCACCATACCGATTGCGTTGAGCAAGGAACCGCTGGCCAACACAACCGATGCAACCAAACCCAGCACCATCAGCGAAAAATATTCCGCAGGACCGAATTTCAACGCCAGATCTGCCAGTGGAGGAGCAAACAAGGCAAGCAAGATGGTTGCAACTGTACCGGCAAAGAAGGAACCGATCGCAGCCGTTGCCAGCGCCGCCCCCGCTCGTCCCTGTCGGGCCATCTGGTAACCGTCAATGGCCGTCACCACTGAGGATGACTCCCCGGGCAGGTTGACCAGAATTGCAGTAGTTGAGCCACCATATTGCGCACCGTAATAAATACCGGCCAACATGATCAATGCAGCAATTGGAGGCAACGCAAACGTCGCCGGCAACAACATTGCGATCGTGGCCACAGGGCCAAGACCAGGTAATACGCCGACCGCCGTACCGAGGAAAACACCGGCCAAGCAGTATGCCAAGTTCTGAAACGACATCGCTGTGTCGAATCCAAGAGCCAAATTAGCAAATAATTCCATTTGAGTACCTTTTTAACCGCCAAACCATGGGCCAAAAATTGCAATCGGCAAACCGAGCAATTCGACGAATACCACTACCGAGAAGACGGCCGATCCTGTGGCCAGCATAAGTGCAGGTATCCATTTGAATTTTGAACTTGCGTAGGCGCTGAACATGATGATCGCGAATACCGCAACGACCAAACCTGCACCACGAATCAGAAAGCCGAAAAGCAAAACACCAGCCAGAATCAGTATTGTTTCCTTGATGGCAAACTTACTGATGGCCTCACCCTCGCGGAAGAAAGAGCGAACCACGGCAGCCAATCCAATCAACGCCAGCAAGCCGCCGAGGATCGTAGGGAAATAGGCAGGGCCCATTTTGCCGGCGGTACCCATGTTGTAATCACGGCCGATGATGACCGCAGCCAATCCAATAAATAGAAAAATAATCCCAGTCCAAAAATCCTTGGGATGTCGAATAAATGATAACAAGATGCTCCCCTTCTCTAAAAACCAGATAGTTCAACGCTGAATATCAAACGTCGAACGATATACATTCTGTCCTGCCGTGAATCAGTAATTGTGAAATTACTATCAAGCCATTACTCAAATGACGAGATGCGCCTAAGCGCATCTCGTCATTTATTGAATTACTGCATTTTTATGATCAGTCAGCGTAGACGCCAGCTTTTTTGATGATCGGTGCCCACTTGGCGATTTCCGACTTCAGATGTGTGCGCAATGCTTCTGGTGTTGCACGGTTTTCAGCAACTGGCTCTGTACCCAGATCGGCAAAACGTTGTTTAACCGTTGGATCTTTCAGTGCTACCTGCAATGCTGCATCCAGTTTGTCGATCACTGCTTTTGGTGTGCCTTTAGGTGCATACAGACCGTGCCAAACAGCAACTTCAAAACCAGGCAAGCCAGCTTCGTTCATTGTTGGCAGATTAGGCAAGGAAGGTACGCGTGTTTTTGTAGTTACAGCGTAAGCCTTGATTTTGCCGCCTTTGATCTGGCTGGTGGTGTTAGTAGTTTGATCGCACATAATATCAACCTGACCGCCGAGCAAATCGTTCATTGCTGGGCCTGTACCTTTATATGGAACAGTGGTCAATTCAGTATCAATTGCGGTCATGAACAACATACCGCACAGATGCGAAGCGGAACCAACGCCAGCATTAGCGTAAGTCACTTTGTTTTTGTTAGCTTTGACGTAGGTCAGCAACTCTTTCAAGTCTTTAGCTGGGAAATCGCCGCGTGCGATCAGAGTCATAGGTACATCGGTAATCAGACCGACAGGCTCGAAATCATCAATCGCGTTGTAGCTCAATTTGCGATACAGCGATGGTGCAGTCGATTGACCGATGTGATGCAAGAACAAGGTGTAGCCATCTGGTGCCGATTTCGCAACACGTGCTGCACCGATAGTTCCGCCTGCACCACCGACGTTTTCAACCAGAACTGTCTGCTTCAATGTATTACCCATCGACTGTGCAACCAGACGTGCAACAGTATCGGTAGGGCCGCCTGCAGCAAACGGCACAATCATCGTGATCGGCTTGGTTGGATAAGGTGTTTGGGCGTAAGAAAATGCGCTAGCTAATACAGCAAGGCCAACAACCGACTTCAGAAGTTTATGTTTCATGTGACGTGTCTCCAGATTTAATAATTATTGGAAAGGCTACAACTGAGATCCGAGTGGCTCGGGTCACTATTGTTCGTGCATCCTATCAAAGTCGTCAAAAAAACGATACCAAGGATGCTAGTTAATACCTCTGATTGGGTGGAAGAGACGTTTTGTACCAAAAACGTAGTGGATTCTAGCGATCCTATATCTTCCTGAACTAATCTAGGGAGGGCGATAATACTAACTGAACCTTTCACCAAACTTGCGGGGACAAGACTAAACGATTTTAGTTGCCGTCCGCAAGAAAAGAAATATTATCGTTTGCGAAGAATCAATACTAAATGAGTGATGGTTCAAAATAGTGAAAACTGCCCGCACTGAAAGTGTGCGAGCAAATAATGAGAATCAGCGTCCGCTTACGCGTCGCGCGTCAGAATCGCGTGTCACGGCAAACACGATCGCTTTGCCAATTCTACCTTCCAGTTCCTTCTGCACCGGCAACAAAGCCTGACGCCAGGCAGCAGTTTCTGCCTCGGTCAAGGTATGCACGGTCAATTTTTTCATTTTCTTGATCCGTTCCAGCGCGGCTGCATTTTCCTGCTCGGCCAAGAGATTGCCGTAGGTTGTTGCTTCGCGCATCGACACTTCGATCGCATTACGCAAATCCGATGGCAAATTTTCCCAGAATTTTTTATTGACGACGACGGCACTACCTAGGTAGCCATGATTCGATATCGTCACATTGCTTTGTACGGCATACCATTTTCTTGCGTAAAAACTGGCTGGCGTACCCTCAGCGCCATCGATTGCATGCACTTGCAGTGCAGGATAAACCTCATGCGCATCCAGTATTTGTGGCGCAGCACCCAGCGCTTCCATTTGCATACTCAATACTCTGGATGGATGTATCCGCATATTAAGTCCGACAAAATCGGCTGGCGTCTTCAATGCCTTGTTCGCCGACATGATCTTGAAGCCGCTATTCCAATACGCCAGCCCAATCATGCCTTTGGAATCCAGCTTCTTCAATAAACCTTTACCTATCGGTCCTTCTGTAATGCGCGCGACAGCATCCTTGTCGGCAAAAGCGAACGGCAAATCAAAGACCTCGAAATCCGGCGAACCGAATTCTGCCAATTTCGCCAGGGATGGCGCCAGCATCTGCACAGCACCTAATTGCAGCGCTTCCAGCTCGTCCGACTCTTTATAAAGCAGATTATTTGGATAAACGTCTACCCGTATGCGACGGCGGCTGGCTTCTTCAACCAGCTCCTTAAAACGCAGGGCAGCCTTGCCCTTTGGGGTGTCGCTGGCAGAAACGTGGCTGAATTTGATTACAGTAGTCGTTTGCGCAGATACAATTGCGCTGGTCAGCGATAATGCCAAGCCCAGCAGAAACAAATGTAGTTTTGTTGCTAATTTCATCGCACGACCAGAAAGTTTCAAATTGGGGTTGCTACTATGCGCAGTCACTCATGGCATCACAAGTGTGGATAACCACATTCTCCGCCACAATAGATGCCTCACGCACACACTTGAAATACACCAGCATTTTTTAATTTGAATGTAATGCTGTGAATGAACCACAAAAAATCGCCAGCGCCAGCGCTACTGCACAGCCAGTCGATTTTTTACATTGTTATTTATGATACCAAATCAACCTCGTTCACCAAGCTTCGGCTTTCCAAGTCGCAAACAAGCGTGGCGCTGGCTTGCCCCTTTATTTCTGGCGCTACTGTTTTTGACAACCCTGATCTGGTTGCCATTGCACGAAAAGCAACAGGAAGCCAGCGAGCGTCAGGAACAATTAATTGCCGACTCCTTGTGGGTCGAGCAAACCATACGCTTCCAGCTACAACGCAACGAAGAAAGCTTGGGCTTGATGGGCTCTGAGATTATCTCAGGCTATCTGACAGGTAAACGCTTACTTGATCGGATGGAGAGTTTAATTCGTAATAATCACGAAATCCACCGCATCATCGAGCTCGATGCAAACGGCAAACTGCTCACCTCGACCGACGAAACATTGATCACCTTCAATGAATTGTCAGCACCATCGAAAAAAGCCAACGAACGCGCACGCACAACCAGAACACCACTCTACAGTCAGCCCGCTACCGATATCAGCGGGCCGGTGATGATCGATTATCACGTACCGCTTTTTGTCGGCAACAAATATATAGGCAGCATTATTGCGAGCTACCTCGCGTCCAGCATACTGGATGACATGGTGCCATGGTGGTTTGCGCAAGATAATGAAATCGCGCTCACCGACATCAATGATGTGATCATTCACAAACGCGCATCCGGTGGTGCCGGACGTGGTGTGTATACACATAGACGCGCGCTCAATCTCGCTGGCGTCTCGTTGAAGCTGAGCACCAACAGCATCAAGAGCGCACCCAAGCTGCTACCAAGTCTGCTGGTTGATACGGTCATCCTCTTATCACTCGGGCTGGCGTGGAGCTTGATCGCGTTGTGGCGCGACATTAATCGCCGCCTTGCCGCAGAGACTGCATTGCGCGAACAAATTGCTTTCCGTACTGCGATGGAAAACTCCTTGATCACCGGCTTGCGCGCACGCGATCTGGAAGGACGTGTGACCTATGTGAATCCGGCTTTCTCACAAATGGTAGGCATACCCGCGGAAGACATCGTTGGACACTTGCCTCCTATGCCGTATTGGGTACCAGAAGCGAGGTCTGAGTATCACCGACACTTCTCTCAAGTCGCCGCAGGCACTGCCAATCCGCAAGGCTTTGAAACTATTTTCCAGCATGCAGACGGTCGTCGCATACCGGTGTTGATTTTTGAATCGCCGCTAGTTGATAACACCGGTGCACAAACCGGTTGGATGGGTTCCATTCTTGATATTTCAGATCGCAAACGCGTCGAAGACTTGAACCGACAACAGGAAGAAAAACTGCAAGCCAGCGCGCGCCTCGCCACCATGGGTGAAATCGCCTCGACGCTGGCACATGAATTAAATCAGCCGCTCGCTGCGATCTCCAGCTACACCACCGGTGCCTTGAATATGTTGGAGCGCGACAAATCCAAAGCAAACGAAGTCAATATCGACATGCTCACGCACGCATTGGAAAAAGCCCAAGCGCAAGCACAACGTGCAGGACAAATCATTCGCAGCGTGCACACCTTCGTCAAGAAGCGCGAGCCTATGCGTACTGCCGTTACCATCGCGGAATTGATAGAGAGCGTTGCACCTCTGGTTGAATTGCAGGCACAAAAATATTTCGTCATGATCAAGATCGACATTCCATCGAACCTACCGCCAGTATTGGCCGATCATGTATTGCTGGAGCAGGTCTTGCTCAATCTGACCCGCAACGCCATCGAAGCGATGCAAGACACCGCACCGGAGAAACGCCTATTGCGGATTGCCGCCACAGTTGACGATGCCGTACCGCAAAATGTCATCGTATCCATCAGCGATCAAGGGCATGGCATACCGGCAGAAGTATCCGAACGCTTGTATTCGCCTTTCTTCTCAACCAAGGCAGACGGGATGGGCATGGGCTTGAGTATTTGTCGTACGGCAATCGAATTTCACGGCGGCACACTGACGCATACAGAGAATCCGGGCGGCGGCACGACCTTCCGTTTCTCGCTCCCGACGTTGCAAAATAAATTGATCGAAACGACAATGCGTGCAAAGTAAAAATTAAAAGATATCTTTTTGATATATTTTTGACACTTTTAAGCTCTATCATCTGGCCGCGACAATATATAGTCGCAGTGAGAGTAAACGTAACAAGACATACGGCAGACCGACAGGATATTCAATGCTGCACATTATTGACGATGAAGAAGTAATCCGCGATTCACTGATGTGGCTGGCCAAATCACGTGGCATCCCCGCCACCGCGTATGAAAGCGGCAAAACCTTTCTCGCTACGCTAGATGGCACGACACGCACCAACACACAGGGTCAATGCGTACTGCTGGATGTCCGCATGCCTGACATTAGCGGCGTTGCCTTGTTCGACCTGCTCACTGCGCGTGGCTTGACGCAAGCGTTCCCGGTCATTTTCCTGACCGGCCACGGCGATGTGCCGATGGCAGTCGATACCTTGAAGCGTGGCGCATTCGACTTCTTTGAGAAACCGTTCAACGACAACAAGTTGATGGACCGCATACAAGAAGCACTGACTTCGTCGGAGCATGCTTCGGCCAGCGCAGCCATACACACACGCCTGTCTGCACTATCCGGACGTGAACGCGAAGTATTGGATTTGATCCTTGAAGGCAAGATGAACAAGGTCATTGCCGACAAACTGGGCATCAGCATGCGCACAGTCGAAGTTCATCGCGCACATATTTTCGACAAGATGAATGTAAAAACAGCAGTCGAATTGGCGCGTCTGTTGAAGTAAAATCTTGTGCATGCAAGGCTCATGTCTTGCATGCTGCACCATTGCACCGCTTTATTCCCCTAACCTGTCTTCCCGTTCCGGCGCCTGTCGCTGATTGCAATGCATATCGTCAACCTCCTGCTTCCTGATTTCATGCTGATTCTGTTCGGCGCTGTGTTGTTTCGCGTCACGAATTGGCATGAAGAGTTCTGGATCGGGACGGAAAAGCTGATTTACTACGTGCTGTTTCCGGCATTGTTGTTTTACTCCACCGCACGCTCGCCTATCAATTTCGGCACGACTGCTCAGTTTCTTCAGATTGTCATCGCGACATGCGTCGCCGGTATTGCTTTGGGCTGGCTGGCCAAGCCGCTGTTCAAAGCCGGCCCGATGATTTTCGAATCCGGCTTGCAAACCGCATTCCGCTTCAACTCCTACATTGCACTCGCGATCGCAGGCCGCCTCGGCGGCGATGAAGGCGTATCTTTGATGGGCTTAGCTATCGGCTTTGCTGTTCCTTTATGCAATATGGCTGCAGTCCATGCGCTGGTGAAGAATAAGGGCAATCTGCTGATGGAGTTGATAAAGAACCCGTTGTTGATGGCGACCATGGGCGGCGTCATCTTCAATCTACTCGGCTTTCATCTGCCTGATCTGGCAAGCGCGTTCCTGTCACGCTTGGGCAATGCATCCATCGCACTTGGTCTAATCATGGTTGGTGCCGGACTGCGCTTGAATGGCCTGGAGGCATCAAAAGGCATTGCCGCTTACTTCCTCGTCGTCAAACTATTGTTCGTACCTATCGTCGCGTATGTCCTCGGATTGTGGATAGGTTTATCGCCCTTACATTTACAAATGGTCGTCATGTTCGCGGCATTACCGACGGCATCCAGCGCCTACGTCTTGGCCGTTCGCATGGGTGGTAATGGTCCTTTTGTTGCATTTCTGATTTCTGCAGGCACACTGATTTCCATGGCAAGCTTGCCACTTTGGCTGGCGCTGCTACAGTAAACGCACATCGCTGTTGCAACACCAAAATAATACGATCACGCAGAAGTAGTGGAAAATTGAACTCTGCTTAAACAATTGCATCGTACTGCTGCGCACTGTTAGTTAAGCACGGCAAAGAACGAGATCATTGACCAGTAATTTCACGGACACGTCTATTCAATGCAACACTACACCGCCCATCTGCATGAAGAAGCCGGCACCATTGCCCTCGGTGCAGCGCTTGCACGTGCAGTGCAACCAGGTCTGACGATCTACCTGCATGGCGATCTTGGTGCCGGAAAAACTGCATTGACGCGCTCCATGCTGCATGCGCTAGGCCACAACGGCCATGTAAAAAGTCCAACCTACACATTAGCCGAGCCATATACAGTCACCATAGACGAGCAAACAGTCAATGTGATCCATTTTGATTTGTATCGCATGGCCAGTGCTGAAGAATTTCTTGATGCCGGATTCCGCGAATACTTCAATCATCAAACCATTTGCGTCATCGAATGGCCTGAAAAGGCTGAAGCGGTATTACCTCCTCCCGATATCAGCATTTCGCTCGCAGTCGCAGGCGAAGGGCGTGATGTAGAATTGCAAGCGTTGTCCGACCAAGGTGTTGAATGTCTGAACCGACTGAAATTCGCTCCCAACCTGTAAAAGCAAGAGTGCGTCGCACCGTCCTCAAGGCGGGCGGCACTTTACTCATCTCGCTCTTCTCCCCTTTGCCAGCATTCGCTTCGCAAATTCTTGCCGTGCGCGTTTGGCCATCGGAAGATTACACACGCGTTACGTTGGAAAACGATGCGAATCTAAAGACCAACCATTTCATCATCAAAGATCCGGAACGGCTGGTGGTGGATGTCGAAGGCATCGATCTGAATCCGACGCTGAAAAGTCTGATTGCAAAAATTCAGCCTAACGATCCTTACATCAAACAAGTACGCGTCGGCCAGAACAAGCCTGGTGTAGTACGTCTGGTGTTCGATCTGAAGGAAGAAGTCAATCCGCAAGTATTTACCTTGGCACCGGTCGATAAATATCAGCACCGCTTGGTATTCGACTTATATCCCGTCAATCCGCCTGACCCGATTGCTGCACTGATAGAAAAAGGCCAGTGGTCGCTGGATAAGCCGACAGAAACAATGCCGCCGCCGGTTGCTGAAATCAAGCCACCGTATGCAGAGCCTAAAGTGGATCGCGCACCGCAAGTCAACCGCATGCTGACCATCGCACTCGATCCCGGCCACGGCGGCGAGGATCCCGGCGCAGTCGGACGCGGCGGCAGCTACGAAAAACATATCGTGCTGTCTATCGCCAAGCGCCTGAAGGCCAAACTGGAACAACATCCGAATATGCGCGTCATGCTGACGCGTGACGGCGATTATTTTGTGCCGCTGCATGTGCGCGTGCAAAAAGCGCGCAAGGTGCAGGCTGATTTGTTTGTCTCCATCCATGCCGATGCGTTTGTGCAACCGACTGCCAATGGCTCATCGGTATTCGCATTATCGGAAAAAGGGGCCAGCTCAACCGCTGCACGTTGGCTCGCCAATAAAGAGAATGCTGCCGATTTGATTGGTGGCACCAATATCAAGAATCACGACAAGCAACTCGCCAGCGTCTTGCTCGATCTTTCCACGACGGCGCAGATCAACGACAGCCTGAAGCTAGGAAAATCGGTTTTGAATGAAATCGGCGGCGTCAATCGCTTGCACAAGAATGCAGTAGAGCAAGCCGGTTTTGCGGTATTGAAAGCGCCGGATATCCCGAGCATCTTGATCGAGACCGCGTTTATTTCAAATCCGGAAGAAGAAGCCAAGCTGAACGACGATGCGTATCAAGATCGGATGGCCGATGCGGTGGCACAAGGTATCAAGAAATACTTTGCAAAAAATCCACCGCTGGCAAAAAACCGCATGATGTAGTGTGCGCCGCCAGCGCACACGCATTACTTCTCGCTCGATTACTTCCTGAATCGTTTAGCGAAACGCCATAAGGCACTTATCACGACTGGGACGAAGGCTGCGCCGACACCGACCAGCACAATGGTATTCAAGTGATCGCGGATGATCGGAATATTGCCGAACAGATAACCACCCACCACCAGTATCCCTACCCACAGAATCGCACCGACGCAGTTGAATATCTGAAATCGGAAGAAAGTCATATCCGATATACCGGCAATAAACGGTGCAAAGGTACGGGCAAACGGGATGAAGCGCGCAAGTATCAATGTTTTACCGCCGTGCTTTTCATAGAAGGCATGCGTTTTTCTCAAGGCATCCTTGTCCAGCCAGCGGTAATCGTGGGTAAACACTTTTTCACCTACCAAGTGGCCTATCCAGTAATTCACCGTATTGCCCAGTATCCCCGCCGCCATCAACAGACTAAGCAGCAACCATAGATTCATTTGGCCGGACGCACAGAATGCGCCCGCAATGAAGAGCAAGGTATCACCGGGTAGAAAAGGAAAGACGACCAGACCGGTTTCACTAAAAATAATGGCAAACAGAACGACATAAATCCACATGCCGTATTGCGCAATAAAAATGCCGAGATACTTGTCAACATGCAAAATCATGTCGAAGAACTGCATGAAATCCATAATTTTCCTTGGTAGCGGCAGCATCATACACCAGCGATCAGGCTGACAGACAACCTAGAAAGACTACGCTTTGCAGCGACAGTTCACTGCAGTTCATGCGCATGCAACGTTATAATCTGTCCATGCATGCATCCTCCCAGCCCATTCGGCCGATACAGCCACTATCCGACCAACTCATTTCACAAATCGCCGCCGGCGAGGTAGTCGAGCGTCCCTCTGCCGTCGTCAAGGAATTACTGGAAAACGCATTGGATGCTGGCGCCACGCAAATCAGTGTGCGACTGGAACAAGGCGGCGTAAAACGCATCGCAATTACCGACAACGGTCGCGGCATTGCGCCGGAACAATTGCCGCTAGCATTGGCACGACATGCTACATCCAAGATCAATTCGCTGACTGAATTGGAAAATGTCGCGACATTGGGCTTTCGCGGTGAAGCGCTGGCCTCGATTGCATCTGTTGCACAACTGACGCTCACATCACGCACGGCGGATGCGCAGCACGCGTGGGAAATCAGCGGCGTGCAAACCATAGATCAAAAAAGCACGGTCGCGCCTTCTTCCGGCGCATTGGGTACCACCGTCGATGTACAGGATTTGTATTTCAATACACCGGCGCGTCGCAAGTTTTTAAAAACCGAACAAACCGAATTTGGCCACTGCGCAGAAGTCGTGCGTCGCATCGCCTTGTCGCGCCCTGACGTATCGTTCTCGCTGTCGCATAACGGCCGCACCATAGATCACTGGGCGGTGAACGACATCGCCAAACGTAGCGCACATATACTCGGCAATGAATTCTCCGGTGCACGCATGCCTCTGGAGGAAGCAGCCGGCCCTTTGCGCTTGCATGGCTTTATCGGCTTGCCAACGGCTTCCAAGGCGCGTGCCGATGCGCAGTACTTCTATGTGAATGGCCGCTTCGTACGCGATAAATTATTGACGCACGCAGTACGCTCCGCTTATCAAGACGTGCTGCATGGCGACCGCTATCCATCGTATGTAATCAGCCTTGATCTCGATCCGGCATTGGTAGATGTCAACGTACATCCATCGAAGATAGAAGTACGCTTCCGCGACAGTCGTGCCGTGCATCAGTTTGTCTTCCATGCCGTTAGTCGCGCTTTGGCACAAACTTCAGCCACAGCATTCGGCGCAGTTCCTTCGCCAACACCAGCACCATCCGGCGCAATGCCTTGGTTGCGCGAGCAGCAACAGACATCATTCGCGCCACAATTCAATACACCGTATGGCGTCGCGCAAACGACTGCAAGTTATGGCGCACTCTTTGGCGCAGAAACAATAGCGGATCAAAGTAACGGCGCGTCTTCGCCACTGCAAGCATTCGCCGGCAACAACACGCAGGCCTTATCCGACGATGAATTTCCTCTCGGCTTTGCGCTGGCACAATTGCACGGCATTTTCATCCTGGCACAGAACACCAAAGGCTTGGTACTGGTCGATATGCACGCCGCGCACGAACGCATACTTTATGAGCAGTTGAAAAATGCGCTGGACGATAATGCGATGCAGGTGCAACCGCTGCTGATCCCGATTACTTTCTACGCCGATGGCGTGGAAGTCGGCACAGCGGAAGACAATAAAGACATACTGCAATCACTAGGCTTCGACATCGCCGCTTTGTCTCCTACCACCTTGGCCGTGCGCGCTGTGCCAGCACTATTGAAAAGTGCCGATGCACAAACACTGGCACGCGATGTATTGCGTGACGTACGTGAATACGGCGGCTCGCGTGTATTGGTAGAACGACGCAATGAATTACTCGGCACACTGGCTTGCCATACCGCGGTACGCGCCAACCGCACACTGACGGGGCCGGAAATGAACGCACTGCTGCGTCAAATGGAAGCCACCGAACGAGCAGATCAATGCAATCACGGCCGTCCAACCTGGGTACAACTAGGCTTGTCTGATCTGGATAAACTCTTCGAGCGCGGACGCTAAGGTGTCCATCATTCAAGCAGCAAGCGCATGACTACCCATTCCGCAAAACCGCTGGTCGTCTCCATCATGGGACCGACCGCTTCAGGTAAAACCGCTGCCGCGCTAGCCATTGCAGAACGCATCCCGGCGGAAATCATCTCAGTCGATTCCGCTCTGGTGTATCGCGAGATGGATATTGGCACTGCCAAGCCAACTGATGAAGAGCGTGCGCAAGTGCCGCATCATTTGATCGACATCCTCGATCCGCTGGAGTCGTACTCAGTCATGCAATTTCGTCAGGATGCCATACGCCTGGCAGCAGAAATTAGCGCGCGCGGCAAACTGCCTTTGCTGGTCGGCGGCACGATGCTGTATTTCAAAGGTTTGAAAGATGGACTGGATGCCTTGCCGCAGGCCGATGCCGCGCTCCGCGCAGAGCTGGACGCCGAAGCAGCGATCATCGGTTCGCCTGCCATGCACGCCAAGCTGGCCGCCTTAGATCCCGTCACTGCAGCTCGCTTGAAACCGAACGATGCGCAACGCATACAACGCGCATTGGAAATCATCGCGCTGACCGGGCAACCGATGTCAGCCTTGCTGGCACAAGCGCCCAAGACTGAATTGCCTTTTACTCTATTGCCAATTGCATTAGAACCATCCGATCGCAGTGTTTTGCATACACGCATTGCAACGCGCTTCGATGCGATGCTAAAAGGCGGCGCCTTGCTCGATGAAGTGAAAGCATTACGCGCACGCGGCGATTTGCACCTCGGCCTGCCCTCCATGCGCTGTGTCGGCTATCGCCAAAGCTGGGAATATCTGGATGGTGCTTACGGCTTGAACGAACTACGCGAAAAAGGCATAGCCGCCACACGTCAACTAGCCAAACGGCAATTAACCTGGCTGCGTTCGATGGAAGATAGACACGTCATTGATTGCCTGGCGCCCGATACTGCCGGCGCAATTTTGCAGAAAATAGAAAACGCTCAAAAAAAGCCCTGATTGCAAATTCAATAAGAATTTCATCTCCTGCAGACCCGCAGAAACCAAGGATTTTGCCCAATATCTTGCGAAGTAATGGAATTGGATATTGACAGGGACGGCCAAAAACGCGATAATTTTCGGCTATCTGGTGATATAGCTCAGTTGGTTAGAGCACAGCACTCATAATGCTGGGGTCGGTGGTTCAAATCCACCTATCACCACCAAGAACATGTTTTCAGAGCAATCCGGAACATACAAAAACCCGCTTTCAGCTTCGGCCGATGCGGGTTTTTTGTTTTCTAATTTATTGCAACCTCACCTCCAAGCGAAGCTGCAATAAGAAGAAATGCTGTTAGCTATGTTTGTGCTGCTGCGTACGCGCATAACGCTCCAGTAATTCGAATATCCCCATCCCCGCCACCATCGCGATAACAAAAATAATCGTCTTGCTGTTGCCCATAATCAGAGAAGCCAGCGCCGGGCCAGGACAGTAGCCAGCAAGCCCCCAACCTACACCGAAGGCAAGCCCACCCAATACCAAACGACGGTCTATCTGCGTTGCCTGTGGCAAACGTAATGCACCACCCAACAGTGTCGTGGTCCGCTTTGCAGCAATGCGAAATGCAATCAGCCCTACCAGAATGGCTCCACCCATCACAAAAGCCAGCGAGGGATCCCACTTGCCACCGATATCCAGAAAACCGATCACCTTGGCCGGATTAGCCATGCCCGAAATAATCAGACCAAATCCAAAAATCAAACCAGCGAGTAATGCCATCACAATTTGCATACTCCGCTCCTTAAGCGATCAGATGTCGCACAATGAATACTGTTAAAAAACCAGCTGCCATGAACGTCATGGTCGCCACCAGCGAGCGCAGTGAAAGGCGCGACAATCCGCAGACGCCATGTCCACTCGTGCAGCCATAGCCGTAACGCGTGCCTATCCCCACCAATAATCCAGCCACGACCAGTGTTACGAAGTCGGCATCGATATGCGCATCCGGCAAGGGCTTGAATAGAGCAAACACGAGCGGTGCCAAAATCAAACCAAGTAGGAAGGCAATCCGCCAGGACATATCGCCCTTCACCGGTCGCAACAGGCCACCTAAAATGCCGCTGATACCGGCGATCTTGCCGTTGAATAATATGAACGATGCCGCAGCAAGGCCGATCAGCAATCCGCCCAATAGCGAACTCCACGGCGTAAAGTGCACCCAGTCGATAGTCATTATTTTTTCCTTTTGCCAGTAGTACAGTACTGCTGGTACAACACGTCAATCACTGCCATCGCTTCCGTACTGGCGATGCTGTAATAAATCTGCTTGCCTTCACGCCGCGTATTGACCAACTGCTCTTCGCGCAATACGGTCAATTGCTGCGACAAAGTCGGCTGCCGTATGCCCGTCACGACTTCCAGCTCGCTCACGCAGTATTCGCTTTCGCACAACTGGCAAAGCAGCAGCAATCTATCCGGATTCGATAAAGTCTTAAGCAAACTGCATGCCTTGGAAGCCGCCTTCTGCAACGATTCCAAATCAATCTCTTCTTTTGTACTCATCTACATTACTCATTTGCGCACAAAACAATATGCATTATTTTAATATATATTTATATATATTATAAGATAAAAAATAGAGCGCTATGTCACGCGTGGCTGCTGAAAGCATACGTAGCAATGGCTCATGGCTGTACGCATCCTTTGTTGGCCTTATTGTGTTTTCTGGCAGTCGCTATTTTTTTCTCTGCTTCAGCGAATGCATTATCAAGATAACCACCATACAAGCCGGCAATATCGCCGCCGACGATTGGTGCAGTCAACAAGCACCCCGCAGCATCAAGAAAGAGAACAGTAGGCGCAGCATGAATTTTGTAGGTCTTGGCTATGCTGCGATGATTGCCCCATGAATGGTCAAGATTCACAACAGCCTGCGTTCCCGTCACATCCACTTCACGGATGATAGGACGCTCTTTGACGCGAGCATCACGCAACAAAGGTAATAGATAGTTGTTCCGCACGACATGGCAAAACGAGCAACCAGGCAATGTGAAGAAGAGAATGATGGGCTTGCCCTGACGTTGCGCCTGCGTGCTGTCACGCGATAGATCGGTCAACATCGGCACTGCCATCACTTTACTAGCAGCCCCAGCATGGCCGTTCAACATGAGGCCTAGCAACAGCACCGAAAGAATACGCAAACTCATTTTTACATCCTAATCTTGCCGGGCGAAACGTCCGATATCGTCGAAGTCTTCATCGAAGATTTCCCCAATATCTATACGCCTCAGCACTCCCCGCTTGTCGAATACATAGTTGACTGGCAAACCTTTGCGTTTACCCAGCACGCGCTCCAGCGCCAGATAGTCAGTCGTGACTGGATGAGTGAGGCGGTATTTCTCTACCCACTTCAGTGCTTTCGCTTTTTGGTCTGCATCACCGACTTCAATATTAACGCCGATGACGATCAATTTATCTGCGTTCTCCCGATACAGCTTTTGCAGCTTGGGAGCTTCATTCGCGCAGAAAGGGCAATAGGAAGCAAAGTAACTGAGTACAACAACCTTGCCGCGCAAACTGGCAGGTGTGATCGTTTTTCCATCCAGAGTAGTCAACGTCGGCAACACAGGTGTGTCACCGGGGCGCACATCAGCAGCGTGCACCCATCCGGCAGATAAAAAGGACAACAGAACGAACAGACGGGATAAGGGCAACATCAAACGATTAGGCATGCTGCACACCTTGAGTGTATGGAATCAATAGCATGACACAAGGCATGCAATCATGCGTCGCATCAGTACTTGGGAAAGTACAACTTGCTCTTATCCAACTTGTAGCTCCACGGCAGATTGGCATTCTTCCATCCGTTTACTACGCGCTGCCCTGCTTGTGGTCCAGTCTTTGCAACATCGCCTTCAAAGCCATCAACCACGGTATATACCTTGCTGTAGCCAAGATCTGACAACAGATTGGCGGCACGTGAACTACGATCGCCTGAGCGGCAAATCAGAATCACTGTATCGCCCTTGCCTAGTCCACTTGCACTCATGCGACGTGCCAACTCAGGTCCAAAGTCGCTATTCACATCCAGTTTGAAGCGGCCATTCTTGTCATCCCACGGTGCATCGTCCGGATGCTCAACATACGGAATGTTTGCATCGACGATCGTAGGCATACCGACATAAGACACTTCCGCACGGGTACGCACATCAACGAAATAAGCTTTTGCACCTAATTGCTGCTTAAGTGCATAAGCTTCTTTCGCATCGAGGTACAAGCCTGCCTTGGTTTGCTTGATATCCTGTACTTGCGCAGCATCGAAGGCAAATGCAGATATACAACTAACGCTCAGCAACAGAGCCGCAAGAATTTTTTTCATGTCGGCTCAGTTTTAGTTAGCAATACCAGGATTGCCATCCATACCAATAATCTTCGGCGTGTTCAGCTTGCGCGGTGTAACGACCTTGTTCGTACGCAGCCACTGCGCTACGACATCCCATACTGGCTCGCCTGACGCACCTTCAGCAACCGGCGCCCAACCAGCGACCTTATAGGTCTTGCTGGCATCGATCAGCTTGCCATCGAGGCGCATGTCTTGAATACGTCCGCCCATTTTTTGCTTAGGTTCTATCGTGTAGCTCATGCCACCGACACGCACCATATCTCCACCCTGTTGGTAATACGGGTCAGGATTGAACAGATTGTCGGCGACGTCTTCGAGGATGGTTTTAATCGTTGCGCCATTCATTTCCGTCAGCGTGCTGTACGAATACGTGGTCGCGGTCTGATCCATCAGATGTTCCATCAGGATAGGACTATCCGGCAACAAGGATGTGCCCCAGCGGAAGCCTGGAGAGAATGCAATGTCCGCACCTTTGACATCCATCAAGGCATCGACGATCAATTGATCGAAGGTGCCATTGAAATTGCCACGGCGGTACAAAGTACCTTCCGTCATCGCGAGTTTTTCATTGAGCTTGGATTCATACGGTGCACGTATCTTCGTGATCAATGCATCCATATTCTTGTCGGCTGGCAGGAAGTTCGAGAACACTGGCAACAAACGATATTTATAACCTTGTACCTTGCCACCGCGCACATCGAAATCAAGCACGCCGAGGAATTTGCTGTTGCTGCCGGCATTCGTTACTAGCGTCTTGCCGCCCGGATTGCTGACGATCACTGGTGTCGGTATGCCGTCATGCGTATGGCCACCCATGATGGCATCGATGCCACGTACGCGCGACGCCATCTTCAGATCGACGTCCATACCGTTATGCGACAACACGACGACAACCTTGGCACCTTTGCTGCGCGCTTCGTCCACCATCTTTTGCATATTCTCTTCTTGGATGCCGAAGCTCCATTCAGGCACCAGATAGCGCGGATTGGCGATAGGCGTATAAGGGAAAGCTTGACCGATAATCGCGATCTGTACGCCGTTCATTTCTTTCAGAACGTACGGAGGGAATACCGGATCACCAAAGTCTGTCGTCTTGATATTCTGCGCGACAAAATCAACCTTGCCCTTGAAATCCTTCTCAACAATTTCCTTGACGCGCTTGTCACCCAAGGTCATTTCCCAGTGCGCCGTCATCACATCCACGCCTAGCTCCAGACAGGCATCAACCATGTCTTGACCGTTGGTCCACAAAGCCGTTGCCGAACCCTGCCATGTATCACCACCATCGAGCAGCAATGCGCCGGGACGACCGGCCTTCATGCGTTTAACCAGTGTGGAAAGATGCGCGAAGCCACCGACCTTGCCGTAGGTTTGCGCAGCTTTTTCAAAATTCAAATAGCTGAATGCATACGCTTCCGGCGTATTCGGCTTGAGGCCGATCTGCTTGAGCAATTGTTCACCAACCAGATGCGGCAGACGACCAACCGCGTCACCTATGCCAAGATTGACATTAGGCTCGCGGAAATAAATCGGCTTCAATTGCGCATGGCAATCGGTGAAGTGTAAAAAGTGGACATTGCCAAAACGTGGCACGTCGTAGAGTTTGGCTGCAGATGGAGCAGCCAGTGCGCCCTTGGCGTCGAGCAGCATGCCGCCAGCGGCCGCAATACCCATGACCTGAATGAACTCGCGACGATTCAACCCCATGTTATTCCTCTAATGAATTCGGTAGATAGCCTCATCGTTCTTGCGGTGCGCAAGCGATGGGACAAGACAAAGAAACGAGCATCGAAGCTGCGCATGAATTTGCGCGTCTTCGATGCTCTGATCGTGTTACTTGTTGACGGGTGAAGCCGGATCCAGCAACAAGGCCATTACGTCCTTGATTTGCTTCTCTTGCAGGATGCCGTTGTGGCCGAAGCGTGGCATGTTCGAACATGCAGTGAAGGCTTGAGCGTTATAAATCTTGGCCCAGGTGTACTTCAACATGTCTTCACTTTGACCGCGGATCTTTCCGTATTGATAGAGAGACGGGCCGATGTTGCCGAACGAGATTTCCGCTTTGCCGATTTGATGGCAGGCATAGCAGTTACCGCCGTTCACGCTACCGATTGCATCGGACGATTGCATGCCGCGACCGTTCTGTGCAATTTTCTCGCCTTCTTTCCAATCGCCCAGATACTTGCCATCCGCCGGATATTTCACCAGTTTCATTTGTGCAGCTTCCAACGCGGCGGCTTTTTCCTTAGGTACGTCGCTCGGATATTCGCTACACAATTTCTGTGCATCGTCCTGATTGAGCATGCGCTCCATCGTTGCAGGACCTTTGGATTTGAAGTCCGCCTTCAACATGGCAACAGTGTCTTTATCGTAGTCACTATTCGCTGCCACTGTTGCGCAACCGGCGATGATTGCCGCCGATGCCAATAAGATGCCAATTTTTTTCATATCGCCTCCCTATCGTTTCAGCGCTGGGCCGTTATAGACGCCACCATCGGCATTTTTCGCGAGGAACATCGTCACCGCAGTGATGACGTCCGAACCATAAAGCGGTTCAGGGAAGCGCTGCTGACGGAAGCAATCATTCAAGCGATGCTGCATGGTACGTACCTCGCCCTGCGATACGCGATATGCCGGCCAGGTGGTATAAGCCGCCTGCGCATTGCTCTTGTTCAGCAGATTAGGAAGGTCTTGCAATCGTATGCGTTGATTGTCGACCGAGTGGCAAGTCGCACACGCAAAGTCATGCGAACCGGCACGGTAGAAGAAAACTTTTTTGCCGATTTCGTAAGCACGCTTTTCTTCCGGATGCGAAGTCGAAACCGACATCTTCATGCCTCTCGATTCGGAAGTAATGTAGGCCACGATAGGTTCGATCTCGGAAGGCTTGCCAGCAGAGCCAAACGGCATTTTCACCGCTTGTTCGCGCGTCAAACCCTGCAAGTTCATGCGGCAATAGATCAGACGCTGCTCAAGATCCATGACCTTGTTGACGTCCTTGAAGTAACGCGGCAATTCAGCATAAGCGCCTTTGAGTACACCAGGCCCTTTACCAAGATCGCATTGCTCCAGGCTGACATTCTTTGGCCCTGCTTTCATGCGCCACAATTCTTCGCCACGCATTTCCCACAACTCGGCAGGATTACCATCAGCCAGCAATTGACGATACTTTGCAATCTCGTCCGTTGCCGACCCTTGAGCCATTGCAGATGCAGCCATGCTCATTGCGATCGCTGCTAAAAGATATAAGCCTCTATGTCTCATTACGCCCTCCTTAAAATAAAGTGGATGCGGTCTATGCCGCATTCATGTCACTCGGGTACAACTGCTCCCGTTTAATTTGCGTATGACTAGCTTCAGGAAACTACTGCTTCATCGGTACGGCTGTCACCCATATTGTCAGTCCAGGTGATGGTGATCTTGTCGCCTTTTGCGCCGCCTTTGAATTTGAATGACAGGAATGGATCTTTGGAGATCGAAGTACCCATCAATGAATCCAGTACTACCTTGTCGTTGCACTTGGCAACCAGCGTCTGAATGAAGTGCGCAGGAACTACCTTGCCTGCTGCATCTTTGCGTTGACCTGTTTCCATATCATGACGCATCAAGACCTTCACTTCTACGACGTCGCCGCTTGCATTCGCGCGAATGCGCATCGGATTTCCCATGATAATTTCCTCAAAAATTGGTGTAGATATACAGCGCGTTCAGTGCTTACTGATTAACCGCCGCAGCCGCCGAGAGTGACTTTGATCTCTTTGCTAGCGATCAGCCACTTGCCATTTGCTTTTACCAGCGCGTGCACATTCGATGTGCCGCCCATCTTCACGCGGGTGCTGATGTTTGCTTCAGTACCTGCTGGAATGGTGAACGTAGCTGACAATGGCGTAGGATTTTTCTCGACCAGAATGGCCATGAATTCCGTGTTCGGCACATTGCTCGAAACCGACACTGGAACCACTGCACCGTTTTCCGCGATATCAGGACCGTTGACAGCGATGTCTGTGCTGATTGCTGCTTTATCGGCACCCAAGGCTGCCAATGCTTCTTGCAAGGATTTTGCGTCGAAGCCGCTAGACTTCCAGTCTGCAGCCAGTACGTCTGTAGGCTTCAACAAACCTGCGCTGATAGCCAGGCCGAGTACGGTTGCAATGCGCAACGCGTCGCGTCTATTTTGATTCATTAGATTCTCCTCTTGAAAAATGGATGCCATCTCAACTGCTGATGGCACGATCATCATTTACTTCACTTGCGCCAGCGCCTTCGACAGACGATCTTTGTTCATGACGAAGCTCTTCGACAGCTTGTCTGCTTCGGCTTTTGCTGCGTCCAGATTCGTTGGCTTACCGACCTGAATCACACCCGCCATGCCCATGGTTTTATGAGGATCGCAGACATAAACATACACGCCATCTTGCGTCAGTGGCACAACTATTTCTTCATCCATTTTGCCTTTCCACTCTTTAGCACCTGCTGGTACCAAAGTGGAAGCAGTGTTGTGCGCTGCATCAGCCTTGATGAATTTAACTGTGTCGCCCTTTTCCGCTTTCAGAAAAGTAGGCTCGAAGGACATCATGCCGTCCTTGCCGTTATTAACCATTTTTACTTGATGTTCTGCTGCCGACACGCCCAACGAAAACAATGCCAAAGTCACAGCGCTTACTAATTTGTACATGCATCTCTCCAATTTCTAGTTCTAGTTAAATCAAATTTTTACTAACAGTATTTACAGATAACCATCAGCGTTCCAACAACCTTATTTCGCGCCGTTCAAAATCCAGGCAACCAGCGTTTTAATATCGTCATCCTTAACATGTGCTTGCGCCGGCATAGGTATCGGGCCCCATGTGCCGCTGCTACCGTTTTTGATCTTGGCTGCCAATCCTGCCGTTGCTCCTGCATCGCCTTTGTACTTGGCAGCGATTTCATTGAAGCCTGGACCTATGATCTTGTTGTTAACGCCGTGACAGGCAACGCAAGCGTATTGCTTGGCGATGGCAAGTCCATCCGGTTTAGCAGGTGTTGCAGGCTTGGCCGGTGCAGCGAGTGCCAACTTCTGATCTTTGGAAACGGCAGAAATCGGTGTAGTCAAAGCTGGCTTGGTGGTATCGACACCACGTACTTCACCGAAGGGACGGTTCTGTTCCTGAATATTGCCGTGTGCATTTCTGGATGGTGCTGGCAACGTCGAACGAACATCGCTGCTGACCGGACAATCCTTCATGCATGCCACGCTCTTCACATCCGGCTTGCCTTTGACATCCCACATGCCGTGCTTTTGCGTCATGCCATTACGATTCGGCATCAGCTGTTGCACTTCGGCGATGTTCTTGTCCGACAGAACAAAATCGTCAGGCAGAACTTCGGCCATGTTCAGAATGTAAGCAGTCACCGCATAGACTTCTTCCGTCGTCAGCGACTTCGGCGCAGTCCACGGCATTGCGCGATTGATGTAATCCCACAAGGTCGATACGGTCGCGACTTTCATCATCGTGGTACGTTGCGGCTGCTTGTTGGTAGTCAATGCAGCAACGTGGCCCGTCTTCATATCTTCTTTGGTGGTGCCACCAACGATAGGCGTGAAGACTTCATTCGATTCACCGAAGGTACCGTGACAGGATGCGCACTTGCCTTCCCATACGATCATCCCTTTGGAAACCGAGCCTGATCCTTTTGGCAAACCCTTGAAGTCAGGACGCACATCGATGTCCCACGCTGCGATTTCTTTTTCAGTTGCAGTACGGCCGATATTTGAATAAGCAGTTTGTGCAAAGGCTATCGCGCCCGTTGCTGCCAGCGCCAGCGCGACGACAGTTTTAGTAAACCTGGACATTCGACACCTCTCCGGATTCCGACACTTTCCACGACTGGATAGCGTTGTTGTGATAAATGGAGCGCGTGCCGCGCACTTCGCGTAGTTCATTGATTTTTGGTTGCACGTAACCGGTCTCGTCTATCGCACGCGATTGCAATACGACAGGCGAACCATCCCACGTCCAATTGATATTGAAACGCGTCAGGCACTTGGTATTGATAGGCCCTTCCAGTCGTGCCGTGCGCCAGTTGCGTCCGCCATCGACAGACACATCGACGCGCTTGATCTTGCCGCGACCTGACCATGCCAAACCTGTGATGTTGTAGAAGCCTTTATCCAGCAGCATCTGACCGGCAGATGGTGTGGTGATGACCGATTTGCATTCTTGGATTGATGTGTACTGACGGTACATGCCATCCGGCATTGCATCGATATAGTGAATCGCTTCGTCTTTGGTAGCGTAAGGCATGTCGCCTACTTCGATACGACGCAGCCATTTGACCCATGACACGCCTTGCACACCCGGCACCACCAAACGCAGCGGATAACCATTCTCGGGACGCAGCATTTCGCCATTCATACCCCATGCGACGATGACATCGTCCAAGGCTCTATCCATGCTGATGGTGCGCGTCATGCTGGAACCATCCGCACCTTCGGCGAGGACGAACTTGCCATTCTTTTTGTCGTAACCGCAGTCTTCCAGCAACACCGATAAAGGCACACCAGTAAATTCGCAGCAGCTCAACATGCCATGCGAATACTGCACGGATGGAACGGCGACATTGCCCCACTCCATCGCGGTATTGGCACCACACTCGATGAAGTGCATGCGTGATACAGACGGCAGACGCATCAAGTCATCCATTGTGTAAACTTTTGGATTCTTGACCAGGCCATTGATCATGAAACGATGCTTGCTCGGATCGATGTCGTGCCAACCTTGATGATGACGCTCGAAGTGCAAACCGCTAGGCGTAATGATGCCGAACAGACCTTGCAGCGGCGCGAATGAAACCGAAGCGGCAGACACACGCGTCAGCCCCGGCGACTCGCGGCGCATCAGATTTTTTTCGTATTTGGATGGAACACCGTAACCGTTGGTTGCTACAGGCTGACCCAACGTGGTGGAATGTTCAGGCAGATTCAGGATGTTGGGATCACCGTCACCGACTGCCGATCCTGTCTGTGCAAATGAAACACCACTTGCCATTGCAGCACTCGCTGCGAGAAAACTTTTACGCAGAAAACCCCTGCGCTCTTCACTCAAACCTTGGGATGTAATTTCCTGGGCCAATACAGGATCCACGAAATTCTCTGGCGCGCGCACTATGCGGCCCGCCTTTATCGCCTCTTTAGTCATCCATCGTCTCCTGCTGCAATTTCGTTTAATTATGTGCCTATATAACTATATGCGCATATACGGAATATTAGAAACGTTTTTTTCTTTTTTTAATTATCTGCTGGCGATGCGACGTGTCGTTGCCACGACTGGTAGTTCAACTACCGGTGATTGCACGCCTATCTGGGCAGCAACCCGACCACATACTGACTTACACAAATCGACGGTCTTCTCATCATCGACGCGGTAATAGACTTGCGTACCATCTTTGCGACGCGCGAGAATTTTTGCGCGATACAACATATTGATTTGGCGCGACACATTCGCTTGTGTCGATTCGACTTCGTTGACGATATCGCCAACCGAACGCTCACCATTACACACTGCGTACAGAATCTTCAGGCGAGTCGGCTCACAGAGCAAAGAAAAATAGTTTGCCACTTCTTCAAACAGCACACTCATCTCTTCTTTGTTGAAATTTTTATCCACGACCAGCACCTAAAAATAAATAGTAAAAACAGATAGTTCGTTCACTATACACATGCAACGTTAACACTACTGCGTCATCACTGCACTTAAAAAAACTGCCGAGTTAGCAATAACCCGGCAGGCTGATTACGGCTTGATGTAAGCGTAACCTTCTTGTATCTGTAAACGAGCCACTTCAGCCACGCCAGAAGGAACAATAGTTGCCTCCTGGATCACTTGGCTCTTGTCGATTTTGCGTGTTTCCAAAGTATTGTTGCAAACCCGGAATTGCACATTGCGATTCACCAGTTCTTGCACGACTGCATCGTAAGGATTACCGTTTTTGTTCTTTGCACCTTCCAGCAAGAAATCGATGCCTGGACCATGTGTCACGACGATGATTTTCGCTTTAGGGCTGGCATTCAAATGATTGCGGATATTGTTCAAAGCAGCGGTAGCAACAGAGCTATCGTTGATGTGATACACCACCTTCTCTTCACGCTCGGCGGCACCAGCAGCTGTCATACCGACAGTTGCACATAAAAGTAACAGGAATGCTGCGCGGATCATTTTCATCATCGTCTCCAAAATTAGAATTATCGTCTAGCCACATCAGTTTAAGGCTTATCCAGACTTTCTTTTTCCATCAAAATATAGGTGCCGTAAGCATTGAGTCGATTGGCTTGATCAAATGCCGGATATTTCTCAAACCCAGACCAATCAACCTTGCCATACGCTTCATCAAACGGTACCAGATCCGCTACTGCATCACCCATTTTTTGTCGTAAAAAAATCAGGTAATCGCGCGTCAACTGCATATCCTTCAAAGGCGCATGTGACATTTTTCCATGCCCTGGAACAACCATCGCTGGCTTGACTTCCAGCATACGATCCAGTGCTTGCAGCCAGACTTTGCTATTCGCTTCGCCGACAAACGGAATACGGCCAGTGAAGAATAGATCGCCTGCAAACAAGACTTTATCTTCATCTACGTACAGCATGATGTCTTCCGGCGAATGCGCACCGCTGGAATCAATAATGCGGAAATGCATGCCGCCCATTTCAAACGGCAGCACTTTGGCATCTTTAAAACTGAGCCAGCGATCTGCCGGGATCAAACGCGTATTTTCATTCACCCATGGCGCCAGATCGGTACGGCGCTGCTTGAGTCGCTCTTGCGTCAAATCAGAATTCAGTGTGGCACGCGCATTCTCGTGCGCCCAGACTTCTGCACCTTGCGCCTTGAATGCTTGCAAACCATAGAAATGATCTGCGTGGTAATGACTGATAATCACGCGCTTCACCGGTTGCGGTGTGATCCGCTTGATCGCCTTCAACATCGCTTCACCCAAGGCTGGCGTTGCCAATGCATCGAAAACGACTACGCCATCTTTCGTAACAACAAAGCCGGCATTCGACATGAAGCCTTTGTTGGCCGCGCTTGCCATTCCGGCTGTGCCCTGGAAGTAATACACATGCGGCGATATTTTTATCGGACGCAGCGTGATTTCTTCTGCGACTGCTGCACGTGCACACAACAGTGTCAGTGCGATAAACAGAAAACCATAAACCTTGGTATAGCGCTGCATGTCTTCTCCGTGCTATGCGTATCTGCTTAAATACGTATAAATTAATTATATAGTTATATAAGCAAATATTACCAAAGCAATTCTTTCCCGCACAGCCTTATTAGAATTCGCCTTGCGCGCCCCGCTCCATCATCTTCCACATCGTGTTGCGTACCTGCATCACGGATTTTTTCAATTCAGGTGGAAGTTTGCGACCCATTTTGATCAACATGTCCATGTTCAACGCGTAGATCCAGAGGCCATCGTCTCTCTCTACAACAGTGAGGCGACACGGCATATAAGCGGCCATGTGTGGACTGAAATCGACCATTTCGCGCGCGATGGTGGGACTGCAGTAGGAATAAACTTTCAGGAATTTTTCCGGCTTGCCGGAACGCAGTGACAGCTCACGCGATAGATAGAACTCACCGACCGACTTGATATTCTCTTCTGCGGCAACACTGGTAAAGGCTTGCTCTACTTCAGCTATCGTCACGCCATCCTTGACCTTGCGCTCCCAAGTCGTTGCCACAGCGATATCACCATCCGAATCTACCCAGCGCTGCCAGACATTCATCGCTTCAGCGCCGGAACCATCTTCCGTATTATTGATTGCGCGCAGCGTGCCGCACGCAGACAAACTTGCGAGTGCGACGGTCAACGACAACAGCTTGATCCAGGATTTTATTTTCATTACAACTAATCTGACTTGGTTTGAGAGCGTGCCGCTTCATTTCTGCACGGCAGCCGTACTATACCGTGCTCAGCGCACTCGCTCTATCAAGAAATAGCGCGAGTGCCAAAACATCAACAAAAATCAGATGATGCGGGCAAGCAAAAATTACTGACTCAAGCCACGCGCATCGATATTCCACAAGCATTCAACAACATCACCTCTGAATCCGACGTACTGCTGATACAGATTTGCAGTCGGATCGCAGTGACCAGGAATCAGAAACAGGCGTTCACCCAGATAATCCCGTTCATTACCAGCCGCAATCTGCAAAATCCCATGCTCATCATTGGCGGCCGTATATTTCAACTGATCGCCATATTCTCCCGGCCTGACCAAGGGCAAACCGGAATCCACCGCCACGCCTTTAAGGCCAACATCGCATACGGCCAGCCCTGCTTTTGCGGTACTCATAATAGTAGATGCGATAAACAGGCTATGTGCCGGCTTCCATCCGCCTACCCAATCCTTGGAACCGTAGTCGCCATCCATAAACACATAAGAGCCAGGCTGAATCTCGGTAAATACACCACTCGTCACGTCGAACTCGGCCGTCCCCGTGCCACCGCCTGTAACAACCGGGCAAGCGATCCCGCGCGCGGCAAGGAATTGCACATACTGCGCCGCCGCATCAGCCGCGACACTCGCCGCCGACCGACGCTGCTCCCAGCTAGCCACATGCTGAATGCCGCCGTGATACGCCTGCAAACCACCAAAAGACAAACCTTGATAGCGCGCGATCCTGTCGACCAAGGCAGCCAGCGCATCATTACCTTTCACTCCGCAGCGCCCCTGACCTATATCCACTTCAGGAAAAACTGCGATAGAAACACCGGCCTGACTAACTGCTTTTCCCAGCGCATCCACTTGCGCCACATGATCCACACACACGCTTAAGCGCACGTAGCCTGCCAATTCAACGGCCATCGCCACCTTGTCCGCACCGACAAACTCATTACTAATATGTATGCTCTGCACGCCCTTCGCGACGAAAGGGTAAGCCTCGCTCATCTTTTGGCAGCAAATCCCGACTGCACCCAAAGCCAACTGCGCTTGGGCAATCGCGCTTGATTTATGTGCTTTGGCATGCGGCCGCAATGCCACGCCATGCCGCTGCGTCAATTCCGCCATGCGTTGCGCATTCGCCTCAAACGCCTCCAGATCGAGCAAAAGCGCAGGCGTACTAACGCGCGAGACCGGATCGCCGATACGGGCCATGACCGGCAACTTCAAATTTGCGACATCTTTCATGCTCACTCCGAAGTAATAAATAAGACGATATACAGGACTTCTCGGCATCCCTAGACGCATCCGGAAGCAGCTACTTTGTACTCAAAATGCCATTTATACGAATTTCTTCGAAAAATTTCATGGCATCACGTATCCAGCAATTGACATTTTTTCTCAGATGTATATTGTATTCAATATTCTAAATGCACGGATCGCAAATTACAGCGACTCCATACTTTTGGGAAATTATTAGTTGGCAGAGATGAAAAAAGCGCGTCAGACGCATGCATTTCTACCGACAAACGAATTCAGGATGCGGGCAATGATGTGCGCGACTGATGCAGGAGATGGTCAAAAAAGGGTACGCAACCCACATATAGGAGACAGCATCATGCAGAAAAAACTTATCCGCCAACCGATGAAAATCGGCCTCTTCCTCACCACGATGTGCTGCGCATTAAGTGCATCAGCCTGGGAACCAACCAAACCGGTTGAGCTGGTCGTACCGTTCAGCGCAGGTGGCGCATCAGATCAGATGGCACGCTCGATTCAAGGCATCATCACCAAGCACAATCTGATGAAGCAACCGATCATCGTGCAAAACAAGGCCGGCGCCAGCGGCGCGGAAGGCTTGCTGGATCTGAAAGCAGCCAAAGGCGACCCAAACAAAATTATCGTCGCATCCTCATCGATATACACCACACCACTCGCTACCAACCTGCCATTCAACTGGCGCGATCTGACACCGATCGCCATGGTTGCGCAAGATGCATTTGTACTGTGGACCAATACTCAGGCTGGCTACAAAACACCAATGGCTTATATTGACGACGTCAAGAAAAAGCCAGAAACATTCAAGATGGGCGGCACCAGCTCCAAGCGCGAAGATCACATGATTACGATGATGATCGAAAAGCAAACTGGCGCGAAATTCCTCTACATTCCGTATAAAGGCGGCGGCGAAGCAGCTACTCAACTCTCCGGTAATCACATCAATTCCGACACTAACAATCCATCTGAATCCGTTTCACAATGGCGCGCCGGTGAACATCAGGCTTTGTGCGTGTTCTCGCCTAAACGCATTGCATACACCGCTAAAGTAACTGCCACACAAGCCTGGTCCGACATCCCTACCTGCAAGGAAAAGGGACTGAATGTCAGCTATGAAATGCTGCGCATTTTCATGATGCCAGGCGGTGTCAAACCAGAACAGACACAGTTCTACGTGGACCTGTTTAAAAAAGTGATGGAAACACCTGAGTGGAAAACATATCTCGAAAAGAATGCGCTGAAAGGCGAATTCATGACGGGTGCTCCGCTGGAAGCGTTCCTGATGAAAGATGAACAGTTGCACCGTGAAATCATGAAAGAGGCTGGCTTCATCGTCTCCAAGTAATCCTCACATCATCACCCTGATTCAATGACCGACATGCGTATGCCACGGTCATTGAATCACTTCACGGACAAGCGAATATGAATCCTTCAGAACCTCACGCAGAAGAAGAGAGAGAACACTCTCGCGCAGTCATCACCATCCGTAGCGCCGAAATCATCGTCGCGATTGCGCTCGGTCTGGTATCCCTCCTTACTATCTGGAGCAATTACCAACTCGGCGCAGGCTGGGGTCCTTACGGCCCCGAAGCCGGTTATTTCCCACTCAGATTAGGTGTAGTGATCCTGCTCGCCAGTTGCCTCGTATTAGTCCATGCGATACGCGATAACGATCAAACGCCCTTCCTTGAAATCGCACAAGCACGTCTGGTTGCAGTCATTCTGCTGCCTTTAATCGTGTTCGTTTTTACCATTGCATATCTGGGCATTTACGTCGCATCGATCATCTTCATCGCAGCATTCATGTTTTTCCTCGGCAAGTTCACTTGGTGGAAGTCGGCCAGCGTGTCGATCATCGTCATGCTCGTGTTCTTTTTTGTTTTCGAAATTCAATTCAAGGTGCCGCTGCCTAAGGGTCCTCTTGAAAACTGGTTAGGCTTCTAAGGAAAAAACATGGAAGAACTAAACTCATTAATGATCGGCTTCGGCCACGTTCTTGGCTGGCACAACATTGCACTGATGTTCCTCGGCATTTTGCTGGGCATCGTAGTCGGCGTGCTGCCTGGTCTCGGTGGTCCGAATGGCGTTGCCATACTGTTGCCGCTCACGTTCTCGATGAATCCGACCTCCGCCATCATTCTGCTGTCTTGCATCTATTGGGGCGCGTTGTTCGGTGGTGCGATCACATCTATCCTGTTCAACATTCCAGGTGAGGCATGGTCGGTGGCCACAACCTTCGATGGTTATCCGCTCGCGCAACAAGGCAAGGCGGGGCAGGCACTGACGTCCGCATTTACTGGCTCCTGTATCGGTGCATTGTTCGGCGTGATCGTGATTACCTTCCTGGCTCCAGTGGTCGCCAAGTTTGCATTGCGCTTTGGCCCGCCGGAATTTTTCGCTGTCTACTTCCTGACCTTCTGCAGCTTTATCGGCATGGGCAAGGAACCGAAAGCGAAGATCATCATTTCGATGTGCGTCGGCTTTATGCTTGCAGCAGTCGGTATGGATACCGTGTCCGGACAATTGCGTATGACCTACGATGTCCCTGATCTGTTGCGCGGATTCGATTTCCTCGTAGCCGTAATCGGTTTGTTCGGCGTCAGCGAAATTCTGATCACGATGGAAGAAGGCTTGGCATTCAAGGGCAAGAAGGCAGCGATTGATCTCAAGGTTGTTTTCAAGACCTGGGCGATGATGCCGAAATACTGGATGACCTTGTTGCGTTCGTCGGTCATCGGTTGCTGGCTGGGCATTACACCAGGCGGCGCGGTAGCTGCATCCTTCATGGGATACGGCATGGCGAAGAAGTTGTCGCGTGATTCCGAGTCTTTCGGCAAAGGCAATATTGAAGGCGTACTGGCACCGGAAACAGCAGCACACGCTGCCGGCACCAGCGCACTACTGCCTATGCTCGCACTCGGCATTCCTGGTTCGGCTACAGCTGCGGTTCTGCTTGGCGGCTTGATGATCTGGGGCTTGCAACCAGGCCCTATGCTGTTCGTCGAACAAAAGGAATTTGTCTGGAGCTTGATTGCCAGTATGTACCTCGGCAACATCGTCGGCTTGCTGGTCGTACTCAGCACAGTCCCGGTATTCGCTGCGATCTTGCGCATTCCGTTTTCGATCATTGCGCCAGCCATCATGGTGATTTGTGCGATCGGTGCCTACACAGTACACGGCGCAGAATTCGACATCTGGTTGATGGTGATCTTCGGCGTGATTGGCTACATCTTCAAGAAATTGAATTACCCGTTAGCTCCGTTGGTTTTAGCCTTGGTGCTGGGTGATCGTGCAGAAGATGCCTTCCGTCAAACCATGGTTGGCTCCAAAGGCGCACTCGGCGTGTTCTGGGGCAGTGGTCTGGTTGGCACCGTGATGACGTTGGCAGTCATCGCATTGATCTGGCCTATCATCAGCAGCCTTATCGGTAACCTTCGTCAGAATCGTCAAAAACCTGCCTGACAAACGTGTAGCGGTGGAGAACAACGACTTTCCACTGCCCAACGTAAAAAAGCCTGAAGATTTCTCTTCAGGCTTTTTTTATTGCTGCAGATATTACGTAAGCAAATGAGCTGCGAATTACCTTAGCGCTCAATCTACCTTTGCAGCACGGCTGCTGGTGTCACGCAAATCTGCCATCACTGAGTCACGCTTGTCGAGCAAATGCTGGCGCAGAATAACTGCCAGTCGTTTGCCATCACGTGCTTCCAGCGCTTGTATCATTTCATCATGTTCACCGATGGCTCTATCCCACTTCTCTTCCTTGAAGTTGGACTTAAAGCGCAAGGCCAGCAAACGTCTGTTCACTGATAGATAGATTTGTCGCAGCATCGAATTGCGCGCCGCTTCATTGATCTTGTTATGAATGGTTTGATTGCGGCTGTAATAACCAGGCAAATCGTTTTGTGCTCTGCATACCAGCATCGCTTGATGCAAGGCCTTGATATCAGCAATCTCGGCTGGTGAGATGCGCTCGGCTGCCAACTCGCCTGATAAGGCTTCCAGACCGCTCATCATTTCAAACGCTTCCCAGACTTCGGTGTCATTCATCTTCGACACGAAAGCACCGCGATTCGGCACGATGTCGATCAAGCCTTCAGACGCCAGCACCTTCATCGCTTCACGTAGCGGCGTGCGCGAAATACCCAAGCGTTCGCACACTTCGCGCTCGTTCAACTTCATGCCCGGAGCCAACACGCCTTCAATAATCAGTCGCTGCAAATGTTCCACCACCGCATCATGCAAGCGCTGACGCTCCATACGTGGCATGTCTGGACTGCTATTGTTGTTTTCACCAGCGATCAATGTATTTTGCATACTAAGTCCGATTTAATTTAACCCTATTTTAATCTAATTGCCTGGTAAATGATGCAGCACACCATATGCCATTTCAGACATATCCCATACGGCCGATTACATATATCTACTTAGTCACGCCACGCCAGTATTGCATTCCCAGCAACTTGCTGGATACACCTAAAAACGACATACAAACCGTCCGTATCAATTCGCACATTGTTAGGCGCAAAAAGCTTTACTAATCAAAATCACTCTGCTAAAGTATTTTGTATGCAATATTCAATAATATGAAATTTCTTAGGAGACTGAAATGCTGAAGCTCGACTTTCATCCGGCCGGCCGCCACATGTTGCAAATTCCTGGCCCGAGTCCTGTGCCGGATCGCATCCTGCGCGCAATGAGCTACCCGACCATCGATCACCGCGGCCCTGAGTTTGGCGCGCTGGGCTTGAAGGTCTTGTCCGGCATACAAAAGATTTTCAAAACGACGCAACCAGTCATCATTTACCCAGCATCCGGTACCGGCGCATGGGAAGCAGCATTGAGCAACACCCTCAGCCCAGGCGACACCGTACTGATGTATGAAACAGGTCACTTCGCCACGCTGTGGAAAAAAATGGCAGAAGCACTCGGCATCAAACCTGAGTTCATCGGTTTGCCTGGCATCGAAGGCTGGCGTCGCGGCGTACAAGCTGATTTGATCGAAGCACGTCTGCGTGCCGATACCGGTCATGTCATCAAGGCAGTCTGCGTAGTCCATAACGAAACCTCCACCGGCGTTACCTCCAATATCGCTGCCGTACGTAAAGCGATGGACGCAGCCAATCACCCTGCATTGTTGTTAGTCGATACGATCTCCGGCCTCGCGGCAGCGGACTATCGCCATGACGAATGGGGCGTGGACGTCACCGTATCCGGTTCGCAAAAAGGCTTGATGCTGCCACCTGGCATCAGCTTCAATGCCGTCTCGAAAAAAGCGATCGCTGCCAGCAAGAACGCCAAGTTGCCACGCGCATTCTGGGATTGGACTGACATCATCGAGATGAACAAAACCGGCTACTGGCCGTACACACCAAACACCAATCTGTTGTACGGCTTGCACGAAGCGCTCGACATGATCCTCACCGAAGGCTTGGACAATGTATTTGCCCGCCACGAACGCCTGGCTGCAGCTTGCCGCCTCGCCGTCAACGCCTGGGGTCTGGAAGTGCAATGCGCAGATTCGACCGTCTACTCGCCTATCCTGACCGGCGTCATGACACCAGAAGGCATAGACGCAGACATGGTGCGTAAAACCATTTACGAACGTTTCAATATGTCGCTGGGCACCGGCCTCGGCAAGATGAAAGGCCGCATGTTCCGCATCGGTCACTTGGGCGAAGCAAACGATCTGAGCTTGATGGCGACATTGGCCGGTTGCGAAATGGGTCTGAAAATCGCCGGCATCAAACTCAAGGGCAGCGGCGTTGGTGCAGCGATGGAATTTTTGGCAGAACAAAAAATCCCGCCGTTGAAAATTGCAGCCTGATTTAAGACGATAAGACTGCGACGAAAAAATCAACCTGCATGCTTGCGTAATAGCGAGCTGCAGGTTGTGTCGCACAATTTAAAGAGACGCACGCGACTGTGCAGCGCTGATTGAATGTGCTGTTTATTTCAGAAAAGGATGTCCTGGAAATGCTCGTCAAGCCGATTCACTTTGTTCCTGTAAGCGGCCGTAGTCCCAGCCCGCTGGCAAGCCGCTTGCGCAAAGAATTGCGCGGCGATGTGTTATTCGGCAATGCAGATCGTGGTCGTTACGCCACCGATGCGTCTATCTATCAAATCATGCCGATAGGTGTTGTCGTTCCGCGCGATCAGGCTGATCTGCTGCTCTGCCTCGACATTGCACGTTCCGAAAAAACACCCATCCTCGCGCGCGGTGGTGGCACCAGCCAATGCGGTCAAACAGTAGGCGAAGCGCTGGTCATCGACAACAGCAAGTGGCTCAACAACGTTATCGATTTCGATGCAGAAAAACGCACCATCACGGTAGAACCGGGCATGGTGCTGGATCATCTGAATGCATGGCTCAAGCCGCACGGATTATGGTTCCCGGTTGACGTTTCTACTGCAGCCCAATGCACGATAGGTGGCATGGCAGGCAACAATTCCTGCGGCTCACGTTCTATCGAATACGGCAATATGGTGCACAACGTGTTGGCGATAGATGCAGTGCTCGCTGATGGCACGCAAGGTCGCTTCGAGACGTTGGAAAATATGGCGCACACCACGCGCCTGCAAGAAATAACACAAGGCTTGCGTCGTATCGCGACTCGCGAGCAACAAGAAATTATCGAGCGCGTACCGAAAGTATTGCGCCGCGTCGCCGGTTACAACATCGATCTATTCGATTGCCAAAATCCGCGCGCTTACACCGATGACGGCAGCGCCAATCTGGCACACATACTGGTTGGCTCCGAAGGGACACTGGCCTTCAGCCGCCAACTGACATTGAAGCTGGTGCCATTGCCTAAGCACAAGGTACTCGGCGTCATCAACTTCCCGACTTTTTACCAAGCGATGGATGCCGCGCAGCACATCGTCAAACTGCTGCCGACCGCTGTAGAGCTGGTCGATCGCACGATGATCGATCTGTCGCTGGATATAGCCGCATTCCGCCCTGTCATTGAAAAGGCCTTGGTCGGTAGTCCACAAGCGATCTTGCTGGTGGAATTCGCCGGCGACGATAAAGTAGCTTTGGTTGAAAGACTCGCCGCTCTGGCCGACTTGATGAGCGATCTCAGCTTGCCGGGATCTGTCGTCAACATGGTCGACGCGAACGAACAAAAAGCTTTGTGGGATGTGCGCAAAGCCGGTCTCAACATCATGATGAGCATGAAGGGGGACGGCAAACCCGTGTCCTTCATCGAAGACTGCGCCGTACCGCTGGTGCATCTGGCCGAATACACCAATCGTCTGACTGAAGTCTTCCACAAATACCATACCGAAGGCACCTGGTACGCGCATGCCAGCGTCGGCACCTTGCACGTGCGTCCGATCCTCGATATGCGCCGTGACGGCGCAGCCGATATGCGCAAAATTGCGGAAGAAGCATCGGCACTGGTACGCGAATACAAAGGTGCCTATTCCGGTGAACATGGCGACGGCTTGTGCCGTGGCGAATGGGTGTCCTGGCAATATGGACCGAGCATCAATCAGGCATTCAGCGAGATCAAGGATCTGTTCGATCCGGACAATCGCTTCAATCCGGACAAAATCGTGCGTCCGCCGAAGATGGATGACAAAAGCAATTTCCGCTTTGCGCCCGGTTATCAGGAATTGGCGATCAAGACGCAACTGGATTGGTCTGCGTGGAACGTCACACGCGATCCTGCCAGCGGCAAGGAAACCGAACCAGGCACTGGCAATGATCGTACCGGCGGTTTAGCCAAAGCAGTCGAGATGTGTAACAACAACGGTCATTGCCGCAAGTTCGACGCTGGCACCATGTGCCCTAGTTATCGCATCACAAAAGATGAACGTCACGTGACGCGCGGTCGTGCCAACACATTGCGTCTGGCTATCTCAGGTCAACTCGGTGATGAAGGACTAGCCAGCCCCGACGTCAAGGAAGTGCTTGATCTGTGCGTCTCCTGCAAAGGTTGCAAACGCGATTGCCCGACCGGCGTCGATATGGCGAAAGTAAAGATAGAAGCACGCGCTGCATGGGCAAATAAACACGGCATCAGTCTGCGCGAAAAACTCGTGGCTTACATGCCGCGTTATGCGCCTTATGCCAGTCACGTCGGCACACTGCTCGCGGTCGCCGACAAGCTGCCATGGATATCCGGCTGGTTGAAAAAACAAATAGGACTGGCACCGCAACGTGCATTCCCTCGTTTCAAGTCATCCTTCCTGTCGCAGCGTAGCAATCACCGCAGCGAAGCAACGACCAACAAGGAAGTACTGCTGTTCGTCGATACCTTCAACAATTATATGGAGCCGGAAAACGCCATCGCCGCGCAAGCGGTGCTGGAAGCTGCCGGCTACACCGTGCATTTCAATGTACGCGCTGGTGAACGTCCGCTGTGCTGTGGCCGCACCTACCTATCCGCAGGTTTGGTTGATCAAGCCAAACAGGAAGCGCGCAGAACACTGGATGCATTGATGCCCTTCGTTAATAGAGGTGTTGCCATCGTCGGTCTGGAACCATCATGCCTGCTGTCGCTACGCGATGAATTCCTCAATTACGGATACGGTGAAGAAGCCGAGAAGCTCGCCAGCATGGCCTATCTGTTTGAAGAGTTCCTGGTACATGAACATAGCGCAGGACGACTGCAGCTTGATCTCAAGCCACTCGCCTCAAACAAGGCGATGGTGCATGGTCACTGTCATCAAAAAGCATTCGATGCATTCCGTCCGGTGCAAACAGTATTGAACTGGATACCGCAACTTGATGTTGCTGTGGTCGAATCATCCTGCTGCGGCATGGCTGGCAGCTTCGGCTATGAAGCAGAGCATTACGAAGCATCGCAAGCGATGGCTGAGCTATCGCTACTCCCGGCGATACGCAAGGCAGAAGATGGCACCATCTTCGTCGCCGACGGCACCAGTTGCAGACATCAAATTTCTGATGGTACACAGGAAGAAGCCATCCACGTCTCGCGCGTGCTGGCCGACGCCTTACGCAAGTAAGCAGTTGCGATGCACTCATAGTGCATCGCAACAAAAAACCTTCCTCCCCCAGAACGAGACCATCCAGCCAGGGATGGCAAGAAGTTCTGCTTCCGCCCGGAACCAAACGATCTTTTTGCACTCAGTTTAAGTATGTAAGATGAAATAACACCTAAGCTATCGGCCTTGGGACTCTGACGTAACGACCGCATCCGCGTATTGCCGATGTTTTGATCTGCATCAATCACTTGCGCTGCGTGCGCAATATAGTCGAGAAAGCAGCACCCTTTTCACATCATGGAGGCCACCATGTTCCAGAAAATTCTCATTCCAACCGACGGTTCCCCGCTATCCGATAAAGCAGTCGATACAGCAATTGAGTTTGTGCAAAAACTGGGCGGTGAACTAGTCATACTCTCCGTCGCCGAACCTTATTTATATACGGGCATGATGGAAGGTGCAGGCGTCTTCCCGATAGATCCCGTGCTGTATGACGACAAGGTGGCGGCGCTCGCACAGAAACACTTGGACAAAATAGAAGCCACAACACGCGCCAAAGGCATTAAATCCAGAACCGTGGTGTCGATAGGCCTCAATCCGTACGAAGAAATCGTAAAAATCGCCGAAGAATACAAATGCGACGCCATCTTCATGGCATCGCACGGGCGCAAAGGATTGAACAAGCTGTTTGTCGGCAGCGAAACACAAAAAGTACTGGCGCACACCACGCTGCCGGTTCTGGTGCTCCGCTAGAAACGCGTGTCACCCTGGGTTGCGACGGCCTGTCGTGACCCATTTTTCCTGCAATTCCATCCAAGGTACGCAGGTAATAGCCGTTCTCGCCCCGTGGTATCATTGCGCTTCGCAAAAATGCGCAGAAAACATCCTGATTCAACACGAAATTCGCAAAAAATCCGCATAGTTCGTATATCCGAGCCGGATTGATTCTTGTCCTAGCCATCCAGATAGCCGCCATCCATTTTTATCCTGAACGGAATTAGTCATGCGGATACACAATTTCCTGATCACTTGCGCTCTTGCTCTTGTGACATTATCGGCACAAGCATTTGAACGACCCTTCCCGCCCGAAGTAAAACGCGGCGTGATGACACCGGCAAACTATCCGGCAATTGTTATCAATGAGAAAACACGCACCTTGTCTGCTGGCGCACGTATCTGGAATCAAGACAATATGATCGAAATGCCGTCTGCTTTACGCGGCAGCGACATCGCCGTGAATTACACGGAAAGCAATACCGGCGACATCGACCGCATCTGGATTTTGACGGCAGACGAAGCGAAAAGAACCTTGCCGCTCGTGCCTGTGGAGCCTGCCAAACCCACGCCACTGCCAGCCCCTGTATCAACAGTCAAATAAGTAACTGAGTAAATAAGCCATACCATGCAGAAAAAGATATACATCAAAACCTTCGGTTGCCAAATGAACGAGTACGACTCGGACAAGATGGTCGACGTACTCAATGCCTCCGATGGCATGATCAAAACCGACACGCCGGAAGATGCCGATGTGATCCTGCTCAACACCTGCTCCGTGCGCGAAAAAGCGCAAGAGAAAGTATTCTCCGATCTCGGCCGTCTGCGTGAATTGAAATTGCTGAAGCCGGATCTGGTGATCGGTGTTGGCGGTTGCGTCGCATCACAAGAAGGCGATGTCATCGTCAAGCGCGCACCTTATGTTGATCTGGTATTCGGCCCGCAAACCCTGCATCGTTTGCCGGAAATGTTGAAGCAGCGCCGTTCCACAGGCCGCTCGCAAGTCGATATCAGCTTCCCGGAGATCGAAAAATTCGATCACATGCCGCCAGCCAAGGTTGAAGGCGCAACAGCATTCGTCTCTATCATGGAAGGTTGCAGCAAGTACTGCAGCTATTGCGTCGTGCCGTACACACGTGGTGAAGAAGTTTCGCGCAACTTCGACGATGTGCTGGCAGAAGTAGCAGGACTCGAAGCGCAAGGCGTGAAGGAAATCACCTTGCTCGGTCAGAACGTCAACGCCTATCGCGGCAAGATGAGCCGTGACGCAGCCGATGGCGAGATCGCCGACTTCGCGCTCTTGATCGAATACATCGCCGAAATGGAAGGCATCGAACGCATACGCTTCGTCACCAGCCATCCAAAAGAATTCACGCAACGTCTGATCGATGCTTATGCCAAAGTACCTAAGCTGGTCGATCATTTGTATCTACCGGCGCAGCACGGTTCCGACCGCATACTGGCGGCGATGAAGCGCGGCTACACCTCGCTCGAATACAAATCCATCTTGCGTCGCTTGCGTGAAGTGCGTCCGAACATTTCAATCTCGTCCGACTTCATCGTCGGCTTCCCTGGCGAAACCGATGCCGATTTTGAAGCGATGATGAAGCTGATAGCCGATGTCGGTTACGACAATAGCTTCAGTTTCATTTTCAGCCCGCGCCCAGGCACGCCTGCCGCCAACCTGGAAGATGACACTCCTCATGAAGTCAAACTCCAGCGTCTGCAAAGACTGCAAGCAGTGATCGATCAAAACACACGTCGCTACAGCAATGAAATGGTCGGTACCGTGCAACGTATTTTGGTGGAAGGTCCATCGAAAAAAGATGCCGATGAACTGCAAGGCCGCACCGAAAACAATCGCGTCGTCAACTTCTCCGCCGGTCCTAATTCTGCACGTCTGATCGGTCAAATGGTCGACGTCAACATCGTGCAATCCCACGCGTATACATTGCGCGGCGAGATCATCGTTAAACAATAAATTCCTCTAATCGCATCAGCGCCTGCTCAGCCAAAATTGAAAACAAAAACTGCCGCTCAACCACTGTATTTCGTCCCGGAACCGCTGGATAACAAGCGCCTCGCGCATCTGTGCGGCCCTATGGATGAGAATCTGCGGCAGATTTCCGCCGCACTCGACGTCACCATCTTCCGTCGTGGCGAAAAGTTCATCATCAACGGTGACAACGGCGCGCGTGCGCTGGAAATTCTTGAACAGTTTTATCCGCTGGCAGACAAGATAGTCTCGCTGGAAGAAGTGCAATTGGCGCTGGTTGAACAACGCGCCGCATTGGCAGAACCGGAACTGGTCTTGGCAGTGTCTGCCAAACCTTCGAAAAAGAAAGCCGTTGAATCTGTCACCGATGCGCCGGTGTTAAAAACCCGTCGCCATGATTTGCGTGGTCGTACACCGCATCAGTTGCAGTATCTGAAGGCGATCATGGATCACGACATCACCTTTGGTGTTGGTCCCGCTGGTACCGGTAAGACATATCTGGCAGTCGCCTGCGCCGTCGATGCGCTAGAACGCGATGCCGTCAAACGCATCATCCTGACTCGCCCTGCGGTAGAAGCTGGTGAGCGCCTGGGCTTTCTGCCTGGTGATCTGTCGCAAAAAATTGATCCTTATCTGCGCCCCTTGTACGATGCGCTCTACGATTTGCTCGGCTTCGATCGCACGCAAAAAATGTTTGAAAAACAGGCGATTGAAATTGCACCGCTGGCCTATATGCGCGGCCGCACTTTGAATCACGCCTTCGTCATTCTGGATGAGGCGCAAAACACCACGCCGGAACAGATGAAAATGTTCCTGACGCGCATAGGCTTCGGCAGCAAAGCGGTCATCACCGGCGACATTACGCAAATCGATTTGCAGCAAAATCAAAAAAGCGGCTTGATCGAAGCAATTGATGTCTTGAAAGATGTCCGTGGTCTGGCCTTTACGCGCTTTACCAGCGCCGACGTCGTACGCCATCCATTGGTCGCGCGTATCGTCGATGCTTATGATGATGCCAATCAAGCTACCAAACCCGCTTTAAAGAAAACCGTAGCCACCAAAACCACGACGAAAAATGCTGCAAAAAAATAAGCTTTCCCTGTCAGTGCAATATCCTGACAAACGCCTGCAAGATCTGATCACCCGCCCTAAATTGCGTAGCTGGGTCAAGGCCGCGCTGCTTGCACCGGCACAAATCACTTTGCGCTTCGTCGATGCGGAAGAAGGTCGCACGCTGAATCGCAATTATCGCGGCAAGGATTACGCCACCAATGTACTGACCTTCGCCTACACCGAAGATGAAGACAGCGAAGTCACGCAAGCCGACATCATCCTGTGCACAGACGTATTGGAACGCGAAGCTGCCGAACAAGAGAAAACGCTGGAAGCGCATACCGCGCATCTGGTGATACACGGCGTCTTGCATGCGCAAGGCTACGATCACGAATCGGACGAAGAAGCAGAAGAGATGGAAGCGCTGGAAATTGAATTTCTGGCAGATCTCGGCTACGCCAATCCATATCTGAATACCTAATCAACACTTTATCTCACACAGGCATTGCACATCAGCAAGTAACGTTCTGCCATGCGTTTTCCATGCATTTTTGGCAGCACACGTCATTTGTTGTATCCTAATATCAATTGAAACCACCACCCGCAACGGCTTTTCGCCTTATGCAAGATATCCCCACTAGCGGCAAATCCGGCGATGCTAAACCGCATCGATCCTTGTTTGAGCGCCTGACCGCATTAATCGCCCCCGAACCCGACAGTCGCTCCGAGTTACTTACCATCCTGCACGATGCGCACGAACGCAATCTGATTGATGCGGATGCGCTCGCGATGATCGAGGGTGTTTTTCAAGTATCCGAATTGTGCGCGCGTGACATCATGGTGCCGCGCGCGCAAATGGACGTCGTCGATATCACCAAGCCGATAGAAGAATGGCTGCCTATGGTGTTGCATACCGCACACTCGCGCTTCCCTGCCATCGATGGTGAACGTGACAAGGTAGTCGGCATACTGATGGCGAAGGACTTGCTGCGTTACTACGCGGAAGAATCCTTTGATATCCGCAGCACCTTGCGCACTGCCGTTTTCATTCCCGAATCGAAGCGCCTGAACGTCTTGCTGAGCGACTTCCGCGCCAAGCACAATCACATTGCCATCGTCGTCGATGAGTACGGTGGCGTGGCTGGCTTGATCACGATTGAAGATGTGCTGGAACAAATCGTCGGCGACATCGAAGATGAATACGACTTCGATGAAGAAGAAGACAATATTCTCGCCATCAAGGCCGGTGAACATGGCCCGCGCTGGCGCATCAAGGCCTTGACCGAGATTGAGCAATTCAATGAAGAACTCGGCACCTCATTATCCAGTCCGGATGTCGATACGATAGGCGGCTTGGTTGCCGATCATCTGGGGCGCATGCCACACAAAGGCGAAATGCTGGATATAGGTAATCTGCGCTTTGAGGTATTGCGCGCCGATGCACGCCACATTCATGTACTGCTGGTAGAAAAACTGCCTTCGTCACCGAGCGAGGATGCGCTTGATAGCTGATTTCACAGATAACATCGCGCGCTCTTCCCACATCACGTCACGGCATCGCGCCTGATCTCGTGAACAGTCTTTCATCCTTCCGTTTTACAACAACCTCGGCCGCCATCGCGGCCTTGTTCGCAGGCGCACTGAATGTATTCGCCTTCGCGCCTTTCGGCTTTTGGCAGGTGCAAATCATCGCGTTGGCGCTGCTGTTCTATCTGATATTGCAAGCGCCGTCAGTTAAATCCAGCGTATTGACAGGCTGGGCCTACGGCTTTGGATGGTTTGGATGTTGCATCTACTGGCTGTATATCAGCATGCATCAATATGGTGGCATGCCAGCACCAATCGCAGCGCTGGCGGTGATCTTGTTGGCAGCCTTCCTCGGCCTGCTTCCTGCTTTGGCCACTGGTCTCGCCGCACGTTTTCAACGAGGTCGAGTGATCCCCTCTTGGATCATGCTTTTGCTGGTTTTACCTGCATTGTGGATGTTCTCCGAATGGTTACGCGGCTGGGTGTTTACCGGCTTTCCATGGGCCATCTCTGGTTACGCACACACCAATAGCCCGCTCGCCGGTTACGCGCCACTGATCGGCGTATATGGCGTGGGATGGCTAGCTGCATTGCTGGCTGCTTGTCTCGTCTTGCTACCGAACAAAAAATTCGCCTTCCCTTTGTTTATCGTCATTTTGGCGGCTGGCCTCGGTCTGAAGACAGTCAGCTGGACGACGCCAAATGGACAGGATATTTCCGTACGTCTGCTGCAAGGCAATGTGCCGCAGGAAATCAAGTTCGACGCCGAGCAAATCAATGCGACGCTGACCTTGTACGAAGACATGATACGTGCCGCACCGGCAGATTTAATCGCGACACCAGAGACAGCACTGCCACTCTTGGCGCATCAATTACCTGCAGATTACCTGCCGCGTCTGGCTGAATTCTCTACCGCATCCAACAGTCATCTGGTTATCGGCATCCCGATCAGCGACGGGCCGCAGCAATATGCCAATAGCGTCATCGGCATCACGCCTACGCCGGCCAGCGGCACCGCACCCAAACTGTATCGCTACGACAAGCATCACTTGGTGCCCTTCGGCGAATTTATTCCGCTCGGTTTCCGCTGGTTTGTCGACATGATGCACATCCCGCTCGGCGACTTCAGCCGTGGCGATGCCTTGCAGGCACCATTCGCAGTCAAGGATCAATGGGTCTTGCCGAATATTTGCTACGAAGATTTGTTCGGTGAAGAAATCGCCGGTCAATTACGCGCCAGCGATGCCGCCGGCGCCCCGGTCGCGACGCTGCTGCTGAACGTCTCGAATATCGCCTGGTTCGGTGACTCCATCGCCCTGCCACAACACTTGCAAATCTCGCAAATGCGCGCAATCGAGACTGGTCGCCCCATGTTGCGTGCGACCAATACCGGTGCCACTGCCATCATAGGCCCAGACGGAAAAGTGCTCTCGCAGCTCAAACCCTTCGAGCGCGGCGTGCTGACAGCGTCGGTGCAGGGTTATCACGGGATCACGCCTTATGTTGCCATTGGCAACGTTTTCATCGTGCTGCTGGCTTTCGCCCTGCTACTCGCAGCCTGGTATCTTGCGCGCAGAACCCCTAGTAGCCACTAAAACCCGGTAAAATCTAGGGTTTCGGCAACTCTGCCCTCGCCCGTACCGGGTGATGCAAAAATTCAAACAAGATGCTCACATTTCAACAAATTATTCTGACGCTCCAGAAGTACTGGGATGCGCAAGGCTGCGCACTGCTACAACCATACGATATGGAAGTCGGCGCTGGCACTTCCCACACAGCTACTTTCCTCCGTGCAATCGGCCCTGAACCATGGAAAGCCGCCTACGTACAACCATCGCGCCGCCCGAAAGATGGCCGCTATGGTGAAAATCCAAATCGCCTGCAGCACTACTACCAATTTCAAGTCGTGTTAAAACCAGCACCAGCCAACATTCTGGAACTGTATCTCGGCTCGCTGGAAGCACTCGGCTTCGATCTGAAGCAAAACGATATCCGTTTCGTTGAAGACGACTGGGAAAATCCAACGCTGGGCGCCTGGGGTTTAGGCTGGGAAGTCTGGCTGAACGGCATGGAAGTCACGCAATTCACTTACTTCCAGCAAGTTGGCGGCATTAACTGCAAACCGATCACCGGCGAAATCACCTACGGTCTGGAACGTCTCGCGATGTATTTGCAAGGTGTCGACAACGTCTACGATTTGAAGTGGACCGAAGGCCTGTCCTACGGCGACGTCTACAAGCAAAATGAAATCGAGCAATCGACCTACAACTTCGAACACAGCGATGCCGACTTCCTGTTCACCGCTTTCGGTGCACACGAAAAACAAGCGCTGAATCTGATCGATAACAAGCTAGCCTTGCCTGCTTACGAACAAGTATTGAAAGCCGCACACACTTTCAATCTGCTGGATGCACGTGGTGCGATTTCGGTTACTGAACGCGCTGCCTATATCGGCCGCATCCGTAATCTGGCACGCAGCGTTGCACGTAGCTATCTCGACAGCCGCGCCCGTCTCGGCTTCCCGATGGCGAAACCAGAACATGCCGCCGAAGTGCTGGCCCAGATTGAGAAGGAAGCGGCATAAGCATGAGTACCAAAAATTTATTAGTTGAACTGTTCGTCGAAGAATTGCCACCAAAGGCGTTGAAAAAAATCGGCGAAGCTTTTGCGCAAACATTGCAGGCATCGCTCAAGACACAAGGTCTGCTGGCTGATGGCAGCGTACTGACACACTTCGCGTCACCGCGTCGTCTCGGCGTGCATCTGACAGAAGTTGAGATTCAGGCTGACGACAAACAAGTCATGCAGAAATTGATGCCGGCAGCGGTAGGCTTGAGCGCCGATGGCAAAGCCACACCTGCTCTGCTGAAAAAACTTGCAGCACTAGGCGCAGACGAATCTGCAGTCGCTGGTCTAAAGCGCGAATCTGACGGCAAAGCCGATGTACTGTTTTTCAACAGCATCGTGACCGGCGTCACCTTGGCTGACGGCTTGCAAAAAGCTCTCGAAGAAACGCTGAGCAAATTGCCGATTCCTAAAGTCATGGCGTATCAATTGGCCGATGGCTGGGAAACCGTCAACTTCGTGCGCCCAGCACATGGCTTGGTTGCATTGCATGGTGCGGATGTCGTGCCTCTTGCCGTGCTCGGCCTGAATGCAGGTAACACCACTCGCGGTCATCGTTTTGAAGCCGGCCTCGATCCTGTTTACATCCGCGATGCAGACAGCTATGCGAAACAACTCCTCAGTGAAGGTGCCGTCATTGCCAGCTTCGCGGAACGTCGCGCAGAAATCGTGCGCCAGCTCGCCGCTGCCGCCAAAGAAGCCGGCGACAATCTGACGCCGATTGAAGATGAAGCATTGCTGGATGAAGTCACTGGTCTGGTCGAACGTCCTAACGTTCTGATCGGCCAATTCGAAGAAGCCTTCCTCGAAGTACCGCAGGAATGTTTGATTCTGACCATGAAGGCGAATCAAAAATACTTTCCTTTGCTCGATAGCAAGGGCGGACTCAGCAATAAATTCCTGATCGTTTCCAACATTCGCCCAGCCGATGCCAGTACCGTCATCGGCGGCAATGAACGCGTGGTTCGCCCACGTCTGGCCGATGCCAAATTCTTCTTCGACCAAGATCGCAAGAAGACGCTGACATCACGCGTAACTGGTCTCGACAAAGTCGTGTATCACAACAAACTCGGCACTCAGGGCGAACGTATCGCTCGCGTACGCGCCATCGCACAAGCCATTGCAGCCAAACTCGGCGTCGATGCACAACAAGCAGATAGCGCAGCGCAATTGGCCAAGGCAGATTTGCTGACCGATATGGTGGGCGAATTCCCTGAACTGCAAGGCATCATGGGCCGCTACTACGCGCTGCATGACGGCTTGCCAGCTCAGGTTGCGGACGCAATTGAAGATCACTACAAGCCACGCTTTGCCGGCGATGAATTGCCACGCAATCCGGTTGGCATGGTCGTCGCACTCGCCGACAAACTGGAAACCTTGGTTGGCTTGTTCAGCATCGGACAAGTACCGACTGGCGACAAAGATCCATTTGCATTACGTCGTCATGCACTCGGTATCATCCGTATGCTGATCGAAGGCAAACTGGATATCGGCATCAACGACTTGATCGCTGCAGCGGAAAAACCATTCAACGGCTTGAGCGCAGAACATCGCACTGCCTTGCTGACCTTCATTTTTGATCGTCTTGCCAATGCCTTGCGCGAACAAGGCTACAGCGTACAGGAAATCGATGCAGTGCTGGCATTGCAACCACAACGCCTGGCAGATGTCGCCAATCGTCTCGCTGCAGTCCGCGCTTTCGCCGCATTGCCGGAAGCACCAGCACTAGCTGCCGCCAACAAGCGCGTCGGCAATATTCTGAAAAAAGTGGATGGCGCAGTTGCTGCCAAGGTCGATACAGCTCTGCTGAAAGAATCTGCCGAAGTCGCATTGAACCAGACCTTGGCGACGGTCAAACCGCAAGCCGAAGCAGCGTTTGCACGCGGCGATTACACTGCATCCTTGCAAGCATTGGCCGCATTGAAAAATCCGGTCGATGCCTTCTTCGATGGCGTGATGGTGAATGCAGAAGATGTCGCACTGCGTAATAATCGTCTGGGCTTGCTGGCTACCTTGCATCAAGCGATGAATCAGGTTGCCGATATTTCCAAACTGGCCTCTTGATGGCAACCAGCTACTTGCTTCACGACATTGCAGTATCGTATTAACGATCCATCATGCAATCCATTTTGAAAGGTGATTCGATGAAACTGGTTATCCTCGATCGCGACGGCGTCATTAATCACGACTCGCACACCTTTATCAAAACGCCTGATCAGTGGGTGCCAATTCCCGGCTCGCTAGAAGCAATTGCGCGCTTGAATCAAGCCGACTATCGCGTGGTCGTCGCCACCAATCAGGCTGGCATTGCGCGCGGCGAGTTCAACATCATGGCATTGAATGCGATCCATCAAAAAATGCATTCCGCCGCGCAATCGGTAGGCGCAGAGATTGATGCCGTTTTCTTTTGCCCGCATGCACAAGACGATAGCTGCGATTGCCGCAAACCCAAGCCGGGCATGCTGCATACGATAGCCAAACGATTCAATGTGAGCTTGAAGGGATTGCCGATGATAGGTGATTCCTTACGCGACTTGCAGGCGGGTTTTGTCGTTGGCTGTGCACCTTATCTGGTGCTCACCGGCAAAGGTGAAAAAACCAGTGAAAAAGGTGGCTTACCACCGGGAACCACGATTTATCCCAACCTCGCTGCCGTCGTCGATCATTTACTGAAAGCGCCTGCGCTCAGTTACGCCGTTTAAATTATTGCTGTTAAAAAATCTGGAGACTTGATGTCACGTGCCATTTTGTTTTTGCGTTCCCTGCTCTTTGCATTGATCATGCTGGTCGCCACCCTGATATGGGCACCGATCTGCTTTCTGGCAGCGCCCTTGTCTTATAACAGACGGTATTACATTACCTCGCGCTGGAACGTCTTCATCATCTGGCTGGCAAAAGTGTTGTGCGGCATCCGCTACGAGATCAAGGGATATGAGAATCTTCCAGACCAGCCTGTGATCTTGCTGTCCAAACATCAGTCAGCATGGGAAACCATTTTTCTGCTGTGCAAAATGTCGCACCCGCTGGTCTTCGTCTTTAAAAAGGAATTGCTCTACGTGCCTTTCTTTGGCTGGGCACTTGGACTGTTGCGCATGATCCCTATCGATCGCAATAACGGCAAGGACGCGTTTGCTCAAGTCGTGGTGCAAGGTCGCAAGCGTCTTGCCGATGGTCAATGGATCATCATGTTCCCTGAAGGCACACGTATCCCGGTCGGTGAACAAGGTCGCTATAAAGGCGGTGGTGCACGCCTCGCCGTTGAAACAAATACCGTGGTCGTACCTATCGCCTTGAATCCAGGCGCATGCTGGCCGAAAAATTCCTTCATCAAGAAACCAGGATTGGTGACTGTTTCCATCGGCAAGCCGATGTCGCCGGAAGGCCTTACTGCAGTCGAATTGATGCAACAAGTCGAAAATTGGATAGAATCCGAAATGCGGGTGATTTCGCCCGAAGCCTATCCTGCTGAAGCATCACAGAAACAATAACGGCCCGACTACTCTTGAAGCTGCTTCGTCACACATCGCCCGATCCGCAACAGCTTGCGCTGCAGCTTGATTTCTTTTCGTCTGATTTTTCTTCACAACCGAAAATAGATCACCCGGCACCCAAGCATTCACCTGGATCGTTGCTGCCTAGTTTGCCATTATCAAATGGCGATGTGAGCGCACCTGTGCCTAACGGCAAACGTCGCGTCCACGTCGGCGAACACATACTGGATTACACGCTGGTGAGATCCAAGCGTCGCTCTATCGGTTTCATGATTGATGACGATGGCTTGCGTATCACTGCGCCGAAATGGGTAACGCTGACTGAAATCGAGAATGCGATTTGCGAAAAGCAGCGCTGGATTTTTACCAAACTGAATGAGCGGCGCGAACACTCTGCCCGACGTCTGCAACCGCAAATGGAATGGCGCGATGGCGCAACCTTGCCTTATCTCGGCAACGACATCACCTTGCGCATTTTGGGCACGCAATCTGCCGGCATAGTCTACGATGCCGCATCAAAAGAATTAACTGTCTGTCTGCCTGGTGCCGCTGCTGAACGCCAATTAAAAGATCGCGTGCAAGGCTGGTTGCAACTGGAAGCGAAACGCATTTTCGCTGAGCGTTTGCCGGTCTATGCGGAGAAACTGGATGTCAGCTATCAATCCTTCGCCTTGTCATCGGCGATGACGCAATGGGGCTCATGTACGGCTGACGGCAAGATTAGATTGAACTGGCGGCTGATTCATTTTGCACTGCCATTAATCGATTATGTGATTGCACATGAGTTGTCGCATTTACGCGAGATGAATCACAGTCCGCAATTCTGGGCGACTGTGCAATCGGTATTCCCTGAATTTGCTGCGGCGAAAAAAGCCTTGCGTGATCACGCGCCGGAAACGCTACCGATTTTCTAGCAAGACTGCATCATGCATGTCGACATGCATGATGCGAGTTGCCCTACGTAGAGCACTCTTTCAAACATCAGAACTTCTCTGTACTTTCCCATTCCTTGCGTTCGATCAGCTCGACTTTGTAACCGTCGGGATCCGCAACAAACGCAATCACGGTGCTACCACCTTTGACAGGTCCTGCTTCACGCGTTACGTTACCGCCACTGGCTTTGACATCAGAACAAGCCTTGTAAGCATCTGGCACTGCAATTGCAATGTGACCGTAAGCCGTACCCATTTCATATTCATGTTGGCCATGGTTATAGGTCAGTTCCAGCTCAGCATGCTCTGGATTGCTGCCATAACCGAGGTAAGCCAACGTGTATTTGTATTCGGTGTTTTCCACCTGGCGCAGCAATTTCATACCGAGCAGTTTGGTATAAAAGTCTATGGATCGTTGCAGATCGCCGACGCGGAGCATGGTGTGAAGAATGCGCATGGATATCCTCGTGGGTAAATAAAGTGAAGCCTGAATTCTATGCCGATCAGGCATTCTTTGCCTGACACACAGAAAATCGAGGAGCGCGAATTCGCCTTACAGGCGATTGGCTAATGCGACGTATTGTGCAAGTGGAATTGTTTCCGGCCGCAATTGAGGATCGATACCGACTTCGATCAAATCGTTTTCAGTAAACATGCCGGCCAAACAATTACGTATGACCTTGCGACGTTGCGAGAATGCCTTCAGTACGACTTGTTCCAATTTTTCCCGATCGCAATGCAGTGGATTTTCGAGCGGAATCATACGGACAATCGCTGACTCTACACGTGGCGGCGGATCGAATGCAGTCGGCGGCACTATGAACATCAATTCCATGTGATAACGCCATTGCAGCATCACAGACAAACGACCATAGGTCTTGCTACCCGGTTCGGCCACCATGCGTTCGACCACTTCCTTTTGCAGCATGAAGTGTTGATCCTGCACATGTGGCGCCATCTCTGCCAGATGAAACAGCAAGGGACTGGAAATGTTGTATGGCAAGTTTCCAACCACGCGCAACTTGCTGCCGGCTGGAACCGGAATAGACGAAAAATCGAATTGCAAGGCATCTGCCGAATGAATAATCAGCTTCTTCGGATCGAAAGTTTTCTTCAAGCGCTCAACCAGATCGCGATCCAGTTCAACTACGTGCATCTGATCCACGCCTTCCAGCAACAAGCGCGTCATGGCAGCCAGGCCAGGACCGATTTCAACCATCGTATCTTGTGGCTGTGGATCGATCGCGCGAATGATGTTGTATAGAACTGTGTCGTCGGTCAGAAAATTCTGGCCGAAGCGCTTGCGGGGGATATGTTTCATTGATTAACGGTTCAAGCCGAATGGATTCAGCGAGTTGCTTCTGTAAAAGAGGTGGATGCTGTTGCCATTTGCGATGCAACGCGTATCGCTTCCAGCATGCTGCCATGATCGGCATGGCCCAAACCGGCCGCAGCCAGATCCAGCGCTGTACCGTGATCAACCGAGGTACGAATAATCGGCAAGCCCAAGGTAATGTTTACGCCCAGCCCGAAGCTGGCGTACTTCAATACCGGCAAACCCTGATCGTGATACATCGCGAGCACGCAATCAGCATCTTCCAGATACTTTTGCTGGAACAAGGTATCGGCTGGATAAGGACCGCGCACATCAAAACCTTTTGCAAGTGCAGCTTGTAGTACCGGCGTGATGACCTCAATTTCTTCACGTCCCAGATAGCCGCCTTCGCCTGCATGCGGATTCAAACCGGTTACAAGAATACGTGGTTGCGCAATACCGAATTTCTTCTGTAAATCTGCGTGCAGGATATCGAGGATGCCGGCCAGACTATCGAAAGTAATTGCCGCAGCGATATCTTTCAGTGCCAGATGCGTCGTTGCCAAGGCCACACGCAAGGGCTGCGGCGTCGCATTGGTCGCCAACATCATCACCACTTGTGCAGTATTGGTTTTATCAGCCAGATATTCTGTATGGCCGGTGAATGGTACGCCGGCTTCGTTGATCGTGCTTTTTTGCAGCGGCGCAGTGACTATCGCATCGAACCAGCCTTGCATTGCACCTTCTATCGCAATATCCAGCGTTTGCAAGACGTAACGACCATTGTGCACATCCAGCTTGCCAGGCACCACGTGCGCCGCAAGCGAGCAGTCGATCACAGTAATTTGGTCACGTGGAAAATCCGGCAAACCGCTATTACGTACGGCTTGCAAAGATAATGCTGACAATCGAATAGCCGGATTGATGGCAGCAGCGGTCATGGCTAAAAATGCCGCATCGCCTATCAGTATGCTTTTTACATCGGCACGCAATTCCCATGCAGCCCGGATTGAAATTTCCGGGCCAATACCGGCCGGTTCGCCACAAGTAATGGCGATAGTCGGACGCTTACTCACAGCATGGATAAAACGAGATGGACATGATTATCTATCTTCCAAACGGTATTCGACATAGGCGCGATCACGTACTTGGCGCAACCAATCCTGCGTTGCTTCTTCCATTTTTTGTTCGCGAATTGCCTGACGCGCAATCATGCGCTGACGCTCTTGCGATACGTCGTCGCTCTTGCGTTCCGTCACGAGAATCAAGTGATAACCAAATGGAGATTCGATCGGCTCACTGACTTGACCTATCGGCAGCGCATCCATCGCGCGTTCGAATTCCGGCACGGTATCGCCAGGATAAATCCAGCCGAGATCGCCACCTTTGGATGCAGAGAAGTCATTCGAATACAGTCGTGCCAATTCTTCAAACGTCGCGGCCTTGTTATCCAGACGCTGCTTCAATTCCGTCAATTTGCGGCGTGCTTCCGCTGCCGAGACAACTTGATTCACCTTGATCAGAATATGGCTGACATGTGTTTGCTTGACAGCTGCAGGTGCCGCAGCACCATGATCCTGCGCCGCACCACGCATCACGCTTTGCGTACGTTTTCCGAGCAACTTGATAATGTGAAAACCGTTACCGCTCTTAACCAGCGGTGCAATTTGTCCTTCTTGCAGATTGGCTGTGGCATCAACGAATAATTGCGGCAAACGCTCCGCAGTACGCCAACCCAACTCACCACCCGTCAAGCCATCCGTACCATCTGAATAGGCAACTGCCAATTTGGTAAAGTCTGCACCAGCATTCAATTGCGCTATTACGTCATCTGCACGTTTTTTGCTATCGGCGAGTTGTTGTGGCGTTGCATTTTCAGGCACACGAATCAGAATTTGTGCGAGATGCAATTCCTGCGGGGCAGCCGCAGTCGTACCATTTTGTGCTGCGAGGTAAGCATCTATTTCAGCATCCGATATCTGGATCTTGTTATCTACTTCGCGCTCACGCAAACGCTGCATGGTGATCTCATCGCGAATTTCGTTACGAAATTTGGAGTAGATCAGACCATCTTCTTCCAAGCGCTTGCGGAATTCCGGCATGCTCAATTTATTTTGTTCTGCAATACGACCGACGGCGCGATCCAACATCGCATCATCAACCTTGATCCCAGACTCTTTCGCTTGCTGCAATTGTGCGCGCTCGACGATCATGCGCTCCAATAATTGGCGCTGCAGTTGATCACGCGGCGGCATGGCACCACCCTGGCTTTTCAAGCGTGCCTCGATCATCTTGAGACGCTCAAGGAATTCGTAGCGTGTGATTACTTCATTGTTGACCACCACAATAATGGCATCGGCCAAACGCGGCTGCACACTAGGAGAAGCTGCAGCGGCATTGACATTGGCAGGAACCATGTTTTGCGCATGGGCAGCAAGCGTCACGCCACACGTCATGCTCAACAAAATCAATGCATGTTTGACAGATCGAATCGGCTTTTGAAAATTAAACATAGGATGACTCATGATTTCTACGTAACAGCTTAATAATTAAGATTATTGGAAGGTTGTCCCAAAACTTGATAGCCGGGAATACTTCTACGCAAAGCTTCCAAAGGATCGGAACCCAACTTTGTTAAGCCGCTCAACTCGAGTTGAAAAAAGAGCGTTGAAGTTGATTGGCCAGTCGCCGTTGGAATACGTTGCGCCACCACGCGGAATATCCAGCAATCGGCCTTGTATTCAAGACCGATCAAGCCTTCAGACAAACCTCTGGCGGGCGCCACTCCTGTTTGCGTATAGCTAGGGCGATTCGCATAATCGTTGGGCAAAGAATAATTGAGTCGACCGACACCATACCAGCGATCAGCGATCGGCCATTGGCCAGATACGTCCACTTGACGCAAGGCATTCGGTACGTCAACACGGTAGGTCAAATTCAATACTTTCTTTGGCTCCGGCCGCCAGCTCACCCCTGCATTGGCGCGAGTAACAGCTCTTTCACTTGCGCTATATTGCATATTGCCTTCAGTGCTGAGCGCATTGGAAATTTTGAGCATGGCGGATGCCAGCAAATCGGATTTGCTTTCCGCAATCGGGGTACCCAAGATAACGCGTTGGTCGTCAAAATAAAGCCTCTGAGCAAGTGCTAAACGCAAACGCTCTGTGCCGCTTTCTTCGATATAGCGTGAGACCATTGCTACCGTTAACTGGTTCGCGTTGCTGATGCGATCATTACCGATAAAACGATTTTCACTGAAAATCTGCGCAAAGCTCAGATCAGCTAATGCCGTATCAAATATCGGGAACTGACTTTGATCACGATACGGCGTTCTTACGTAGAACAGACGCGGTTCCAGAGTCTGGGTTGCGGCTTGACCAAAAATACTGGTTTCACGCTCAAATACCAAACCGCCATCCAGAGAAAATGTCGGCAGTGCGCGGTTGTATTTTGAACTGATGTCGGTAGAGGGATCCTGTACGCTGTATGTCGCGGCATTCAGCGACAATTTCGGCGTCAGGAAATAACTAGGACGAATAATCGGGTATGAAATACTAGGATTAACGACATAACGCTCGCCGCGCACCAGAGTCGGATGCCAGAAGCGTGTCGCCTCAAGATTTGCCGTCCAATCAAAACCATTAACGTCTTGTCGTCCTGCTACAAGGCTCACCTGAGGCAGTCTATCGTACGGAGCAACGATAGGAGAAGCAGGATCCTGCAATACTTGATAGTTAGAAGCGCGTGCCGTCGCCGTCCAGAAACTACCAGAGTAATTGAAGTACAGATCTCGCGACAACAAGCGTTGCGTACTCGTTGTCAGATTCCGGGAAAAATCAACAGGGTAGTTATTATCCGAAGCCGAATTGATATTCCAGCCAAACGACGCCGCTGAATTAAAGCGTTGCGTATGCACAGAGGAAAACGCCCAACGATCGGTCTTGGTCTCACTATCATTAGGCAGGAATTCCGCTTTGGTTTGTCCTGCGTAATCAGCATCCAAGTAACGCGCATCTGCACCCAACATAAGGCCTCGACGGGCAATGTATCGCGGTGTCAGTGTCAAATCGCGATTCGGCGCGATATTGAAATAATAAGGTGTCGCTAATTCAAAACCGCCGGTACTCGTTGTACCAAATGTCGGCGCCAGGAAACCCGACTTGCGTGCCCCGGAAAGCGGGAAAGACATAGAGAACGCACCCAGAATCGGTACGCCCTTGAAATAAATCACAGGCGACTCGGCAGAGCCAACCTCACGCCCGGTGTCGAGTTCCAAGGTGCTCGATTTGATATACCAGTCCGGATTCGGGCCTTCGCAAGTACTATAGGTTCCCCCGACAACAACTGCGCGGTCTTCCCCTTCGAAATTGATTCGTTCCGCGCGTCCTTGCCCATTGCTCTCTTGCATGAGGTACGTCGTATTGGTGACATAACCAACACCCGTATCCATCTTGATGCGCATCTTGTCGCCGGTGTAACGGTCGCCGAAGCGTGTCATGCGAACGTTGCCGTTCACTTCGACTTCATCCTCGCTCACCCAATAAGTCGCATGATCGGCAGAAACCGTCGTCTCGCCGCGGATGATTTCCACATCACGATCCAGCACCAGCTCACGATCCGGACGCCCAGTCATTTGCTCGGCACTGACACGCGTCTCTTCGTCACGTTCGGCCGCCTTGGGCGATTTTGCAGTTGTTTCAACAATTTGGGCAGAAACGAAGGTCGGCGCAGAAACCGCGGCGATCAATGCGGCCATTGTCGTTAGCAAACGCTGAGGGCGGTGAAAAGAGAAGGGCCAGGTCATGAAAATAGAGTTTTGAGTACCATCGCTGGCGATTTTTCGAATTTAATCCCTTATTATATGGGAACTCACCGCCCATCAACCGGATTACCTAGGCTTGCTTCATGTCTTTACATACAACATCTGATTCCGCTGACGACTTGCGTCTGACGGAACTCAACAAATGGCTAGCCTCTTTACCAGCGCCGCTGCTCAAACTGGACTCCTTACGACCAGCATCCTCCGATGCAAGTTTCCGCCGTTATTTCCGCATAGACGGCGCGGATGGGGCCACTTTTATCGTAATGGATGCCCCTCCGCCGCAGGAAGACGTACGGCCTTTTATCCATGTCGCAGAGGTTTTTGGCGAAACCGGAGTGTCCGTGCCGAGCATTTTGGCACAAGATATCGACCAGGGCTTTTTGCTGCTGACCGACCTTGGATCGACTACTTATCTGCAATTGTTGAATCCGGACAATGCGCACAAGTTATATATCGATGCCATCGATGCATTGGTCCACATCCAGACACACAGCAAACCGGCGGTTTTACCCGAATATGATCGCGCCCTGCTGTTGCGCGAACTGATGCTGTTTCCCGAATGGTATATAGGCAAGCATCTTGGCCTGACCATGACAGAAAAGCAAACGACTACGCTGAACAATATATTCGAGCTCCTGCTGGCGAATAACCTTGCGCAAGCGCAAGTCTATGTACACCGCGATTATCACTCGCGTAACCTGATGGTGCTGACGCAAGGCAATCCCGGCATTCTGGATTTCCAGGATGCGGTATTTGGTCCTATTACCTACGATCTGGCCTCATTGCTACGTGATGCCTATATTCAATGGGACGAGGAAATCGTACTGGACTGGGCAATCCGCTATTGGGAGCGCGCCAAACGTGCTGGTTTGCCGGTCAATCCTGATATCGATTCTTTCTATCGCGATTTTGAATTCATGGGCTTGCAGCGGCACCTGAAAGTGCTGGGTATTTTTGCGCGCCTGTATCACCGCGACGGCAAAGACGCTTACCTGAAAGACCTGCCGCTGGTCATGGAATACACCCGCAAAGTGGCCTATCGTTACAAAGAACTCGCACCGCTAGTGAAATTACTGGACGAGCTAGAAGACAAGGCGCCACAAGTCGGCTATACCTTTTAAGCAACAGCACACTCCGGCCTGCCGCTAGCCCTTGGCTACGCAGGCTGCATCAAAGATCTATTAACGAAATGCGAACACCATGAAAGCGATGATATTCGCAGCCGGACGCGGCGAGAGAATGCGTCCGCTCACAGATACCTGCCCCAAGCCGCTGCTCACAGTGCGCGGACGTCCTTTGATCGTCTGGCACATCCTGAATCTGGTGCGCGCCGGCATCACAGATATCGTGATCAATCACGCCCACCTCGGCAATATGATTGAAGAAACACTGGGCAATGGTGAAAAATTTGGTGCACGTATCAGCTATTCAGCTGAAGGCACCGCCTTAGAAACCGCGGGCGGCATTGCCAAGGCTCGCCACCTGCTCGGTGATGAACCTTTTCTGGCTCTTGCAGCTGACATCTACTGCCCCCACTTTGATTTTGCACAAGTGAAAAATGTGCTGGAAGATAACGATGTCTGGGGCAATCCATACCCTGTCGATCAGCGCGATGTAGCATGGCTGTATCTGGTAAAAAATCCGGCACATAACCCGCTGGGTGATTTTGCATTACACAGTTTTTCCATCACCAACGAAGGCGAGCCTAGACTGACTTTTTCCGGCATAGGCGTGTATCGCCCCTGCATGTTCGATTCGATAGCGGCCGGTGAATCGGCCAAGCTCGCACCACTGTTGCGTGAATATGCAGCGCGCGGCCAGGTCGGTGGCGAACTGTACCGCGGTGACTGGACCGATGTAGGCACGGCTGAACGTTTGGCAGAACTGAATGCACCTTTGACAGGACATTACAAATGAAACCGTACACCGATAGACGCGCATCACTGATCGCACAAATGCAAGCCAAAGGCGGCGGCATAGCGATCATTCCGACCGCGCCGGAAGTCATGCGCAACCGCGACGCCGACTATCCGTACCGACACGATAGCTATTTCTATTATTTGTCCGGATTCACCGAACCGGAAGCTGTAATTGTCTTAGTCGCAGGCGCAAAGAACCAAGCCATCTTGTTCTGCCGCGAAAAGAATATGGAACGTGAAATCTGGGATGGCTTTCGTTATGGCCCCGATGTAGCGCGCAGTACTTTTGGTTTCGATGCGGCCTATCCGATAGAGGCACTGGATACAGAACTGCCGAAGTTGATGGCGAATGCACCCGCCCTATTCTACGCACTCGGCAGCGACAGCAAACTCGATACCCAAGTACAAGGCTGGCTGCAAACTGTACGCACGCAAGCACGTGCCGGCGTCACACCGCCGACTGCTGCCTACGATGTGCATGTACTGCTGGATGAAATGCGTCTGTTCAAGGATGCTAGTGAAATCGACATCATGCAACGCTCGGCAGATATCGCAGCAGCAGCACATAGACGTGCAATGCGCATCTCGCGCCCCGGCCTGCGTGAATATCATCTGGAAGCAGAAATCCTGCATGAATTCCGCAACAGCGGTTCGCAGTTTCCAGCTTACGGCTCCATCGTCGCCACCGGCGCGAATGCCTGCGTGCTGCACTACCGTGCCAGCGATGCAGAGTTGAAAGATGGCGATCTGGTTTTGATCGATGCCGGTTGTGAACTCGACAGCTACGCATCTGACATTACACGTACCTTCCCGGCGAACGGCAAATTTTCCGGCCCGCAAAAAGAATTGTATGAAATCGTCCTGGCATCGCAAGATGCTGCGTTTGCAGAAACACGTCCAGGCAAACGCTTTATGGATGGGCACGATGCCGCTGTCAAAGTTCTGGCACAAGGCATGCTGGATACCGGCCTACTCGACAAAAACAAGGTTGGCTCGCTGGATGACGTCATTGCCAGCCGCGCCTACAGCCAGTTCTATATGCATCGCACTGGGCATTGGCTGGGCATGGACGTACACGATGTCGGCGAATATCGCGATGCGGCACCAAATGGCACAGACAAGCCATGGCGTACTTTGCAAGCCGGTATGGTACTGACAGTTGAACCGGGCATTTACGTTCGCCCTGCAGAAGGCGTGCCAGAAAAATACTGGAATATCGGCATCCGCATCGAAGACGACGCCTTGGTCACCGCCACCGGTTCGCACGTCTTGAGCGCAGCAGCACCAAAAACTGTGGCCGATATCGAAGCCTTGATGAAGCACTGATTCGATTGCCATGCAGACTGATTTCGACATCGCCATTTGCGGCGCCGGCCCGGTAGGACTGGCGCTCGCTGCATTATTGGTCAAGCATGGCAAACAAGCTGATCGCATTGCACTGATAGATGCAAAAACCATAGAGCAAAGCGCACAAGATCCACGTTCAATTGCACTGTCATACGGCAGTCAGCAAATCCTGGAACGGATAGGTGCATGGCCCATTGCCGCGACAGCCATCCATCAAATTCACGTCTCCCGCCGCGGCCATTTCGGCCGCACCCTGATAGACCGTGCTGAATACCATCTACCCGCGCTTGGTCACGTCACACGTTACGGCGCTATCGTCTCCGCTCTGAACACACTTGCAGGAGCGACGGCGATCAAGATGATACGCCCGCAAAGCGTTAGCAGTATCACGGAAAACGATGGCATGGTGAGCTTGAATTTCGCCGAACATGCGCCCTTGTCCGCACAGTTGGTGATACAGGCTGAAGGCGGCATCTATAACGAGCAAACCAAAAAAACTCTGCATCGCGACTACGATCAAATTGCGATCGTCGCACACGTAGATGTCAGCGCAGCGATTTCACATCGCGCTTTTGAACGCTTCACGGATGAAGGACCGCTGGCCTTGCTGCCACAGGATGATAGCTATGCCTTGGTATGGTGTGTACGTCCGAAAACAGCAGAGCATTTGCTGGCCTTACCGGATGCTGCATTCTTGCAAGAACTTGGACGTGCCTTCGGCACGCGTCTGGGAAACTTCACAGCCTGCAGCAAACGTAACGCCTTCCCACTCGGCTTAAATGCGAAGCCAGATGCATCCGAACGCATAATTGCGATCGGCAATGCCGCTCAAACCTTGCATCCCGTTGCAGGTCAGGGACTCAATCTGGGATTGCGCGATGCGGCAGTGCTGGCACAACTGCTAAGCACGCATGCGATGCCGGAGGCATTAAACAAGTTTGCAGAAAAACGCCGCACGGATCGCAACACCACTATCCATCTGACCGACATCATGGCGAGGATTTTCGCAGATAACTCTCGCGGGATTATTTCGCAAACCTTGCTGGGAATATCGCTAGGCATGGTAGATGCGATCCAGCCTGCCAAGAAATTTCTGGCTGAGCAAATGATGTTTGGTCGACGCCCTTAGCGGCATCCTTACGCTACGCAATAAAAAAGCCGCATCACACGATGCGGCTTTTTTCATTATTCCTAGCGGATCAGCACAGTGCGCTCGGCACTGTCGCTTAAAAATTATGTTGATCAGACGCCGACTTCAGCGCGCTGAAATTCTGCCCAATTGACTGTCGATGCTTTTTTAGCACCGCCATGTGTCATTGTTTCGTAGCAGCGAGCTTTGGTAGTTTGGATGGCATCGATCAGGAAGTCCGCGTCGTACACTCTGAGCAAATGCGATTGATGCGTTTCCATATATTTCTTGATGCGATCTCTTTCGCACGACAGGCTTTGCAGCGCGTGGAATGTTTCATCATCCCAGTGCCAGCTCAAGCCGAGCTCGTAGAACGCTGCGTTATAGGCAGCAAGATGGCATTCAACTGCATCACGTATCGGGCATTGTTCAAGTACGGAATTGATCATGGCACTTCCTCTTCTATATGTTCACGTCACTGCGGAACCCTGTCTGCACACCTTTCTACAGACTGCGAACGTATCGTAATGCTCAATAATGATTAGGTATAGTTAAAGTATTTAATCATAATCATTACTCATAACTTATGATTTAGAGGTATAAAAAACCGCTATTTGATGATTTATGACGAGGTTTACAGTGATTATTGACAGTAGTCATAGGCAAACCTTACCAAGGCAGGATATTGTTGCGACCGGGCTAAATACAGGCCAGTCTGCAATCCGCATCGTTCAATCGCAGGCATCAACAGCAACATCTCGGGATTGATCGCGTCATGAAAGTCATCGTTTTGGGTTCGGGCATTATCGGCACGGCATCGGCCTGGTTTTTGAACAAAGCTGGTCACGACGTAACGGTCATCGAACGCCAACCCGGTGCTGCGCAGGAAACCAGTTTTGCCAATGGTTGCCAGATCTCTGTCTCGCACGCCACGCCATGGGCCAACAAGACCGCGCCCATGACCATCCTCAAATCACTAGGCAAGGAAGATGCGCCCCTGCTCTATCGTTTCCGCGCCGAATGGCTGCAATGGAAATGGGGCATGAACTTTCTGCGCGAATGCACACCGACGCGCACCGTCCATAACATTCATCAAATCGTCGCGATCGCTGAATACAGCCGTCAGACTCTGCAATCTGTACGTGCCGAAGTCGACATAGACTACGACTGTTTAACGCGCGGCATTCTGCACTTTTATACAGATCAAAAAGACTTTGATGAATCATTGGCATCAGCCAGCGTGATGCGCGATCTCGGTTGTCCGCGTGAGCCCATGACCGCAGATCAGGCAGTCACGCTGGAACCAGCGTTAGCGCATATCCGCAAGCAAATAGTCGGTGCTGACTTTACTGAAACAGACGAATCCGGCGACATCTACAAATTCACCACCGGCCTGGCACGCAAGGCGCAAGAGCGCGGCGTCAACTTTCAATACAACACGACGGTGACACGTCTAATTACAGAAGGAAGCGGCGCTGCGGCACGCGTAACCGGCGTTGAAGTGATTAATCCGGAAGGTCGTCACATGACGCTGCACGCGGATGCATTCGTGATGGCGATGGGAAGTTTTTCCGTGCCGATGTTGAAGCCCTTAGGCATAGCTTTAATGATCTATCCGGGCAAAGGATATTCAGCAACATATCCGATTGTGAATCCCGATTTGGCACCAACCGTATCGCTGATTGATGATGGCTACAAATTGGTTTTGTCGCGACTGGGAAATAAACTGCGTGTAGCTGGCACTTGCGAATTCAACGGCTACTCGCGCGAACTGAATGCCACCCGATGCGATGCAATTACACGCAGAACGCGCGAACTATTTCCCGATGCTTGCGATTACGAGAGTCCGGCATACTGGGCTGGGCTGCGTCCATTGACGCCATCAAACGTGCCCTACATAGGCAAGACAAAATTCAGTAATTTATTTTTGAATACCGGACATGGTTCGCTGGGCTGGACCATGGGCTGCGGTTCGGGACGCGCAATCGCCGATATTATTTCCGGCGTACATCCAGAGGTAGATTTTGCTTTTACCGGCATTGCACCGCGCAAGACATCTACCCACACACTTGTATCAAGCAGCCACAATAATCGCACTGCATAAACCCGTTTGAATCGGCTACGCGTTTTCGGCTACTGCAAGGTCGTCAAAAACGATCCTGTCAGCACCACTCAGCAATAGGAAGTGTTTGCCGCTACAACGTGCAATCAATGACATCTTCAGACGTTCGGCTACCATGTGCCCCATCTGCGTTGCACCGGAACGGGATAGCAAAAATGGGATGCCCATTTGCGCGCCCTTCATCACCATCTCTGATGTGAGACGACCTGTGGTGTAGAAAATCTTGTCGTCACCACGCATATCGTCAAACCACATCTTGCCTGCGATTGCATCGACGGCATTGTGACGGCCGACATCTTCAACAAAATGAATCAGCTCACCATCTGCAGAAAACAAGGCGCAACTATGCACCGAACCGGCTTGCTTATAGACCGAACGATGTATGCGTATGGTGTCTATGATTTTGTACAAGGTAGATTGCTTTAAGCGCGCATCAGATGACAAAGAGATGGAATCAATTTCATCCATCAAGCCACCGAACACTGTGCCTTCACCACCACCTGTCGTGACCGTGCGCTTGGAAGTGCGCTCTTCAATATTATCGATACCGTTGCGCGTTACTACCGCCGCCGCATCGACATCCCAATCCACCTGCACCGACAAGATGTCTTCAATATTTTTGATAAAACGCTGATTGCGCAAATAACCCAGAGTCAATGCTTCCGGCGCACCGCCCAAGGTCATCAAGGTCACCAGTTCGCGCTTGTCGACATAAATCGTCAATGGCTGTTCAGCCGGAATCGCTATCGTTGAAGCGCGACCGCGTTCATCCATGACTTCAACATCATGAGTCAGCTTGCGAACCGCATTGGATAAAACTGGACGAGCATTCATAGATAACAAATTCAAAATAAGACGACTGCACTTGCAAGCGGCTAATCATACGATGCACGCTTAACAAGCAGATGAAAATCAGATGTCGTGATTATCGCATTACCAGGCCTGCTCAGGCAGGTAAGCAGGACGAGTCACGTTAATCTATCCAATAGCGACCCAAGGCGTAAACACGTTCTGAAAGCAGTACGAGTATCATGGATGCTTCAATCTACTTATCCATCGAATAATGCATCCTTCTTACGGCAGCATGGCATGAGTCCATTTGTCCTAGCATTGGTGCTATGCGCCGCGCTCTTACATGCCTCCTGGAATGCCCTATTAAAGAGCAGCGCCGATAGACTAGGTTCCCTCGCCGTCATGACGATAGGCGCAGGTTTGGGCTCGTTACCACTGATATTTTTTCTGCCACTGCCGCTGGCAGCAAGTTGGCCCTTCATCGCCTTATCGGCCGTCCTGCATACTGGTTACAACCTGTTTCTGATACGCGCCTACCGGATTGGCGACTTTAGTCAGTCTTACCCAATTGCACGTGGTTCTTCGCCTTTACTCGTAACACTCGGTGCAGCACTGTTTGTCGGCGAAGAAATGAGCATGCTGACATTGCTGGGCGTGATCCTGATTTCCGTCGGCATCATCAGCCTCGCGCACATCAAGGATCACGTGAATCTTGCAGGTCCTATCGCAGCATTCACCACAGGTGCTTTCATCGCGGCGTACACGATTACTGACGGCATGGGCGCCCGTGCATCAGGCAACGCACTATCTTATTGCGGCTGGTTATTCGTGCTCGACAGCATACCGCTGGCATTGATCTATCTATGGCGACACAGGCGTCTACCCATCACATTAGGTGTTAGCGAAACCTGGACCGCACTGGGTGGTGGTTTCATGTCGCTGCTGGCTTACGGCATCGTGATCTGGGCCGTAACGCTGGCACCGATGGGAACCGTCTCCGCCTTGCGTGAAACATCGGTATTGTTTGCCGCGCTGATAGGCTGGTTATTTCTCGGTGAAAAATTGAGCATGCGCAGGATACTGTCTTGCCTGCTGATTACAGTCGGTGCGGTCGTGCTGGGACTGCACCTCTAGCATCCACATCAAGTATTCAAAAAACTCATCCAAATAAAAACCGGCACTTGCTGCAAGAGCAAGTGCCGGTTTCTTTAATGCCAGCTAACTTTGGCTAAAACGCCTTAATTAAGCGCCAGGCTATTCGTCAAGTTGGTCAATGCTTGGCCGCCACCGTAACTGGTTTGGACCGGAGCTGTACCGCCCAGAGTAATACGGATTGCGCAGTATTTAAACTCTGGAATCTTGCCGAACGGATCCAGCGCAGCATTCGTCAAACGGTTAATCGCCGCTTCGTAATAGCAGAACGGTACAAAGACCGCGCCGCGTGGCGAGCTATCGTCAGCACGTGCATACAAGGAAACTTCACCGCGACGCGATTGCAGCGTGATGATGTCGCCTGGATTGCCGCCCATATTCGCCAAATCCAACGGATGGATCAGAGCGATTGGATCTGGTTCGATCGAATCCAGAACGGTTGCACGACGCGTCATACTACCTGTGTGCCAGTGTTCCAACTGACGACCGGTGATCAGAACCATCGGATATTCGGTATCAGGACGCTCAGCTGCAGGAATGATATCTGCAGGCACGAAACGCGCACGACCGGATTCACGCGGGAAGCTGTCAACGAACACAACTGGCTCACCTGGATCGCCTTCTTTTTCGCATGGATAGGTCACGGAATCTTCACGCTCCAGACGTTCCCATGTGATACCAGCGATGCTAGGCATGGTGTGACGCATTTCGTCGAACACTTCCGACACATGCTTGTAGTTCCAGTCGCAACCAAGGCGATTTGCCATTTGCTGAATGATCCACAGATCTTGCTTGGCTTCGCCTGGTGGGTTCAAAGCTTGGCGACCCATTTGCACCGTACGATCGGTATTCGTGAAGGTACCGGTTTTTTCCGGGAACGCACTTGCAGGCAAGATGACGTCAGCCAGATAAGCGGTTTCAGTCAAGAAGATATCCTGAACAACGAGGTGATCCAAAGCTGCCAACGCTTCACGCGCATGGTTAGCATCAGGATCGGACATCGCTGGGTTTTCACCTTGTACATACAGACCGCGGATTTTGCCGTCGGTGATTGCATGCATGATCTCAACCACGGTCAGACCTGGTTCTGGATCCAGCAAGTCTTCCGACATCTTCCATGCTTTTGCAAAGTTGGCACGGATCTTAGGATCGCTAACGCTTTGGTAATCTGGGTACACCATAGGGATCAGGCCAGCGTCGGATGCACCTTGCACGTTGTTTTGACCGCGCAATGGATGCAGACCTGTACCTGGACGACCGATTTGGCCGGTCATCAATGCCAGAGCGATCAGGCAACGTGCATTGTCGGTACCGTGGATATGCTGCGATACGCCCATGCCCCACAAGATCATCGAACCTTTCGATGTTGCGTAGAGACGTGCAACATAACGCAGCGTTTCTGCATCGATACCGCAGATAGGCGCCATCAATTCAGGTGTATAGCCTTCAACGTTTTTGCGCAGCTCTTCGTAACCAATGGTACGGCTTTCGATAAATTCTTTATCGACTAGGTTTTCGGTAACGATGACGTTCATCATCGCGTTCAACATCGCGACGTCGGTATCCGCCTTGAATTGCATGAAGCGATGTGCGATACGTGACATCTCAGTACGACGTGGATCGCAAACGATCAACTTGGTACCGTTGCTGACCGCATTCTTGATCCAGGTTGCAGCAACTGGATGGTTCACGGTTGGGTTCGCACCAATGATGATGACCACTTCTGCCTTGGTCACGTCCATCACTGGATTCGAGACCGCGCCCGAACCGATGCCTTCGAGCAGCGCGACAACTGAGGATGCATGGCACAAACGTGTGCAGTGATCGACGTTGTTGCTACCGAAACCGGTACGGACCAATTTCTGGAACAAATACGCTTCTTCGTTACTACCTTTAGCCGAGCCGAAACCAGCCAGCGATTTTTTACCGTGGGTATCGCGAATCTTGACGAAGTTACCACCGGCTACTTGCAGCGCTTCTTCCCATGTCGCTTCGCGGAACACTTCCATCACGCGATCTGGATCCATGATGAAATCACCGCTCTTAGGTGCATCAGCACGGCGGATCAAAGGCTTGGTCAGGCGATGTGGATGGTTTGCATAATCGAAACCGTAACGACCCTTGACGCACAGACGTTCACGGTTAGAAGGACCATCACGGCCTTCCACGTAGAGAATCTTGTTGTCTTTGATGTTGTAAGTCAGTTGGCAACCAACGCCGCAATATGGGCAGACGGAATCAACTTGTTTGTCAGGGACATTCAATGCGACATCACGGGCCGGCATCAGTGCGCCAGTCGGGCATGCTTGTACGCATTCGCCGCAAGCGACGCAAGTCGACGCGCCCATAGGGTCATCCATATCGAACACGATCTTCGCATGGTCGCCGCGGAATGCCAGGCCGATCACGTCATTCTCTTGTTCGTCGCGGCAAGCGCGGACGCAACGTGTACATTGAATACATGCATCGAGGTTAACGGCGATCGCAGGATGCGAGTAGTCATACGCAACTTTTGCACGTGCTTCAAAACGTGGTTTGCCGACGCCCATTTTCGCAGCCCATTCGTCCACTTCATTGTGGCGCGTATAGTCAGCTTCTGGCATATCGGACTGCAACAGTTCCAACACCAGTTTTTGCGATTTCACTGCACGTTCGCTTTCGGTATTTACTTTCATACCGTTGGTCGGGTTACGGCAGCAGGAAGGTGCCAATACGCGTTCGCCATTGATTTCAACGACGCATGCGCGGCAGTTACCTGCTGTGTCCATACCTTCTTTGAAGCAAAGGTGCGGGATTTCTATGCCTTCGCGCTTGGCGACGGTCAAGATCGTATCAGTTGCACGGCCGGTTACTTCACGACCATTCAATTCAAACGTAACTGTAGGCACATCAAGCAGTGCCATTTCGCTTCGGGTAATTGCGTTCATTATCTTTTCACCTTAATCCGGGGGCTACGTGCTTAAGCCAACTCATGCGGGAAGTACTTGACGACACAGTCGATAGGATTAGGCGCAGCCTGACCCAAACCACAGATCGACGAATCGCGCATAACCAGCGACAGATCTTCCAGCAAGCCGACATCCCATTTTGGCTTCTTGATCAATTCAGCTGCTTTCGCGGTACCGACACGGCACGGTGTGCATTGACCACACGATTCGTGTTTGAAGAAGTCCATCATGTTGCGTGCTGCCTGAACTGCTGTGTCTTTATCCGACATCACGATGACCGCTGCAGAACCAATGAAACATCCGTATGGTTGCAAGGTATCGAAATCAAGTGGAATATCGTTCATCGATGCAGGCAAGATACCGCCCGATGCACCACCTGGCAGATAGCCGTAGAAGGTTTGACCTTCCAGCATGCCGCCGCAATGTTCGTCGATCAATTCCTGGATCGTGATACCGGCTGGAGCCAGTTTGACGCCAGGATTTTTTACACGGCCGGAGACCGAGTACGAACGCAAACCTTTACGACCGTGACGACCATGCGATGTAAACCAGTCGCCGCCTTTTTCCAGAATGTCGCGTACCCAGTACAGGGTTTCAAAGTTGTGTTCCAGCGTAGGACGGCCGAACAAACCAACTTGTGCCACATATGGTGGACGCAGACGTGGCATGCCGCGCTTGCCTTCGATGGATTCGATCATCGCGGATTCTTCACCGCAGATGTAAGCGCCAGCGCCGCGACGCAGGAAAATCTCAGGCATGTTTTCCATCGGTGGATTGGCTTTCAATTTCGCCAATTCCGCTTCCAGCATGGTGCGGCAACCGTGGTATTCGTCACGCAGATAGATATAGATAGTTTGGATATCGACAGCCCATGCTGCAATCAGCATGCCTTCGAGGAAACGATGCGGATCTTTTTCCAGATAGACGCGATCCTTGAATGTACCTGGCTCGCCTTCATCGATGTTCACAGCCATCAGACGTGGGCCTTTTTCGCCACGCACGATGCGCCATTTACGACCGGATGGGAAGCCTGCACCACCCAGACCACGCAAGCCGGAATCCTCCATCGTCTTGATGACAGATTCAACATCGCGTTCGCCGGAAATACATTTTTTCAGCAGCGCGTAGCCGCCTTCGTTTTGATATGCAGCGAAGTCAGTAATACTACCTTCTGCTTGCACGATTTCTTTTTTCTCAACCGCTGCTTGTACTGCTTCGCATGTTGCGTTGATGATCGGATTTTGACCAACAACAGCAACTGGAGCTTGTTCGCAACGACCAACGCAAGGCGCTGCAATCACGCGCACTTCTTTGCCCAAAAGCTTAGGCAACTTGGCCAACATATCTTTCGCGCCAGCCATTTCACATGACAAGCCGTCGCATACGCGAACGGTCAATGCCTGCGGTGCAATGCCGCCTTCTTTAACGATATCGAAGTGATGGTAGAAGCTCGCCACTTCATACACTTCTGTTTGAGCCAAGCGCATTTCTTGCGCCAGCGCAGCCAGATGGCTGGAAGCCAGATGACCGAATTTATCTTGGATTTTATGCAGATGTTCGATCAGCAGATCAGCCTGACGTGATTCGTCGCCCAGCAACGCGCGCACTTCAGCCAATGCAGCAGGGTCAACCCGGCGGCCTTTTGGCGCCTGACGCTTGCGCTCCTTTGTGTTGACTACTTCTTGCACTGCAATTGGAATGACTTTGTGGTTCATGATTGTTCCTAATCAGCTTAAATACCCTGACAGTTATCAGGGTCTTCTCATCGTGTCGTTCTATGTCTTATTGCGCTTTATCCTGCATCGTGGACGCCCGTCTTTCTGCATCAGACCGTTCGACTTCCACCATCTTTGCTGCACTTACTGCTTGGCTTACGTATCAATTAATTTCCCGGGAACCGAATATATGCTTTTTTTAGCATATAAAGACCCTTTTCAGATGGCCGTATCTTATCGATGCGGCCCCACCTCCAGCATTGACCAAGGTCAATTTTCCACATGATCTTTAGTACATATGCCCTGGCCGCAGGCAAAAACAATAGAAAAATCAGCCTTCTGCTCGCATTTTCACCGTAAAAGGAATCATTCTCATTTGAATAAACTGTTTAACGTACTTTCGCCATGCTATCCCAAAATAAAATGACTCGCTCCAAAGTACCTCATTTTACCGGCTGAAATAAGCATATATCAATTCCTCCATCGCATTCGCTATACGCTGTGCGCTGCATATACAAACGCGAATACCGTCATCCAATAAAAAAAGCCCCTCCCGTTAGGGAGAGGCTTTTTTGTAGCAACGGTCTTTACAGACCGCTTTGCTTTTAAATTACGAGATCACGCGTTCTGCGCGCAATGCTGCAATATCTTCCGCGCTGTAACCAAGTTGACCAAGCACTTCTTCTGTGTGCTCACCCAACAATGGCGAACGTGTCACATCCGTTGGGCTGTCCGACAACTTGATCGGGTTACCGACTGTCAGGTATTTGCCCCGTACTGGATGATCCACTTCAACGATGGTGCCGGTTTCACGCAGCGATGGCTCTTCAGCGATTTCTTTCATCGACAAGATCGGGCCGCAAGGGATGTCGAACTTATTGAGGATATCCATAGCTTCGAACTTGGTCATGGTCTTGGTCCACTCTTCGACCGTTGCGAAGATGTTTTTCAAGTGTGGCAAGCGCGATGCTGGGGTTGCGTATGCTGGATCTGTCAGCCATTCTTCTTTACCGATCACTTTGCAGATCGGTGCCCATACTGCACCTTGAGCGATGAAGTAGATGTAGGCGTTAGGGTCAGTTTCCCAACCTTTACATTTCAGAATCGAACCAGGTTGACCACCACCCGATGCATTACCGGCGCGTGGCACGGAGTCACCGAACGGAGTATCCGGATATTGCGGATACTCTTTCATGGTACCGGTACGTTCCAGACGCTGTTGATCACGCAGTTTAACGCGGCACAGATTCAACACGGCATCCTGCATAGGCGCCAACACTTTTTGACCGCGACCAGTTGCGTGACGTTGCAACAATGCAGCCAAGATACCCAGAGCCAGATGCAAGCCGGTACCGCTGTCACCGATTTGCGCGCCAGTGACCATTGGTGGACCGTCGTCGAAACCGGTAGTCGAAGCAGAGCCGCCTGCGCATTGCGCAACGTTTTCATACACTTTGCAGTGTTCGTATGGACCAGGACCAAAACCTTTGACCGATGCGACGATCATTTTTGGGTTGAGTTCGTTGATACGTTCCCATGTGAAACCCATGCGATCCAGCGCGCCAGGTGCGAAGTTCTCTACCAGTACGTCGCATTCCTTGATCAAGGTTTCGAGGACAGCTTTCCCTTTTGGGTTTTTTGTATCCAGTGTGATCGAACGCTTGTTGTGGTTGAGCATCGTGAAATAGAGGCTGTCTGCCTCAGGGATGTCACGCAATTGACCGCGTGTAGCATCGCCTTCGCCAGCACGTTCAACCTTGATAACATCTGCGCCAAACCATGCCAGTAACTGGGTACATGTCGGGCCTGATTGCACGTGTGTGAAATCAAGAATGCGATAGCCGCTTAATGCCTTACTCATCAACTACTCCTATCTTTTACAAAAAAACGCGAACAGGTCATCCCCACTCGCGCAGTACTTAGCTAATAAAAATTATTTATACATTGTTTGCGCCATCGTACCTGGTGCGTAGACCGCGGGATCGACCCAGATATTGATGACTGCAGATTTACGTGTTTTCTGTACTGACTCGCGAGCACGCTGTAGCGCGCCTGCGATGCGTGATGGGTCGCGCACTTCCTCACCATAACCGCCCAACATTTCAGCAAACCGACTGTACGGGATATCGGACAGCAGGTTACCAACATTACCGCGCTCTTCACCGTACTTAGCCAATTGGCCGTAACGGATTTGATTCATGGCCGAGTTGTTCCCGACCACCGCGATAAATGGGACATTGAAGCGATTCGCTGTTTCAATATCGAACGAGGTCATTGAGAATGCGCCATCGCCGTAATAGCACAATACCTCTTTTTCCGGATTGGCCAAACCGGCTGCAATTGCGAAGCCGGTACCAACCCCCAAGCTGCCTAAGGCGCCTGGATCCATCCATTGCCCCGGATTACGTGGACGAACCGCTTGTGCCGAGATCGTCACGACATCACCACCATCACCGATGTAGATAGTGTCTTCGCCGAGGAATTCATTGATTTCATATGCAACGCGATATGGATGTATTGGCGAGCTGTTCGATTTGAACAGCGGCATCAATTTCTCCGTTGCGACAACTTCTGCTGCCTGCAAGGCCTTCATCCATACTTTGCGTTTTGCTTGCGCCGATTTGTCGATGCGACCCGATGCTGCCTCCAGCGTTGCTGCGAGGATGGCACCCGGATCGCCAACCAAACCCAAATTGACGTCGCGATTTTTACCGACTGTACGATAGTCTTGATCGATCTGTACGATCTTCGCATTTTGACTCAAGCGTTTGCCGTAGCCCATGCGGAAATCGAAAGGCGTACCAACGATCACAATGACATCCGCCTTGTCGAAACCTTCACGACGCGTACGATCGAAGTGATGCGCATCGCCCGGCGGCAAAATGCCGCGCGCAGCGCCATTAAAGTAAGCTGGAATATCCAGCATGCGCACCAGAGCAACAGCTTCTTTGTGTCCGCGCGAAGTCCACACTTGATTGCCAAACAGAATAACCGGACGTTCTGCATGCAACAGCAGATCCGCCAGCTTTTCTATGTCGAGTGGATCACCTATCGATTTAACTGACGCACGGTAGCTGCTAGGTGCAGGAATCACCGCACGACTCACATCGATTTCGCGATCCAGTACGTCACGCGGAATTTCCAGATACGAAGGACCACATGCACCAGCGAACGCTGCGCGTATCGCCATGGATACCATGTCTGCCACACGCTCGGTAGAACGCACACCTTCCGAAAACTTGGTGATGGGACGCATCATTTCTGTATGCGGCAAATCTTGCAAGGAACCCATCATGTGCTGGGTGATGCCACCTTGACCACCGATATGCAGCACAGGGCTTTCTGAACGGAAAGCGGTAGCAATACCAGTCATAGCATTGGTGCAACCAGGACCCGCCGTGGTGACAACAACACCGAGCTTGCCGGTTTGGCGGGCATAGCCGTCTGCTGCATGTGCAGCGACTTGTTCATGACGGAAATCAACTATGCGTATGCCTTCATCCACACAACCATCGTAGATATCGATGATGTGCCCACCACATAGCGTAAAGATGGTATCGACACCCTCATTCTTCAGTGCACGCGCAACCAAATGACCACCCGAAATGATGCCGCTATCGCGGCTCTTCACTTGGAGGGTGTCATCTGCTGTCGTGGTCGACGGATACGCCGTTACTGAAGACATGATTTTCCTGTTAAGCCGGCCATGAAAGTCATTCTCGTCACGGCCGTGCTGTTTACTTACTTCTTAAGGTAAGGCATCTTTAAAAAACATGTATAGGTTTTTAGAGATACCCTTCAGCCTGCGCATTCACTATAGCTAATAGAGTGGCCGTATCATATCGATCTGCCTGCGCTTCCATCATTGACCCCGGTCAATTTTCATCGCATGATATTCGGCCTACGCATCCTTCTCTGTTTTGCCTATTTTTCCCTCTTAAATAAGGCCATCACAGCAACTACTCTTATTCCCTCCTCTCGTGCTTTTTTAACACCGATTTATCGATGAAATTTTGCAACGCACTAGCCATGCAAGAACATCAAGAATCAATACGAGCTTAGATAAATTTTGCATCGCAACATAATTTATCGCCCACCGCCCAATCCTCAGACATGCTCGTCCAAGCAAACAAGCACTATATCAGCTGACGATTACGCACCCAAAAGCGCTACCTTGCGCATTACCTTCGCATGGTACAGACGAAAAAAAACGGCGCCCAAACTGGGCGCCGTTTTTACAAGCTAGAACTAGTTTAAGAAATTCTTAAACAGCTTTAGCAGCGTGCAATGCAGCGATCTGCTCTTTCGAATAACCCAATTGAGCCAGAACTTCATCAGTGTGCTCGCCCAACAATGGCGAACCAGTGATTTCTGGTTTCATATCGGAGAATTTGATTGGGCTACCAACTGTCAGGTATTTTTCGCCACGATCTTTGTGCTCAACTTCAACGATCGAACCGCTTTCGCGCAACGATACGTCGTTAGCCAATTCTTTCATCGACAGAACTGGTGCGCATGGGATGTCGTACTTACGCAGAATGTCGACAGCTTCGAACTTGGTTTTGTCTTTGAGCCATTCTTCGATAGTTGCGAAGATGTCAAAAATCTTGTCTTGACGAGCTTCTGCTGTTTTGTATGCAGGATCGTCAACCCATTCTTCTTTACCCAATGCTTTACAGATTGGCGCCCAAGCATGACCTTGGATTGTGAAGTAGATGTACGCGTTAGGATCTGTTTCCCAACCTTTACATTTCAGAACCCAACCTGGCTGACCGCCACCGCCAGCGTTACCGCCGCGTGGTACTACGTCAGTGAATTTGCCGTGTGGGTATTGTGGGTACTCTTCCAAGTAACCGATTTTGTCCAAACGTTGTTGATCGCGCAGTTTGACGCGGCACAAGTTCAAAACAGCATCTTGCATCGACACAGCAACTTTTTGGCCTTTGCCAGTTTTTTGACGACCCATCAGAGCTGTCAAGATACCGATTGCCAAGTGCATACCTGTGTTGGAATCACCCAAAGCAGCTGCCGAAACAGTTGGTGGGCCGTCCCAGAAACCTGTGGTGGAAGCAGCGCCGCCAGCACATTGAGCCACGTTTTCGTAGACTTTCAAGTCTTCGTAGTGGTGACCATCGCTGAAACCTTTAACCGATGCCATGATCATGCCTGGGTTCAATTCTTGGACACGTGCCCATGAGAAACCCATACGATCCAACGCGCCTGGACCAAAGTTTTCGACCATAACGTCGGATTCTTTGATCAGCTTTTCCAGAACTTCTTTACCTTCTTGGGTTTTTGTATCCAAGGTCAGCGAACGCTTGTTGCTGTTCAGCATGGTGAAGTACAAAGCATCTTTGCCTGGGATGTCGCGCAATTGTGAGCGAGTTACGTCGCCGGAACCTGGACGCTCAACTTTGATAACGTCAGCACCGAACCAAGCCAACAGCTGCGTACATGCTGGACCAGCTTGTACGTGGGTGAAGTCGATGATCTTAACGCCTGCTAATGGTAATGTTTGACTCATGATTGGTAGATTTCCTTATCAATCGTTTAACTTGACTCCTGAAATCAGAATACTTTCAGGAAGTGAAAAACCACTCAGAGAGTTCTGAGTGGAATCGCGCCATTTACATGGCTTTAATCCAATACTACTTGGAGTTCTTAACCTTCTAGTCTAGTGCCGCACCACAAACAGTGTCAAGTTGCGGCACAGTCAACACTTCGCTAACTGTGCCACGCAATGACCATGGCTTGCGCCTTGGCTCTATCTAGTATTACTTCTTCTTACCGATCGTCGAAACGATGTTCAAGTTACCGATACGGCCGGATTCAACACCAGCTGCTGGATCGATGATCGCGTCGATGATGGTTGGCTTGCCCGATTTCAGGGAAGCTTCCAAAGCTTTAGCCAGTTGTTCTGGAGTTTCAGCACGAACGCCTTCGCCGCCCAGAGCTACGCTGAACATATCGTACTTGGTGTTCGGATTGAACAACATGCACGAGAATTGGTGATCTGGATTTGCTTCGTCACCGCGGTAGATACCGCCGTTGTTCATGATGATGACGGTTACTGGCAAGTTGTAACGGGTGATTGTTTCGTATTCCATTGCGCTGAAACCGAATGCGCTATCGCCGCAAATTGCAACGACTGGTTTGCCGGTTTCAACAGCAGCTGCAACAGCCGAACCCATACCGATACCCATTACGCCCCATGTACCTGTATCCACACGTTTGCGTGGCAAGTATTGGTCGATGACCATACGTGCGTTGTCGAGGGTGTTTGCACCTTCGTTAACCAGGGTGATGTCTGGGTAGTTTTTCAACACGTCACGGATTGCGCCGAGCGAGTTGAAGTAGTTCATGACTGGAGTAGCTGTGCTCAGTTTGGTAGCCAATTTAGCTTTGGTGCCGGTAGCACGTTCAGCAATAGCGCTCATCCATTCTGTTGGCTTAGCAGCGCCTTTCAGGCCAGCGCGCAATGCGTTGACGCAAGATTGAACGTCGCCAACCAGTGGTGCAGCGATAGGTACGTTGCTGTCCATTTCGTTAGCTTGGATGTCGATCTGCACGAATTGTTTCGAACCGCCCCATGTTTTGCCTTTACCGTGCGACAACAACCAGTTCAGACGAGCACCGATCAATACAACGACGTCGGACTCTTGCAGAACCATCGAACGTGCAGCAGCAGCACATTGTGGATGTGTATCGGAAACCAAGCCTTTAGCCATCGACATAGGCGTGAAAGGAATACCTGTTTCTTCGATCAGTGCTTTGATATCTGCATCGCATTGTGCGTAAGCAGCACCTTTGCCGAGCAAGATCAATGGCTTTTTAGCGCCTTTGATCAATGCAACAGCGCGTGCAACAGCGTCTGGACCTGGGATCTGTGCTGGAGCTGGATCAACTGGAACGAACAGAGTTTTCGCGCCTTCTTCTGCGCTCATGGTGGTGCTGAACAGACGTGCTGGAATATCCAGATACACGCCGCCTGGACGACCGGACAATGCTGTACGGATAGCGCGAACAACTGCGACGCCGATGTCTTCAGTACGGTTGATACGGAACGAAGCTTTGCAATGTGGGCGAGCGATGTTCAACTGATCCATTTCTTCGTAGTCGCCTTGTTGCAGGTCGACGATTTCACGTTCCGAAGAACCGGAAATCAGAATCATTGGGAAGCAGTTGGTGGTGGCGTTAGCCAGTGCGGTCAAACCGTTCAAGAAGCCAGGTGCGGAAACAGTCACGCAAACGCCTGGTTTTTTGGTCAAGTAACCAGCAACCGATGCCGCGTAACCTGCATTTTGTTCGTTACGGAAGCTGAAGAACTTGTTACCACGTGCTTGCCACATACGGCCGATTTCGGTAACAGGGATGCCGAGAAGACCATAAATGTTGGTGATGCCGTTCATTTCCAAGGCTTCCATCAGGAGGTGGAAGCCGTCTGTCAGCTCTACGCCTTCTGCTACTGCCTGAATGTCGTTTTTCATAATGAATATCTCTTCGGTTGATTTCGATAAAGGTTAGGCAACGTTGCCTAATCCCATGGTTGCCGCGCTTTTGTCGGCCATTCTTACTTGCAAGGCACCTCTAAAAATCAGATCGGTTGATTTTTAGAGATACCCTTTAGTTATGCTTTTACGCATACACTATCCAAGTGGGCGTATCATATCGATCTGCCCTCGCTTCGATCATTGACCCCGGTCAATTTTCATCGCATGATATCGGCCCCGACCACCCTTCTTTCTTTTATATCTACATATCTTGTAAATGCCGACTGTTGATAACCATCCAGAACGAAATGTCATTCGCGTCCAGCTCAGACAAAATCTTGTCTTAAAAGACATGACTGATAGCGAATGGGCCGAACTGGAGTCGCATTTACTCGTCGTGGACTGTCCCAAAGGTGACTTCCTGCTGCATCAGGGCGTGCATGAAATGGAGCAATATTTCATCCTTGATGGCATATTGAAGCGCGTTGTTACTAATCAGCAAGCCAAGGAAATGATTCTGCGCTTTGCCGATGAACGCAATATGGAAACCAGTTACGCCGCATGGCGACTGAAAACACCCACACCTTACAGCATCATCTGCGTAACAAAAGCGCGCGTCGTGAAGTTGCCTTTGCTGCAATGGATCGCCTTCATCGATAAACATGAACATGTTAAACAAGCATTTGAGTTAGACGTCATGCATTTGATGAGCGAAATCATGGCACATACGATTACTTTGCACTTGCTCGATGCACCTGGTCGCGTACAGCGCTTTACACGCAAACATCCAGAACTCTTCGATCGCATTCCGAAGAAAGAACTCGCCTCCTACCTTAATTTGTCGCCAGAAACACTGAGCCGGCTGAAACATCAAGGAAAAATCTGACCTCTTCCTTAAGTGAGGTCAGATTTTCAAAAAACTAGTATTTGCCCGAAGAATACAGTTTTGAATTAACCATCAAGCGCACTTGATTGTCGATACTGACAACACCCGGCACACCAGCAGCAACTTTCTCTGCAGCAGCATGTTCATCAGCATGCAGAACCAAGCCACTCAACACGACATGACCGCGATTTGCTTCAATCGTAATCTTGACATCGCGACTAGCCGGCGCACTCTTTAATGCCGCACGCACATGCGCCTCTAGCGTCATATTCTCAAGTACGGCTTGCGATGCTTTTGTTTCCTTGAATTCTGGACGCCCTACCAAATTCATAATTTGCGCCGCGCAACTTTCAACTGATAAGCGATCAGTATTCAGTACCAGATCGTATAGCACCGGATCTCCCCACGTTACTCCAAATTGCTGATGCATGCGTGTGGCATGCGCGGCATCACTACGACGGATTTCCGCCTCGGCAAAATCTGCGTCATCTGTTTCCAAATGCGCCATCAACCATGCGACCCGATTTTTCATTGAACGTGTAATACGAACCGTCACTACATGTGGCACCGCATGCAGCAAACAAGTTGCGCCCCAACCGCGCAAGACGACATTCCCTTTGTTGGCCAACTCGAAAACTTCTTCCGCTGTATATAAAGCAATACCTTCTTCATCCGCAGTAATACGATCGACAAAACCGGCTTTCCCCTCACGCAAACGGCGAATCACACTTTTGCTTATATCCATCTTTTCGGCAAGATGATCGATCACTTCATGGCGCATCACTGCAAGATTCTGTGTTTGCGCAAGATGCATTGCGACATCTTTGGCAAGCGAGCCCATTTCCTGCGTCATTGCGATCACTGGCATAGCTATCTCCTTAGTTATGGTTCTCGGTACATGCACGACAAATCAATAAACAACTCAATTGAAGCTGATTACTCTGATCAAGCAGAGTAACCATACCATCAAAATTTAGCTCCAAAAACAACGATGCCCCACGAGGCTATTCACCGCGTGGGGCACACTAGATCAGATTAGCTTGAAGGCCGAATCATTCAACACCCCGTTTTGCAGGATGCTGGATCAAAGATATTACAAAGGTCTATCAATCTACTGGGCGCTCATCAGCAAACTCGTCAACTTTTGGTGGACGAACTTTTGCGATCAGACGCGAGATCAATGGCCAGAACAACATGAGCAATGCCAGGCCAGTGATGCTACCAACCAGTGGGTTCGAGAACATGACAGACACTTCGCCTTGCGATGTCAACATCGCTTGACGGAATGAATCTTCTGCCTTGTCGCCCAACACCAGCGCCAGAACCATAGGAGCCAATGGGTAATCGAGTTTCTTGAACAGATAACCGATCACACCAAACACCACCATCAACCAGATATCAAACATCGCGTTGTGAACGGTGTAAGCACCGATCGCGCAAATCACGATAATCACTGGTGCGATGATTGAGAATGGAATACGCAGAATCGAAGCAAACAGTGGAACTGTAGTCAAGACGACCAACAGACCAACCAAGTTACCCAGATACATACTAGCGATCAAGCCCCAAACGAAGTCTTTTTGCTCAACGAAGAGCAATGGACCAGGTTGCAGACCCCAAATCAACAAACCACCGAGCAACACAGCCGCTGTTGGCGAACCTGGAATACCCAGAGCCAGCATAGGCAGCAATGCAGCTGTACCAGCAGCATGCGCAGCAGTTTCAGGAGCAACAACACCTTCGAGTTCACCAGTACCGAACTTCGAACCGTTTTTCGACATTTTCTTGGCCAGACCGTAAGCCATGAATGATGCTGGAGTTGCACCGCCTGGTGTAACGCCCATCCAGATACCAACCAGCGAGCTGCGAACTGAAGTTACCCAGTACTTAGGCAGTTTTTTCCAGGTTTGGAAAACGATTTTTGGATCGATCTTCGCTGACTTACCGGAGAACGCCAAACCTTCTTCCATCGACAACAGGATTTCGCCGATACCGAACAAACCGATAACCGCGATCAGGAAGTCGAAACCACGCATGAACTCTTCGAAACCGAAGGTCAAACGCAATTGGCCCGTAACCGTATCCATACCGACTGCTGCGAGTGCAAAACCGAGCGCCATCGAAGCCAGAATTTTGAACGGCGAGCCTTTACCCATACCGACAAAACTACAGAAGGTCAGCAGATAAACCGAGAAGAATTCCGGAGGACCGAAACGCAACGCGAATTTAGCAACCAACGGTGCCATAAAGGTAATCATGACAACCGCAACGAACGCACCGATGAATGACGATGTAAATGCACCTGTCAGTGCCTCACCCGCATTCCCTTTTTGCGCCATCGGATATCCGTCGAACGTCGTTGCGACGGACCACGGCTCACCAGGAATGTTGAACAGAATCGACGTAATCGCACCGCCGAACAACGCTCCCCAGTAGATACAAGACAACATGATAATTGCAGATGTCGGCGACATCGAGAAGGTCAACGGCAACAGAATAGCTACGCCATTCGCGCCACCCAAACCAGGCAATACGCCAATCAACACACCCAACACAATGCCGATTACCATCAGCAAAAAGTTCATGGGCGTCAGAATGACAGCAAACCCGTGAAATAGTGAATTAATTTCTTCCATTTTACTTATTACTCCTTGAATTCCAATCTAACTCGATAGCAAGCACATCGATGTAATCGACACGCACAAGCTCTAGTAACCGAGGAAGCTCAAAAGATCTATCGACCCTTTGTACAGGGGCACTTTGAACCACACCTCAAACATCAGGAAGAAGACGACATTGACGCTTACCGCAGCAATGACCGCTTTTACTGGTGAGAACTTACCGAGGAAGACCATGAACAATGCGATATAGACGGCAGAGGAAACATAGATACCGAAGACTTGAATAGCACCAACATAGATAACTGCTGGGATCAAGACTTGCAGCACGCGCTTCAACTGTTCGCTATCGACAAACACTTCCGTGTTTTTTTCTTTGCCAAACAAGGATTGATAAAGAGTGCCTATACCCGATATACAAATAACGATACCGATATAAAACGGGAAGTAGCCTGAGCCAGGGCCATCGGTCGTCCAACCGGCGCCCAATTCCCAGCTTGAAATAACAACTGTAATACCCAGCAACAGCAGCAGAGCAGCGACAACTGCCTCGACAACATAAGTGGCCACGCCAGTGCGAACGCCACCGCTGGATTCTGAATTCTGATCCATGAGGAATGCTCCTGAAAATTTTTACAATGATGTTGGGACAGGCGAGCAGAAGCCAGCACTACCGTTAGCCAGTAGCGCTGCCTGCTGCTGCTTATTGCCTATATCCCGATGTTGATTACTTCTTCGCCATGAAGCCAGCTTCTTGCATCAGAGTAGCGTGTTGCTTCTCTGCTGCTTCCAGCCAGACTTTGAAGTCGTTACCAGTTTTGAAGGTCGTGTTGAACGCGCCTTTTTCCATGTAGTCTTTCCATTCCGGTGTTTCACGCACCTTCTTGAAGAGGTCAACATAGAATGCCAGTTGATCAGGTGTTACACCTGCAGGCATAAAGATACCGCGCAACATGGTGTAGTCGGTAGGGATACCGGCTTCTTTACATGTTGGGATGTCGTTCCACGATTGAGTATCGGTAACCTTGGTTTTGTATGGCATACGATCATGATCGAATACGCATTGCGCTTTCAGCTTGCCTGCGCGCCATTGCGAAACTGCTTCGATAGGATTGTTAACCGTCGATTGCAAGTGATTACCAACCAATTGCACTGCAACTTCACCACCGCCTTTGAATGGGATGTAGATGAACTTGGTGCCAGTTGCTTTTTCCAGGCCTACAGTAATGATTTGATCTTCCTGTTTGGAGCCTGTGCCGCCCATTTTGAATTTGTTAGGGCCAGCTGCTTTTACCGCATCAATATATTCTTTTGCGGATTTGTATGGTTGTTCTGCATTCGTCCACAGAACAAATTGATCCAGTGCCAACATCGCAACTGGGGTCATGTCACGCCAGTTGAATGGGACACCAGTTGCCATAGGTGTTGTGAACAGATTCGACAAAGTGATGATGATTTTGTGTGGATCACCTTTGTCGTTTTTGATGCCGAGGAAACCTTCAGCACCAGCACCACCCGATTTATTGACAACAATCAGTGGCTCTTTCATCAATTTGTTTTTGATGATCACGCCTTGAATCAGACGTGCCATTTGATCAGCGCCACCGCCTGTACCGGCAGGGACTACAAATTCGACTGGTTTGGTTGGTTCCCAAGCGGCGAACGCTGGGGTTGCAGCAAGAGCTACTGCAGCAAATGCACCGGCAGTTGCCATTGCCATGCCGCTTTTCGAATGCGAAATGAATTCCTTGATCATTGCTTGTCTCCTGTTAATAATAATTTTAACTACTGTGCTACTTGCCGCTTCAAGGTGCCTTGTGAGCACAAGCACCGCACGGCTGACGATGCTTACATACTTGAAATTGTTTTAATTTTTCAAAGATAGTGTGGCCTTTCTTCGAAAAATCTCTTGACCTGAGTCAAGTTTTCAGGACTACGACCATGTTGGACGCGTCACTTGCTATTGTTCTGAGCCACTCTTTCGAGTAATCGAAATGCGCCTAAGGTCTCCATTTACCCTATTTGCAAATCAACGAATGTCATTCGAAGTGCCTGTTTTATTGCGGCTATCATCTAACGACATTTCTTTACTCAGATACACAGCATTTATATTTTATGTATCTACTTGCTTTGCAGAATCGAATCCTGCTTTACATCAGTGTGCCATTCTTAAGAAACAAAGTGGGAAAAAATTTCACTACGTATTTATACGTAGTCACGTCATTTAAATATTTTTCAATCGCAAAACAAAAATCGAATATCAATCCTTGATTCTCTTTAAATGATCACATTAGATAATCTGATTTTGCGAGAGCTGCTGAACACTTTCCTTGATGAAGGTTAAGAATTAACATTATTTACATCAATGACATCAAGATCAACGCACGCTAATCGAGCATAGATCATCAATTTATATTTGGCTGCGCACCATAATCACGCATCCCTGACACATTAAAAAAGCCCATGAAGACTTTTAAATCTTCATGGGCTCATCATGCTTCAGACGCTAATACCGCTGAATTAAGCGACTTTTTGCAGTTTGACCTGCCCAGTCTCTTCATTCATGGTCTTCGCCAGCAACTTGACCAATGCGAACACTGTATCAATGTGCGGTGTCGGTGTTTCAGTCAAACGACCGAGTTCTGCAACTGAACCGACCAATGCATCGATCTCAGGATCGCGGCCGGCTTCGACGTCTTGCAACATCGATGTTTTGTGCTTGCCTACTTTTTCAGCACCAGCGATACGCTTCTCGAGTGTGACGCGGAATTCGATGCCGAGTTTGTGTGCAATAGTTTGCGCTTCAGTCATCATCGCAGCAGCAAGTTCACGTGACAGTGGGAACTGGCAGATGTCTTGCAGAGTCGAGTGCGACAACGCGCTGATTGGATTGAAGGTCAGATTGCCCCACAACTTGAGCCAGATTTCCGAACGGATGTTATCCAGCACTGGCGATTTGAAGCCAGCATTGGTGAAGCATTCCGAAACGCGCGTTGCACGTTCGCTGATCGAACCATCGAGTTCGCCGATAGGGAAACGATCACCTTCAATGTGCTTGATCACGCCTGGAGCGATCAGTTCCGATGCTGGGTACACAACGCAACCGAGTACACGGTCAGCAGGAATCTTGGAAGTGATCTTGCCTGTTGGGTCTACGCTTTCTACGCGTGTACCTGCCAGCTTGCCGCCATGCTTGTGGAAGTACCAGAAAGGAATACCGTTTTGCATCGTGACGATGACGGTGTCCGGTCCGATCAGTTTTGGCAAATCATCAGCGATCGCTTCAAGTTGATGCGCTTTCATTGCCAGAACGATGATGTCTTGATGACCAGCTTCGTCGTAGTTGTTGGTTGCTTTGACGTTAGATGCGATGTGTTCTGAACCGTCGTGCATGATCAGCTTGGCGCCGTTCTTGCGGATGGTTTCCAGATTCGCGCCACGGACGATGAAAGTGACATCTTCACCGGCCAATGCCAACTTAACGCCAACATAACCGCCGATTGCTCCTGCTCCAATAATTGCAATTTTCATACTCTAGACCTCGCCACTATTATTTAAAATCATTTGTGAGCTTGCCGATGCCAGCAATCTCAACTTCCACGACGCTACCTGGCTTCATCGAGCCGACACCTACCGAGGTGCCGCACAAGATGATGTCGCCTGGGAACAGCGTCATATCGGCGGAAATCATGCTTACCAATTGCTGCGTGGAGAAACGCATATCGCTAATTGGATAGTTTTGACGAACATCGCCGTTCAGAACAGTTTTAACAACCAGTGTGGTTGGATCCAGATCGGTTGCAATTGTTGGGCCAAATGGGCAGAAGGTATCCAGACCTTTTGCGCGCACCCATTGTGCAAACGATTCATCGCGATTCAAGATGGTCGCAACGGTAACGTCGTTTGCTACGGTGTAACCAAAGACATAGTCCATCGCGTCCGCTTCCGACACTGCCTTGGCAGTTTTGCCGATAACGATACCGAGTTCACCTTCAAAGACGACTTTGTCATCTGTAGGCGGCTTCTGGATGGTTTCACCTGGGTTCAGATAGGAATTTGGTGCCTTGATCAGGTACAGCGGCTCTTTCGGGTCTGCCAGATTCAGTTTCTTCGCCAATTCATGGAAGTTGTTCCACATCGCGATGATTTTGGTTGGCTGTGCCGGCATCAACACTTTGACGTCGTTGATATTCAACACTGTGTCAGTCTTGACTGGATTAGCAAACATATCGCCGGTATGGACTTGAATGTTATCGCCTTCAAGCGTGCCGAATTGTGTGTTACCTGCGTGACTAAAGCGTACCCAACGTTGTGACATTTTTTACTCTCTCAAGATTTAAAAACTTGTACTGTTACTTCCAGGCAGACCTGCGCGAACTTGCGCTCTAGCGCGGTCACATCCCGGCGTGCGCAATAGGCGCACATGCATGTAGTAACTATCTCTACAGAAAACACCGTGTATTTCCTGTAGAGATAACACTCCCCATGCATGGGGAGTGTCGGAACTTCTTATTACAGAACCGATTTCAGCAAACGGCCCATTTCAGCTGGATTGCGTGTGACTTTGATACCGCACGCTTCCATCACAGCCAATTTCTCTTGCGCTGTACCTTTGCCGCCAGAGATGATCGCACCGGCGTGGCCCATGCGTTTGCCTTCTGGTGCAGTAACGCCAGCGATGAAACCGATAACTGGTTTCTTCATGTTGTCTTTGATCCAGCGTGCGCAGGTTTCTTCTGCATCGCCACCGATTTCACCAACCATGATGACTGCATCAGTATCAGGATCGTCATTGAACATGCGCAGCACGTCAATGTGCTTCAAGCCGCTGACTGGATCGCCACCGATACCAACCACGGTCGATTGACCGAGGCCGAATTCAGCCAATTGACCAGCTGCTTCATAGGTCAACGTACCCGAACGCGAAACGACGCCGATGCGACCTTTCTTGTGGATGTGACCTGGCATGATGCCGATCTTGATTTCGTCTGGCGTAATCAAGCCTGGGCAGTTCGGTCCGAGCAGCAAGGTTTTTTTGCCTTCCATGCGTGCTTTGGTACGAATCATGTCGCGCACTGGAATGCCTTCAGTGATGCAAATCACCAGATCGATGCCAGCATCAACTGCCTCGTCGATTGCTGCTGCAGCGAACGGAGGCGGAACGTAAATAACCGAAACGGTTGCGCCTGTTTCTGCTTTCGCTTCAGCGACGGATGCGTAAATAGGTACGCCTTCAAACGATTCGCCAGGTTTCTTTGGGTTCACGCCAGCAACGAAACAGTTTTTACCGTTTGCGTATTCGATACACATTCTGGTGTGGAACTGACCTGTTTTACCGGTGATGCCTTGGGTGATAACTTTAGTATCTTTATTGATCAGGATTGACATGCTTATTTCCCCTGTGCTGCGTTGACGACTTTTTCAGCCGCTTCAGCCATGTTGTTTGCAGTGATGATAGGAAGACCTGACTCAGCCAGAATCTTCTTGCCCAGTTCTTCATTGGTGCCCGCCATGCGAACAACCAGTGGAACTGTCAAATCAACCTGCTTCGCTGCTGCGATCACGCCTTGTGCGATCACGTCGCACTTCATGATGCCGCCGAAGATGTTAACCAGAATCGCTTTGATGTCTGGGTTCTTCAACATGATCTTGAATGCTTCAGTCACTTTCTCAGTCGTAGCACCACCACCTACGTCGAGGAAGTTGGCTGGCGAACCGCCGTACAATTTGATGACGTCCATCGTTGCCATTGCCAAACCTGCGCCGTTAACCAAGCAACCAATGTTGCCGTCGAGCGAGATGTAGGTCAGGTCGAATTTCGATGCTTCGATTTCAGCTGGATCTTCTTCGTCCAGATCGCGCATTTCAACGATTTCTGGATGACGATACATTGCGTTCGAATCGAAATTGAATTTCGCATCGAGTGCAACGATACGGTCGTCGCCAGTGACGATCAATGGATTGATCTCAGCCAGCGATGCATCGGTTTCGTCGAATGCTTTGTACAAGCCTTGCATGAATGCGCGCGCTTGTGGAACCGAGCCTTCAGGTACGCCGATTTTGCGGGCGATGTCATCAGCCTCGCTATCGAGCAAACCCTTGACTGGGTCGATGAATACCTTGTGGATTTTTTCAGGAGTGTGTTCAGCAACGTGCTCGATGTCCATGCCGCCTTCGCTGGATGCCATCAAGGCAACGCGTTGGCTACCACGATCAACCACCATACCGACGTACAGTTCTTTCTTGATGTCCGCGCCTTCTTCGATCAGCAGACGTTTTACCAAACGGCCTTCAGGACCGGTTTGGTGTGTTACCAGTGTCATGCCGAGAATGTCGTTCGCGTATTTGCGTACTTCATCAAGCGATTTTGCAACTTTAACGCCGCCGCCTTTGCCGCGACCACCAGCGTGAATCTGTGCTTTCACAACCCAGACTTTGCCACCGAGTTTTTCGGCAGCTTGTACAGCTTCATCTACGGAAAAACAGGGGAAACCTTTTGGTGTCGTAACACCGTACTTACGCAGTACTTCTTTTCCTTGATACTCGTGGATATTCATGATTGTCCTTATTGAAAATCAATTTTTGGCAGCGAACCGCTACGATAATTTTACTTTGCTTAAATCCACGCAAAAACCGTTGATACTCCCAGCAAAAAAGCTGCTCATTTCAACTGTTGCAAAACCGAATAAAACGGTGACGTGGATTGTCCGAGAAGCGTATCTCGATATCCTTGACCACGGTTAAGATTCGATGCTTGTCGCAGCTTAATCGACTGTACTTATGCAAAAAACGATTAAGAAATAGCGAACAAGCGAACAACATTTCGCATCAGATACAACTAGAGGGAGTGAGCTGCAAATTTGACGCGGCGCAACATCGAACCGATAGGTTGATGTACACAGTCAAATCGCCTAGCATCCACTGCGATTGCGGTCAGGTCATGACACAATCTACAAGAATGCCGTGCTCAAACGCCTACTTCACCCCGCTGAAATTCAGCCCAATTCACCGAGCGTGTTACGCGGGTTCCGGAGGCAGTCATGGTTTCATAGCAGCGTGCTTTGGCGGCTTGTATAGCTTCAATCAGGAAATCGGCTTCATACACTTTCAAAAGATGCGCTTGGCATGTATTCAAATAATGTTGAAGACGGTTACGGCCACCTGTTATGACGGTAAGATCATCGTCGGTGTTCGCATCCCAGTACCAGCTCAAGCCAAGTTCATAAAACGCCGCGTTATAGGCGTTACGATGCAAATCTGCGGCATCATCAGCATATTGATTCAACGCGACCTTGAGCATAGTAATTCTCCTGTATGTACTTTTGGTACTTATTTGGTGTTTTTTCAAACTTAAATGCATCTTAGGGCTAAAAAATGATTAGGAATAGTTAAAGTATTTGATCATAATGATTCCTTTTAGCTTATACATCGAGTACTACACCCTATGAAGAACGCAACACTCCGGCAACTGAAGGTTTTTGAGACTGTTGCCCGCCATTTGAGCTTCTCTCGTGCTGCGGAAGAACTGCATTTGACACAGCCGGCGGTTTCCACCCAGGTCAAGAAGCTGGAGGAGCACGCAGGGCTTGCTCTGTTCGAGCAGCTAGGTAAGAAAATCTATCTGACGCCGGGCGGCGCAGAACTGTTGCACTACAGTCGCAGCATCATCCAGCAGTTCCAGGAAGCGGAAGATGCGATGACGCAATTCAAGGGCATCACCGGCGGTAAATTGAACGTGGCCGTGATCAGCGCAGGCGATTACTTCTTCCCCCGCCTGTTGGTTGAATTTGCGCGCAGTCATCAGGGTGTGACACTGAATCTGTCTGTACACAATCGCGAAGGTCTGTTGAATCAGATGACCAGCAATCTGACCGACATTGCAATTATGGTGCGCCCACCCACCGATATGGATACGATCAACGAGGCTTTTGCTCCTCACCCTTATGTGATCGTGGCAGCGCCTGACCATCCTCTGGTATCGCAAAAAAATATCCCGATGAGTACGCTCATGCATGAACCCTTTGTCGTCCGGGAAAAAGGTTCGGATACCTGGCATTCGATGGAGGACGGATTCGGTGATCGCATCAACGACCTCAATATCGCGATGGAAATCCGCAGTACCGAGACCATCAAACAGGCGGTGATTGCCGGCATGGGTATCAGCTTCCTATCAGCGCACACCATCAGTCTGGAATTGCAGGCCGGTAGTCTGGCCGTATTGGATGTCGAAGGTTTCCCAGTCATGTTGAACTGGTATATCGTGCATCGGAAAAACAAACGCCTGCCGCCTGTCGCGCAAGCGTTTAAAAACTTCCTGCTGACCGAAGGACCAGAATTGATCGAGCGCCTCATCCGTTACAGCCCAAGACCTGGACAGCAATTAAGTAATTTCCCCGTCAAGTCACTGCCGAAAAACAAAAAGTGATGTAACGAATATGGCGTACCACAATTGAAAAAGCCCGCTAGTCCAACAAGACTAGCGGGCTTTTTTATCGTATTAACTTGAACTTACACCTTCAAGATAATTTTACCGATGTGCGTGCTGCTTTCCATCAAGGCATGCGCTTGCGCTGCTTCTTCCAGCGGGAAAGTTTGATAGATCACAGGCTTGATCTTGCCAGTTTCAATCAAAGGCCAGACACGTTCACGCAACTGCTTCGCAATCGCCGCTTTGAAGGCAACTGGACGCGGACGCAAAGTCGAACCGGTAATCGTCAAACGACGCAACAGAATTTGACCCAGGCTTACTTCCGCCTTGTTGCCACCCAACAGGGCGATAAAGACCAAGCGTCCATCATCGGCGAGACAACGGATTTCGCGTGGTACATAATCGCCACCGACCATATCGAGAATGACGTCCACGCCCTTGCCACCGGTCGCTGCCTTGACGATTTCAACGAAATCTTCCGTCTTGTAATTGATACCGCGCTCAGCACCCATCACTTCACAAGCGCGGGCTTTGTCATCGCTACCAGCCGTTGCGAAAACACGGTGTCCGAGTGCCGTTGCGATTTGGATAGCCGTGACGCCAATACCGGATGTGCCGCCCTGCACCAACAATGTTTCATCGCCGCTCAAACCGACGCGATCAAAGACGTTGCTCCACACAGTGAAAAAGGTTTCTGGCAAAGATGCCGCTTCAACAGCATCCAGACCTTTTGGAATCGGCAAGCATTGCTCAATAGGTGCCGTGCAATATTCGGCGTAACCACCGCCCTGTGCCAACGCACAAATCATGTCGCCGATTTTAAAATCACTACCGGAGAGATCACCACCGACGATTTCGCCAGCGACTTCCAGACCTGGCAAATCCGATGCACCTTTAGGAACTGGATAGTTACCAGTACGCTGCAACACGTCAGGACGGTTGATACCGGCTGCGTGCACCTTGATCAGTACCTCGCCAGCCTTAGGTTCGGGCATCGGGCGCTCGCAGAGCTTCAATACATCTGGTGGGCCTGGCTGAGTAATCTCGATTGCGCGCATGGTAAATCCTTTAATGTGATGACGTTGAAGGCAGCAAGGATATTCGATAATCCATTTATCTGCCAATCAACTCAGCATTCCGCACAATTCCCGCGCAACACGTTCTTGTTCTTCTTACACCACGCGACCAGCCATCGGCGACGATGGGGATGCGGCGAATTTGCGGGCGATACGACCAGCCAGGTAGGCATTGCGACCTGCATCAATACCGAGTTTCATTGCATGCGCCATACGCACCGGATCTTGCGCACCGGCAATCGCGGTATTCATCAAGACGCCATCGCAACCCAATTCCATGGCGATCGCAGCATCGGAAGCAGTGCCTACGCCGGCATCGACGATGACCGGGACTTTGCTTTGTTCGATGATGAGCGACAGATTCCATGGATTGAGGATACCCATGCCGGAACCGATCAACGAAGCCAGCGGCATGATGGCGGCACAGCCAATGTCTTCCAGCATACGAGCTTGTATCGGATCATCGCTGCAGTAGACCATGACGTCAAAACCATCTTTGACCAGCGTTTCGGCTGCTTTCAGAGTTTCCGGCATGTTCGGGAACAGGGTCTTTTCATCGCCGAGGACTTCGAGTTTGCACAGCTTATGGCCGCCGAGAATTTCACGGCCGAGTTGCAAGGTGTACACCGCATCAGCAGCGTTGTAGCAACCGGCCGAGTTCGGCAACAAGGTGTATTCAGATGGCGGCAAGACATCGAGCAGGCTCGGTGCATTTGGGTCCTGGCCGATATTGACGCGACGGATCGCGACGGTGACGATTTGTGCACCGCTTGCTTCGCTGGCGGCGCGGGTTTGTTCGAGGTCTTTGTATTTACCGCTGCCTACCAACAGGCGAGAGCGATAGGTGGTGCCGGCGATCGTCAGTTGGTCGTCGGAGAAGATAGAGGTAGTCATGGATAGTCCTGTTTCTTTGATATACAAAATAAATACGCAACAAACACACAAGGCAGCTTGTGGCTGCCCTGTGTTTGCTTCAATGTTCAGCCACCGCCAATTGCGCGCACCACATCAACGCGATCAGCAGCTTGCAACTGTCGCTGCTGCCACTGACTACGTGGCACGATTTCGCGATTGATGGCAACGGCAACTGCTTTGCCGGATAGTGACAAATCAGCGATCAACTCTTCAACGTTCTTGCACGTTGCGAGTTGATGGCTAGCGCCATTGAGTTCTATCGTTATTTCAATATTGCTCATTACTGTTTTTGATAAATTTCAGAGCCGCTTTTTACGAACTCTATCGACTTCACTTCCATACCTTTTTTCAAAGCTTGAATTTCAGTGATGCCTTGTTGCGCTGCATATTCGCGCACTTCCTGCGTGATTTTCATCGAGCAGAAGTGCGGACCACACATCGAGCAGAAGTGCGCAACTTTAGCGGAGTCCTTAGGCAAAGTTTCATCATGGAATTCACGCGCCTTGTCCGGATCAAGACCGATGTTGAATTGATCGTCCCAACGGAATTCGAAACGCGCTTTCGACAAGGCGTTGTCGCGTATCTGCGCACCGATATGACCTTTGGCCAAATCGGCAGCATGGGCGGCAATCTTGTACGTGATGATGCCGTCCTTGACGTCGACCTTGTTCGGCAAGCCTAGATGTTCTTTCGGCGTGACGTAGCACAGCATTGCCGTGCCGTACCAACCGATTTGCGCAGCGCCGATACCTGACGTGATGTGGTCATAACCTGGTGCGATATCGGTCGTCAATGGTCCTAGCGTGTAGAACGGTGCTTCGTGGCACTGCTCCAGTTGCAGGTCCATGTTTTCCTTGATCAAGTGCATAGGTACATGACCAGGACCTTCGATCATGACTTGCACGTCATGCTTCCATGCGATCTGCGTCAGCTCGCCCAGTGTCTTCAATTCGCCGAGTTGCGCTTCATCGTTGGCATCATAGATCGAACCTGGACGCAAACCGTCGCCGAGCGAGAACGACACGTCATAGGCTTTCATGATTTCGCAAATGTCTTCGAAATGCTCGTACAGGAAAGATTCTTTGTGATGCGCGAGACACCATTTCGCCATGATGGAACCACCGCGTGACACGATGCCTGTCATGCGCTTCGCAGTCATCGGCACATAGCGCAACAACACGCCGGCGTGGATGGTGAAGTAATCAACACCCTGCTCGGCTTGCTCGATCAATGTGTCACGGAAAATTTCCCATGTCAGATCTTCTGCCTTGCCGTTCACTTTTTCCAGCGCCTGATAAATAGGCACGGTACCGATAGGTACAGGTGAATTGCGAATGATCCACTCACGCGTTTCATGTATGTGTTTGCCGGTCGATAAATCCATCACGTTGTCGCCGCCCCAACGTATCGCCCACGTCATTTTCTCTACTTCTTCTCCGATCGAAGAAGTGACTGCCGAGTTGCCGATATTGGCGTTGATTTTGACCAGGAAATTACGACCGATGATCATCGGTTCGATTTCAGGATGGTTGATGTTGGCCGGGATAATGGCGCGACCCCGCGCGATTTCGCTACGTACGAATTCAGCAGTGATCTCTTGCGGGATCGCAGCACCAAACGATTGGCCCGGATGTTGACGCCCCATCAGCTCGGCGAGCTTTTCACCTTTTGGTCCGGAGTGTTTCAACTCTTCCAGATAGGCGCGACGATTCATGTTTTCACGGATCGCGACGAATTCCATTTCCGGCGTGATGATGCCCTGACGTGCGTAATGCATTTGCGACACGTTTTTGCCGGCAAGTGCACGACGCGGTTTGCGATGCAGATTGAAACGCAACTCAGCCAACTTAGGATCGTTCAAACGCTCGATGCCGTATTCAGATGTTGGGCCGGCTAGTTCTTCGGTGTCATTGCGCTCCAGTATCCACGGCAGGCGTGGTGTGTCGAGGCCGGAACGGATATCGATCTTTGCTTCCGGATCGGTGTATGGACCGGACGTATCGTAGACATAGATCGCCGGATTTTTTTCGAAACCGAACGATGCTGCGGTATCGGATTGTGTGATCTTGCGCATAGGCACGCGTATATCAGGACGCGAACCTTGAATATAAACTTTGGTGGAATTTGGTAATGGTTGGATCGCTGCTTCATCTACCGTGGCGGTAGCGGACAGAAATTTCGGATTGGCATTCATTTTGGCTCCTTGGCTAACTTCAAATTGGCTTGGAGCCAGCTCAGGAGGTTTCGAAAACATATACCGTATCAGCTTGGACATCGATGAATACAATTCGAATGCCGGATGCAATACACGTTCTCGGTAGCTTCCCTTCGCTGGCATTATCCAGATCAGGTTCAAGGGTTTTTCTCACCCGGCAAATGCGGAACGCATCTACCTAGGACCCCTAGCTTTTTACTTCTACAACAGGTGAATCAAACTACGAATCGTAGTCTATGCCATAAAACGACTATGTCAATTGACCCCCGTCAGATTTTTACATCTGACATGAATGGGTTACTGCGATGCAACGCAATACCCCATTCATGTCAGTTCTGAAAAATGGCAAACATGCCATCTTTCAGAAACTGTATTACTTCAAATATTACTTAACCGTTGCGATGTGCAACAGATTGGTCGTACCAGATTCGCCGAATGGTAAGCCAGCCGAGATAGCGATGTAATCACCTTTCTTGGCAAAACCTTCATGCACGGCGGCCGCCACTGCTTCGCTGACCATGTCATCAACAGACTTAACATCCTTGCCGCCAACGATCGAGTGGATACCCCAGACCCATGCCAAACGACGTGCGGTCTTCAGTTCTGGTGTGATGCTCAGGATCGACGTGGTCGGACGTACACGCGCAGCGCTCATGCTGGTGCTACCAGATTTTGTGTATGTCACAGTAGCGACAGCTTTGATCGCAGCCGTGGTGTCACGCAAGGCGTTGCAGATTGCATCTTCCGCTGTTGGACGTGGTGTCACTTGCTGTGCATCGAGCAGTGTGCGGTAGACCGGATCGCTTTCCACTTCTTTGATGATGCTGTCCATCATTTGAACAGCGCGAACAGGGTTCTTGCCGCTGGCCGATTCCGCGGACAACATCACGGCATCTGCGCCTTCGTAAATGGCGTTGGCAACGTCCGATGCTTCTGCACGGGTTGGCATAGGCGATTCGGTCATCGATTCCAACATATGTGTTGCAACGATAGTTGGACGGCCGTATTTACGCGATACACGGATGATTTCTTTCTGAGCGCGCGGCACTTGCGAGATCGGCAGTTCAACACCCAGATCACCACGAGCAACCATGACGGAGTCAGAAGCTTTACAGATCGCATCGATGTCGAGCATTGCTGCTGGTTTTTCGATCTTCGATTGAATCAGAGCGCGGTCGCCGATGATCTTGCGCGCGTCTTCGATATCGGAAACTTGTTGCACGAACGACAGAGCTACCCAGTCCACACCCAACGACAAGGCAAATTCCAGATCAACCAGATCTTTCGGTGTCATTGCAGGGATAGGCAGAATTGCGTCTGGCACGTTGACGCCTTTGCGGTTCGAAATCTTGCCGCCTGTAGTCACACGTGTGACGATGCGGTCACCCGAGTTGCTTTCGATCGAAACACGGATTTTGCCGTCATCGAACAACAGGTTTTGACCAGCTTTGACAACCGCGAACAGCTCAGGATGTGGCAGGTAAACGCGTGTTGCATCACCTGGAGTCTGATCGCGGTCGAGCACGAATTCCGAACCTTCAGTCAATACAGCGGAATCGCCATTGAAGGTACCCAGACGAATCTTCGGACCTTGCAGATCGCAGAGGATGGCAACTGGACGGCCGTATTTGGTTTCCAGGCTACGCACGATTTCGTGACGTGCGCGGTGATCTTCGTGCGAACCATGGCTGAAGTTGAAGCGGAACATGTCCACGCCAGCTTCAAACAATGCGCTGATGGTTTCCATATCACCACTTGCTGGGCCCAGGGTAGCAACGATTTTTGCTTTACGATTACGTCTCATGACAGATCTTCTTCTTAAATGAAAAATGAAAAATGAATTTCGCTGCGACTAGGAGCAGACGCAGCGAACAATAAATTACAAAATCAGGATTGCGCGGAAGTCGTTCACGTTGGTACGTGTCGGACCGCTGACGATCAGGTCACCGAGTGCGCTGAAGAAGCCATAGCCGTCGTTATTTTCCAGCATGGCTTTGGCGTTCAAGCCTTGCTCGGTAGCACGCGTCCATGAGTCAGGTTGATAGATGGCGCCGGCGTTATCTTCGGAGCCATCAATACCATCGGTATCACATGCCAATGCGTGAATACCAGCCGTACCCTGCAGGGACACTGCCAAGCTCAACAGGAACTCAGCATTGCGGCCACCACGACCTTTACCGCGCACGGTGACGGTAGTTTCGCCGCCCGACAGGATGACGCATGGCTTGGCGAATGGCTGACCATACTTCGCAACCTGTTTTGCCAATGCAGCGTGCACCATGCCGACGTCGCGCGATTCGCCTTCGAGATCGTTGGACAAAATGTATGGTGTGATACCAAGCTCGCGTGCCTTGGCAGCCGCAGCTTCCAGCGCATGTTGCGCGGTTGCCATGACGTGATGTTCATTGCGTGCAAAACGTGCATCACCTGGTTTTGGTGTTTCGCCAGCGCCGGATTCCAGATGCTTCAAAATATTATCTGGAATTTCGATTTTGTATTTTTTCAGAATCGCGAGTGATTCTGCGCAGGTAGTTGGATCTGGCAGAGTTGGACCGCTAGCGATCACACCAGGATCGTCGCCAGGTACGTCGGAGATCAACAATGTGATGACACGTGCAGGTGCACATGCCAAGGCCAAACGACCACCTTTGATTGCGGACAAATGCTTGCGCACGCAATTCATTTCAGAAATCGTGGCACCGCTTTTCAGCAATGCTTTATTCAATGCTTGTTTTTGTTCCAGTGAGATGCCTTCACCCGGCAAACTCAACAAGGCGGAGCCGCCGCCTGTGATCAGGCATAACACCAGATCATCTTCAGTCAAACCTTGGACCAGTTCCAGCATGCGACCTGCAGCTGCGCGGCCTGCTTCATCCGGGACCGGATGCGCGGCTTCCACAACTTCGATCTGTTTGCAGTCAGCGCCGTGACCATAACGCGTCACGATCAAGCCTTCCACTTTGCCTGGCCACGTATCTTCAACAACCTTGGCCATTGCGGCCGCACCTTTACCGGCACCGATCACCAGCGTACGACCTTTGGCAGATTGCTTGGGCAAATAGGCAGGCATACATTTCTGTGCGCTCACAGCCTCTACTGCGGTGGCATACAGGTCATTCAAAAACTGACGTGGGTCTATCGACATGGGCGAGATACTTTTTAAAAATTTGAATCAAACCGACATCGCACATCGATGCGATGTCGGCTGCAGTACAAACGTCGTTGACGAATTACGCCTTAGCGATTTCGTGGTTCGACATGATTTCGATCGCGCGGCACAGTGCCGAGTGATCCAGACCGCTCATGCCGTTTGCTGCGCATGAATTCATCAGTTCTTGAGTTGCCGCAGTGTTAGGCAAGGAAACGCCCATTGCTTTCGCACCTTGCAATGCCAGGTTCAAATCTTTCTGATGCAATTCGATACGGAAGCCTGGGTTGAAGGTACGTTTAACCATACGCTCGCCGTGTACTTCCAAGATACGGGAGTTAGCGAAACCACCCATCAATGCTTGACGAACTTTTGCAGGATCTGCACCAGCTTTCGAAGCGAACAACAGAGCTTCAGCAACAGCTTGGATGTTCAATGCAACGATGATTTGGTTAGCAACTTTGGTGGTTTGACCATCGCCGTTACCGCCAACCAGAGTGATGTTTTTGCCCATCAATTCGAACAATGGCTTAACGGTTGCAAATGCTGCTTCCGAACCGCCGATCATGATGGTCAACGATGCTGCTTTAGCACCGACTTCGCCACCAGATACTGGTGCATCCAGGTATTCGCAACCCAGAGCGTTGATTTTTTTCGCGAATTCTTTAGTAGCGATAGGCGAGATCGAGCTCATGTCGACAACGATTTTGCCTTTCGACAAACCAGCTGCAACGCCGTTTTCGCTGAACAGAACTGCATCCACGTGCGGGGTATCCGGCACCATGGTGATGATGATGTCTGCATTTTTAGCGACTTCAGCACCCGATGCGCAAACAGTTGCGCCACCATCGACTAATTCTTGTGCTGGTGCTTTTTGATCATGCAAAAACAGTTGGTGACCACCCTTTTGCAGGTTCAGCGCCATTGGTGCGCCCATGATACCCAAACCAATAAATCCAACTTTTGCCATGACTGACTCCTGATTATTTAAGTGTATTAACTGCGGTGTATTAACTACATACTCAGTAAAAATACTAAGCGGCCCGATGTCGGACCGCTCAGTATGCTTAGAGACGCTACATTATAAGCCGTGCGCTGCGCGCCAGCCCAATCCTTCTACCGTACCAGCCTTAGGCTTGTACTCACAACCGATCCAACCTTTGTAACCGATTTCATCCAGGAACTTGAACAGGTAGGTGTAGTTGATTTCACCTGTACCTGGTTCAAAACGGCCTGGATTATCTGCCAGTTGCAGATGAGGAATAACCGCGAGGTTGTTCTTCATCGTGTTCGCCAATTCACCTTCCATGCGTTGCATGTGATAGATGTCGTATTGGAAGAACAAGTTGTCCGAACCGACTTTGGCAATGATGTCCAGAGTCTGTTTGGTACCGGTCAAGAAGAAGCCAGGGATATCGAATGTGTTGATCGCTTCGATCAACAATGGGATACCTTCTGCTTTCAATTTAGCAGCTGCATATTTCAAGTTGGCAACCAGAGTTGCTTCTGCTTGTTCATGCGTTACGCCAGCAGGCACGATACCGGACAGGATATTGACCTGTTTGGTGCCGAGCACTTTGACGTATTCAATTGCTTTGTCCACACCAGCTTTGAATTCTTCTACACGATCTGGATGGCAAGCGATACCGCGCTCACCACCAGCCCAGTTACCGGCTGGCAGATTGTGCAAAACCATTTCCAGATTGTTCTCTTTCAATTTCGCTGCGACATCAGCCGCAGGGAAATCGTATGGAAACAAGAATTCAACGCCTTTGAAGCCATTCTTTGCAGCTTGTTCAAAGCGGTCCATGAATGGAACCTCGTTGAACAGCATCGTCAGATTAGCAGCAAGTTTCGTCATCTTAAGCACCCTTAACGTCGAGGATTTCTTCGAATTCGTTGATCGCGTTGATTTCTGTACCCATCGCGATATTGGTTACGCGCTCAAGGATGATTTCAACAACGACTGGTACTTTGAATTCTTTGATCCACTCTTGTGCTTTACGCAGCGCAGGTTGGATATCGTCTGGGTTGTAGACGCGAATTGCTTTACAGCCGAGGCCTTCAGTAACTTTAACGTGATCAACACCGTACGAAGCGTTTTCGGTCGAGTTGATGTTGTCGAATGCCAGCGATACACAGTAGTCCATTGTGAACATACGTTGTGCTTGACGGATCAGGCCCAGGTACGAGTTGTTCACCAACACGTGGATGTATGGCAAGTTGAATTGCGCGCCAGCTGCCAGTTCTTCGATCAAGAATTGGAAGTCGTAATCGCCTGTGATAGCAACGATTTCGCTGGTTGGATCGGCAGCCCGGACACCCAGAGCAGCTGGGATAGTCCAGCCCAATGGACCTGCTTGACCGCAGTTGATCCAGTTACGTTCTTTGTACACGTGCAGGAATTGACCCGCAGCGATTTGCGACAAACCGATGTTCGAAACATAGCGCGCTGTTTTACCGAACACTGTGTTCATTTCTTGGTAAACACGTTGTGGCTTGATAGGCGTTACGTCGAAATCTGTTTTACGCAACATCGTGCGTTTGCGTTCTTGGCACTCAGCCAACCATGCATCACGGTTTTTCAGTTTGCCGGCAGCTTTCAATTCTTTCGCTACTTCGATCATCAATTTCAGTGCTGCGCCAGCGTCGGAAGTAATGCCGAGGTCTGGGCCAAACACGCGACCGATTTGTGTCGGTTCGATGTCGATGTGTACGAATTTACGATCTTTGGTGAAAACGTCGATCGAACCGGTGAAACGGTTAGCCCAACGGTTACCGATACCGAATGCAAAGTCCGAAGCCAGCATCGTCGCGTTACCGTAACGGTGCGAAGTTTGCAGACCAACCATACCGACCATCAGTGGATGATCATCAGGTACTGTGCCCCAGCCCATCAGGGTTGGCACGACAGGAACGTTAACCAATTCAGCGAATTCGAGCATCAACGGTGTGGCGTTTGCATTGATCACGCCGCCGCCGGAAATCAGCAATGGACGCTCTGCAGCGTTCAACATGTTGATTGCAGCTTCGATTTGTTTACGGGTCGCTGCTGGTTTGTAGACTGGCAATGGCTCGTACAGATCTGGATCGAATTCGATTTCAGCAACTTGCACGTCGAACGGCAAATCGATCAGCACTGGACCTGGGCGGCCCGAACGCATGATGTGGAAAGCTTGTTGGAACACTTGTGGAACCAATGCTGGTTCGCGAACCATCACCGACCATTTGGTTACTGGCTTCGAGATCGTTTCGATATCAACAGCTTGGAAATCTTCTTTGTGCAAACGTGCACGTGGCGCTTGACCAGTGACACACAAGATTGGAATCGAATCAGCAATTGCCGAGTACAGACCGGTGATCATGTCTGTGCCGCCAGGACCCGAGGTCGCGAGAGCAACACCGATATTGCCGGTTTTGGCGCGGGTGTAACCCTCAGCCATGTGGGTCGCGCCTTCTACGTGGCGTGCCAGAATGTGCTTGATCGTGCCTTGCTTTTGCATTGCGGAGTAAAACGGATTGATCGCTGCGCCTGGTACGCCGAACGCCTGATCAATACCCTCTTTTTGCATTACCCAAACTGCTGCTTGGGCTGCTGTCATCTTTGCCATTACATATCTCCATTGAAATGAAATTTTCCTAGCATCTATAGTAATTCTTATGCATTACTTTTAGAATAGGACAATTAATTAACCAATTAAATACTTCAGGTATCGAATGGATAAGCTCAAACAGATCGAAGCATTTGTGATGGCGGTCGAGCATAGCAGCTTTGCGGCAGCAGCATTAGCCCTACAGGTAACACCCGTTATGGTCGGGCGCCGCATCGATACTCTGGAGAAACGCCTGGGCGTACGCCTGCTACATCGCTCCACCCGTCGACTCGCCCTCACGGAAGAAGGTTCCGTCTATCTGGAACACTGCCGCAAAATGCTGGGCGAACTGGATCAGGCTGAAAGTGCACTCTCGGCGGGCCATAACAAGGTCACCGGCCATTTGATCGTTTCCGCCCCTGCCTCATTCGGCCGCCAGCATGTCGCGCCTTATGCACAGGAATTCCTGGAGCAGCACCCTGGCCTCAAGATGTCATTCAACCTGACTGATCGCGTTGTGGATTTGGTGCAGGAAGGTTACGACATGGGCATACGCATAGGCGGAAACATCGACCCCAACTTCGTGGCAATTAAACTTGCCGCCAATAAACGGGTCGTGTGTGGTACCAAGGAATACTTCAAGAAACACGGCAAACCAAAGACACTAGACGATCTTGCTAATCATAATTGCCTCTCCTTTAATCTTCAAGGTGGACAACAACGCGGCTGGTATTTTAATTACCGTGGAAAAACCGTCTCTGTGCGCGCCCAGGGCAGCCTGGACTGCAATGATGGTGAATTGCTGCACCGCTGGATGACCGAGGGTCTGGGCATCGCCTGGCGCTCCGTATGGGAAATCCAGAGCCAGCTAGAGAGCGGCCTACTGGAAACCGTACTGGATGATTATGCGATCCCCGAATACGACATCATGGCGGTGTATCCGCAACAGAGAAACGTCCCGGCCAAAGTGCGTCTATTCATCTCGCACTTAAAAATGATGTATAGCCAGCCTGGCTATTGGAGCAGGTAAGCACTAACTTTTCGTTTGCTTCACCATAGCTCGCCTCCCAATAAAAAAGCCCGCATCAGCGGGCTTTTTTATTGAAACATGTTTGTATTAGCTTCTGGACTCGAGAGTCGTCAAAACTTCATCCAACATCTTCTTCGCATCGCCAAACAACATACGGTTGTTTTCTTTGTAGAACAGCGGATTGTCGACACCGGCGTAACCGGAAGCCATCGAACGCTTCATGACGATCGAAGTTTCTGCCTTCCAGACCTCGAGCACTGGCATACCAGCGATCGGGCTGTCCGGATCTTCTTGCGCATCCGGGTTCACGATGTCATTCGCACCGATCACCATGACTACGTCGGTATCCGGGAAGTCTTCGTTGATCTCGTCCATTTCCATCACGATGTCGTAAGGCACTTTGGCTTCAGCCAGCAACACGTTCATGTGGCCAGGCATACGACCTGCAACAGGGTGGATCGCGAAACGAACCTTGGTACCTTTGGCACGCAAGAACTTGGTGATGTCATTCACCGTGTGCTGAGCTTGTGCCACTGCCATGCCGTAACCCGGCACGATAACAACGCTTTTTGCTTCACGCAGCAATTCTGCGGTTTCTTGTGCAGAAACAGGAGTCGCTTCACCAGTCTGTTCTTTAACAGCGCCGCCTGCTTTCGGTGCACCACCGCCAAAACCACCGGCGATCACGCTGAAGAAATTGCGGTTCATCGCCTGGCACATGATGTACGACAGAATCGCACCTGAGGAACCAACCAACGCACCAGTCACGATCAGCAAATCATTGCCGAGCATGAAACCGGTAGCCGAAGCAGCCCAACCAGAGTAGCTGTTCAACATCGATACGACGACCGGCATATCAGCACCACCGATAGCCATCACCATATGAATACCAAACAGCAAGGCAATCGCAGTCATGATGATCAGTGGAGTCATGCCACTGGCTACGTCTGGTGCATTAACGAATTCACGGCCAAACCAGATCACGAGCACCAAACCAATCAGGTTGATGAAGTGACGCGCTGGCAACAGCAATGGTTTGCCGCCGATTTTGCCGTTCAGTTTGCCGAACGCAATCAAGGAACCAGAGAAGGTCACTGCGCCGATAAAGATACCGACATAGATCTCAACTTGATGAATAGCCTTTTCAGCGCCTTCCAGATGGATAGACGGATCGATATAGCTGGCAAAACCAACCAGGGCTGCGGCCAGACCGACGAAGCTGTGCATCAATGCGACCAGCTCCGGCATTTCGGTCATTTTGACCTTCTTGGCGGCGTACAGACCGATTGAACCACCGACGACGAGCGCAGCGATGATCCATGCGTAACCTTCAGGTGTTACACGTGGCCCAATGATGGTAGCGAGCACAGCAATGCCCATGCCGATCATGCCGTACAGGTTACCGCGACGCGAAGTTTCTGGATGCGACAAGCCACCCAGGCTGAGGATAAAAAGAATGGTTGCTCCGATGTAGGAGACAGTAGCCAAATTTGCAGACATTGTGGTCTCCTTAATTCTTACGGAACATATCAAGCATGCGACGGGTGACAGCAAAGCCACCGAACATGTTGATTGCGGTCAAAGCGATGCCAGCAGCAGCGAGACACTTGATCAGCAGCTCGGGACGTGCCATACCATCAGCCAGCGGAGGAGCGACCTGCACCAACGCACCGATCACGATGATCGACGAGATGGAATTGGTAACGCTCATCAGAGGCGTATGCAATGCCGGAGTAACATTCCAGACCACCATGTAACCAATAAAGCAACCCAGTACAAACACGGTCAAATGACCAAGGAAAGCCGTTGGCGCACCATAGCCAATCAAACCAAACAACAGAATAGCGAACGCAAACATGGTCGCGACGCGAGTTGGCGACGACACTTTGGTGCTAGGACCATGACCATGTGATGGCGTTGGAGCTACAGCTGGCTTGGCAGCCGGAGCAGCCACTTGTTTCAGCGGTGGAGGCGGCCAGGTGATATTGCCGTCCTTGATGACGGTCAGTCCACGAATGGCTTCGTCTTCCATATTGACGTTGATGATGCCGTCAGTCGTCTTTTTACCTTCAGCGTCCTTGCACAGCTCTTCGGTCAGGCGCAGCAGGTTAGTTGAGTACAGCGTACTGGCCTGCTTAGGCAAACGGCTCGGCAAGTCTGTGTAACCAACAATGGTCACGCCATGTTTTACTACAACCTTGCCGGGTTCTGTCAGTTCGCAGTTACCACCCTGCTCGGCCGCCATATCGACGATCACGCTGCCGGGTTTCATGGACTGAACCATTTCGGCGGTGATCAGTTTCGGAGCCGGTTTGCCAGGGATCAGCGCGGTGGTGATGATGATGTCGCATTCCTTGGCCTGCTGGGCGTACATCTCACGCTGCGCAGCCTGGAAACCTTCGGACATGACTTTGGCATAGCCGCCGCCGCCCGAACCTTCTTCGTCATAATCGACCTTCACGAATTCGCCGCCCAGCGATACAACTTGATCGGCCACTTCGGCACGGGTATCGTTGGCGCGCACGATGGCGCCTAGGCTGGCAGCCGTACCGATCGCAGCCAAACCGGCCACGCCAGCGCCTGCGATAAACACTTTAGCCGGAGGAACCTTGCCTGCAGCCGTGATCTGGCCGTTGAAGAAACGACCGAAGGCATTGGCAGCCTCGATGACGGCGCGATAGCCACTGACACCGGCGGTGGAGGTCAAAGCATCCATCTTCTGCGCGCGCGACAGCGTGCGTGGCAGCGAGTCCATAGCCAAAACGGTGACGCGCTTGGCGGCAAGCTGCTGCATCAATTCAGGATTCTGTGCCGGCCAGATGAAGCCGATCAGGGTGCTACCTTCGCGAATCAGAGCGACTTCCTCGGCACTTGGAGCGCGCACCTTGAAGACGATATCGGAACCGGACCACAAGTTGGCAGCGCCTTGCACGATTTGTGCACCGGCAGCGCGGTAAGTATCGTCGCTGAAGTTGGCGTCGTCACCGGCGCCAGATTCTACGTTAACGGAAAAGCCGAGTTTGATCAGCTTTTCAACGACTTCTGGCACAGTGGCCACCCGTTTTTCCCCGGGGAATGACTCCCGTGGCACTCCTATAACTAAAGACATGACATCTCTCATAGTTTGTTTAAATTCTGTTTGATCGCCGCGACTGGCAAACGGATAAAAACCCGGCTCAAGCAGCCCTAAAACGGCGCGACCGGGTTTCTAATTACTACGACTGCCTATCGCTATTTTTTCAATCCGGCGAACTTATTCTTTTCATCGACAAAGACAATCTTCGGCACATAAGTCTTGGCGTCTTCGTCTGTCATAGAGCCGTAGGTGCAAATAATCAGCAGATCGCCCAGCTGCGCGCAGCGCGCAGCAGCACCATTGAGCGAGATTTCGCCGCTACCCTTGGCGCCTTTGATGGCGTAGGTGGAGAAGCGCTTACCGTTATTAATGTTGTACAGCTCAATCTTTTCGCCGACAAGGATGTCGGCTGCCGTCAGCAAGTCTTCGTCAATCCCGCACGAGCCTTCGTAATGAAGGTCAGCCTGAGTCACCGTTACACGGTGGATTTTTGACCTGAGCATGACACGTTGCATTTTTTATTCCGTTTCGTTACTTAAAACATCACCTCAACGCCAAAGCCCGGCGAAGGCAATCAATTAATTATGTGGTTCCTGGCCCTGCGCTTCCACTTATGTGAGGCAGTAAACCATACATTCCTGCAGCGGGATCCGCTCAGCAGCAGGGTAATTGCCCGGGTCGGGCTAACGCCTGCTAACTTCCGTAGGGGTTTTACAAGGAAGCGAATTGATAAGCATAAAGCCAAATGCCCACCATGGCAAAGATAAAGATGAGCAATCTTGACCTGACTCATTTTATTACAATATTTCCTGTGGAGGAAACATTGCCAGCAACCTTCTCTGGCGCACGCTAGAATAGCGGGTTATTCCGAGAGACCATATGCCTGATATCTGGAAACCATCTGTTACTGTTGCGGCCATCATTGAACGTGATGGGTACTTCCTGCTGGTAGAAGAAGAGACCAGTGAAGGAATTCGCTTTAATCAACCTGCCGGTCACCTGGACCCGCATGAATCGCTGGAAGAAGCAGTGGTTCGGGAGACCTTGGAAGAAACCGCACACGATTTCACGCCTACCGCGCTGGTTGGCATGTATATGTCGCGTTACGTTTCTGCCCGCACTGGCCACGATGTCACATATCTAAGTTTCAGTTTTTGTGGCGAAGTCGGTGCCAAACACGATCAACCGCTGGATGTCGGCATTTTGCGCGCCGTCTGGATGAACTACGACGAATTGGTCGCGTGCCAAGACAAACATCGCAGCCCTTCCGTATTGGCGCGTGTGGACGACTACCTAGCCGGGAAACGCGCACCACTGTCGCTGCTACAAACGGATCCGTCCGTCTATGAGGTAATTAGTAATGGCTAAAAAACGTGTCGTCATCGGCATGTCCGGCGGCGTCGACTCGTCAGTTTCAGCATGGCTGTTGAAAGAACAAGGTTACGAAGTGATCGGCCTGTTCATGAAGAACTGGGAAGATGACGACGATTCCGAATACTGCTCGACACGGCAAGACTGGATAGATGCGGCTAGCGTAGCTGACGTTGTTGGCGTCGACATCGAAGCTGTCAATTTCGCATCTGAATATAAAGACCGCGTCTTCGCCGAATTCCTGCGCGAATACCAAGCTGGTCGCACACCAAATCCGGATGTGCTGTGCAACGCCGAAATCAAATTCAAGGCATTCCTCGATCACGCTATGCTGCTCGGCGCCGACATGATCGCCACCGGCCACTATGCGCGCGTGCGCGAAGTCACATCGGGACCGAACGCCGGCCAAACACAGTTATTAAAAGCAGTTGATGCCAGCAAGGATCAAAGCTACTTCCTGCACAGACTGAATCAAGCGCAATTGTCGAAAACATTATTCCCGCTCGGCGAAATCCACAAAACGGAAGTACGCAAGATCGCAGAACAATTGAAATTGCCAAATGCGACGAAGAAAGACTCCACCGGCATCTGCTTCATCGGTGAACGTCCTTTCCGTGAATTTTTGAATCGCTACTTATCTTATCAACCAGGCCCAATGAAAACACCGGACGGTGTCATCGTTGGTGAACACGTAGGTTTGAGCTTCTACACATTAGGTCAACGCAAAGGCATAGGTCTGGGCGGCATGAAAGCGCACAAGAACCTCGATGGCAACAGCGAGCCTTGGTACGTCGCGCGCAAAGATGTCGCGACCAATACTTTATATATCGTGCAAGGGCACGATCATCCGTGGCTACTATCGTCTGAATTAAGTGCAGGACAAATGAGTTGGGTCGCAGGCAGTCCGCCTAGTGAAGAACTGGTTTCGGCTAAAACGCGCTATCGACAAGCTGACGTTGCCTGTTCTCAGCACGCGAACTCAGACAGTTTTTCGCTCGCCTTCGCCACCCCGCAATGGGCTGTGACGCCAGGACAATCTGCAGTTCTTTATCAAGGCGATGTTTGTCTTGGCGGCGGGATTATCAATACATCGACTACGCCAAGCTAACTGTCGTCGGCAATACGAACTTATTTAGCCGAGCGCATATCTCATCGGCTAGTTATCAGAAAATTTCCACTCCACGTTGTACACTGTCCCGCGATTCCCCTGCCTCTCGGCAGGGATCTTGTCTGGAGAAACAATGCGCGTGTTCCCTACCCGTTATCTGGCATTTATTATTGTCGGATTTATCTTCGCACTTTCCCTGATGCTCGCGCTGCTGTTCAATGGCAGCTGGTGGTTGGTCGTATTATCTGGCGCACTGACTGCAGTCGGCATTTCCGATGTACTGCAAACCAAACGTTCAGTACTACGCAACTATCCCATCCTTGCGCATTTCCGCTACATGTTTGAATCGGTACGCCCGGAGATCCGTCAGTATTTTCTCGAAGATGACGCCGAAGCAAATCCGTTCTCACGCAATCAACGCTCCCTGGTGTATCAACGCGCCAAGCAAGCGATCGATAAACGTCCATTCGGTACACAGATGGATGTCTATCAAAGCGACTATGAATGGATCAATCACTCCATCGTGCCAGCGAAAGTGGGTTCGCACGACTTTCGCATTACGGTTGGCGCCGACCGCGCGCAACCGTATTCAGCCAGCATATTCAATATTTCTGCAATGAGTTTTGGCGCACTGTCCGCTAATGCGATACGCGCCTTGAATCAAGGCGCACAAAAAGGCGGCTTCATGCACGACACTGGCGAAGGCAGCATTAGTCGCTATCACCGCCCGGACGATGCGAGTGAAGCCGGCGGCGATTTGGTATGGGAGATAGGTTCCGGTTATTTCGGCTGTCGTAACAATGACGGCAGTTTTTCACCAGAAAAATTTGCGATCAACGCCAACCTACCGCAAGTCAAAATGATAGAGGTCAAACTGTCGCAAGGCGCCAAGCCTGGTCACGGTGGCGTTCTACCTGGCGCCAAAGTATCGATTGAAATTGCAACCGCACGCGGCGTGCCGCAAGGTGTTGATTGCATTTCACCGTCGTCGCATTCCGCATTCGATACACCCATAGGCTTGCTGCACTTTATTGAGCAGTTGCGCAATCTGTCTGGTGGCAAACCCACCGGCTTTAAATTAGCAGTCGGTCATCCATGGGAATTTTTCGGCATCGTCAAAGCCATGCTGCAAACCGGCATTACGCCCGACTTTATCGTGATTGATGGCGGCGAAGGCGGCACCGGCGCAGCGCCAGTTGAATTCACGGATCATGTCGGCGTACCTTTGCAAGAAGCACTGCTACTGGCGCACAACACATTGGTCGGTGCCAAGCTGCGCGACAAAGTGAAGATAGGCGCATCCGGCAAGATCGTGACCGCATTCGATATCGTACGTACGCTCGCGCTTGGTGCGGACTGGTGTAATTCGGCACGCGGCTTCATGTTTGCACTCGGCTGCATACAATCACAAAGCTGCCACACCGATCGCTGCCCGACCGGCATTGCAACGCAAGACGCCTTACGTCAACGCGCACTCGTCGTTCCCGATAAAGCCGAACGCGTCGCCAACTTCCACCGGAACACACTGAAAGCACTCGCTGAATTAATTGCCGCAGCCGGTTTACAACATCCATCTGAACTGAAGCCGCATCATCTGGTGCGACGCGTATCGGCCAATCAAGTCAAACTCGCATCCGCACTGTTACCCTATCTTGAGGTTGGCCAATTACTGACTGAGGCCAACCCAGGCAGCGACTTACCTGAAGTATTTGGTAAATACTGGCCCATTTCGCAGGCAGAGTCATTTCACCCGATACACTGACATCAGCAGCATTTACACCTCAAAAATCCGCTTTATCTGCGGCGACCATACAGTCGTCGCAGCCCTTCTTTTGTTAAGAATTCGTTTGTTTTCCCTCTCACGAATAGCCGCTTAGCAACTTTCATTGCCGTGATCACCACAGATTCGATTTATTTAGCATCTGGCCGCGCCAACCTTAGCGAAAAAACTTGCAATCTGCGGCCAAATGCCCAATAATCTAAACACGAATTGTTCTCATTTACATGAAAAGGTTGATCATGGCGATCTCGGCACCACGTGACGCACAGGAAAATGCTCCTCCTGCTCCACGTAATAACGCTGCAATGGAACAGCCAATAACACGCATCAATAGTCGTGATTTGTTTCGACAAATGCGCGAAGTTGAAATTGCACATGAAGGACGGATTTACCGCCTTCGTTTAACGCAGTTGAATAAATTGATTTTGACAGCATAACTAGCATCATCGATTCGCAACTGAGCCAGCCCGTGCCAGACTGCACTAGCCAGCCAAACCAACCCAAAAGGAGAGTTTGATGGCAATCGAAAAAACGGAGCAAGTATTACAAGAACCGAACGCAGCGCCGGCTCAACCAGAGTTATTAGTTTCAGCCGTGTTGCACTTGATGTCGCATTACACCGCGAATAATCAGGAAAGCAGTTCGTGCATCAAGCTGGCCTCAGTCATTGAGCGACACTTGAAAGCACTGGCCGATCTGCCCGATCTGGCACCAGTGTTACGCGCGACATGCCAGCAGTTATCGGAACAATGGGCGATGGTGGTTGAACGGGCAATGCCGCAACCGGAGAAATTTAAGTTGTTTACGCGCCTCGTTACTGGAGCACGCGTTAATTGATGTAAAGCCGCGAAGTTCAACCAGACCAGCGGCATTTTGAACCTTAGACATACTGGCATTTTTTGTGATTGTTAACTACAAAGAAAGTGGCAAGAGGCATCGATGATTGTTTGTGTTTGCAGCAATGTTTCCGAACGAAAAATCCGTCAAGCAGTTGATAACGGTACAACGTCGATGACGCAATTGCGTAATGAATTGGAAGTTGGCACTTGCTGCGGCAAGTGCCACTCCTGTGCCAAACGTGTTCTGCGCGAATGCCTTGCAGACGCTCGCCCATCTCAATCTATAATGTTTCACCCTAACGCATTGGCCGCATAAGCAATTTCTTTATGAACGCAACAACCACCCAGTCGTCAGCACCGCTTTTACCGCCTCTCTTATCACAGCAACTCAGACGATTCGGGCCTCTCATCGCAATCATTGCGATCCATATCGCTTTGTTTTATGCATTGCGTAGCGGCCTGGTACACCAGGTCGCTAAAGTATTGCCGCGTGAAATTTTCGCCAACTTCATCACCGAACAACCAGCACCGCAGCCCAAGCCGCAACCAGCTGAACCAAAAACTGTTCCGGTCGTGAAGAAACAAGAGACGCGTCCAACGCCACGCCCAGTTGTGACCGAAGCGCCATCACCACAAGCTATTACTGAAACCGCAGCGCCTACACCGCAATCGAATGAACCGCCATCACCTCCGGCGCCTGCCGCTCCGTCCGCGCCATCGGTTCCTGCCACACCAAAATTGATTTCGGGCGTTTCTTACATCAATGCGCCGCGCCCGGTTTATCCGCCGCTCGATGCACGCATGGGTAATGAAGGCACCGTCACTTTGCGCGTACTGATCAATGAAAAAGGTCGCGCCGAAAAAGTAGAAGTACAGAAGTCTTCAGGCTCATTGCGCATGGACGATGCAGCACGGGATGCCGTGATGCGCGCATTATTCAAGCCTTATTTGGAAGACGGGAGACCAGCTCCTGCCTACGCAATCGTACCAATTAATTTCACGCTAAATAGATAAAAGAAGGAATCATCATGGAAGTCAGTCCGTACGGTTTAGAGAGTTTGTGGGCGCAAGGTGACTTTGTCACCAAAGGCGTGGCAGTGTTACTGGTCGCAATGTCGATTGCGTCGTGGTACGTCATTGTTACCAAGGCACTGCAACTTTTCCAATATCGCAACTCCGCAAGCGCAGCAGGACATGAGTTCTGGGATGCAACCGATTTGAAATCAGGCATGGCAACTCTCGGCACTGGCAATCCGTTTGCCGCGATTGCAGAAGCTGGTGTCACCGCCATGGAACATCACGAAGCGCACAAAGGTCACCTGCACGACGAACTGTCGGTCAGCGACTGGATCACGCTGTCACTGCGTCAAGCCATCGACGAAACACAATCACGTCTGCAAACCGGCATGGCCGTTTTAGCGTCAGTCGGCTCGACCGCACCGTTCGTCGGTCTGTTCGGTACCGTCTGGGGCATCTATCACGCACTGGTTGCGATTGGTACGTCTGGCCAAGCAAGTATCGATAAAGTTGCCGGCCCAGTCGGTGAAGCACTGATCATGACCGCGCTCGGTCTGGCAGTCGCAATTCCTGCAACCTTCGGTTACAACGCACTGGTACGCGGCAACAAATCAGTCATCGCAAAAATGAATAAATTCGGCTTCGATTTGCACGCATTGTTCGTGACCGGTGCGCGTGCCAAAGATGCCGGCAGCAATGCTAGCGGCTCCAAACTGGTTGCTGTCGTCGGAGGTAAATGATGGCCATGGGTTCCTTGTCGGACGACGACGACTTTAATCCGGAGATCAACACCACGCCACTAGTCGACGTAATGCTGGTGTTGCTGATCATCTTCATCATGACCATCCCTGTGATGAATCATGCAGTGAAGCTCGATCTGCCACACGCTGCCAACCAGCCTAACGACGTCAAGCCGGAAACGATTAATGTATCGATCGATGCCGCAGGACAGGTTTACTGGAACAATGTGGAACTGGATCAAACAGAAATGCTGTCGCGCATTGCTGATGCATCGAAAGTGACACCACAACCAGAATTGCATCTGCGCGCAGATCGTCTCACACCGTATGAAAAAGTGGCACAAGTCATGGCTGCAGCACAGTCCGGTGGTTTGACAAAAATGGGCTTTGTGACCGAAGCACCGAAGTAATTACTCACCTGCAAGCAGACTAAAAAACTGCTCAGACAGACCTTAAAAAAACGCGCTTAGCCACTCGCTACAGCGCGTTTTTATTTGCCTGATCGCACTCACCCTCGCATAGCACCACTTCCCGCAAACCCACGCCCAGCTTCACTTTCGCAATCGAAACACGAATGATTCCAGTTAGCAAAATGAAGGCAAAATGATCATATTTTGTACTTCCTGGGCTATCATGTGCGTTCTTTGCTGACCGAGCACTTTGACAACAGATCGTCAGATGCCCAGCAGCCCATTTTCAACATCACTTTCGAGGCTCCCATGAAAGGTGACAGCAATATCATCAAGCTGCTCAACGCGCAGCTCACCAACGAACTCACCGCAATCAATCAATACTTCCTGCATGCACGCATGTACAAGCACTGGGGTTTTGAAAAAATCGCGAAGAAAGAGTACGAAGAATCCATCGGCGAAATGAAACATGCCGACAAACTGATCGATCGCATCTTGATGCTGGATGGCCTACCGAATCTGCAAGCGTTGCATAAAATCATGATCGGTGAGAACACACCAGAAATGCTGAACTGCGATTTGAAGCTGGAAAAGCTGGCGCAAAAGACAGTGAAAGAAGGCATCGCAGCGTGTGAAGCCAGCAGCGATTATGTTTCGCGCGAACTGTTCCAGTACATTCTGGACGACACTGAAGAGCACATCGACTGGCTGGAAACGCAACTCGATTTGATCGAAAAAGTTGGTATCCAGAATTACCTGCAAACACAAATGGCAGGCGAATAAATACCGGTAGTAACGCTGCAATGCTCAACGCAATCGAGCATGAAAAAGGGACGCTAGCTGCGTCCCTTTTTTATTTCCGAATCACCATTTATTTCGGCGGTGTTTCCTTGAACGATGGGCGTTCAGATAATTTTTCCAGCAGCTTTTCCAGATTCGGATATTCGCTACGCCACGAAATTTCAGGGAAGCGGAACGACAGCCATTCCAGCACGCAACCTACTGCAACGTCTGCCAGCGTGTACTGATTGCCAGCGCAAAAAGCCGTGTCTTTCAAACCGACTGACATCGCCTTCAAGCCATCATTGACCTTCCTGGTTTGACGATCTATCCAGGCCTGGCTGCGTTGCTCAGGCGTACGCAAGGTGTGCTCCAGACGCAACAACATGGCAGCATCTGCCACACCGTCAGCGAGCGCTTCCCAGCATTTGACTTCGGCGCGCTCACGGCCATTAGGCGGGATCAATTTACCAACTGGCGTCAAAGTATCCAGATATTCGACTATCACGCGCGAATCGAACATCGCGCCGCCATCTTCCATCACCAGACATGGCACTTTGCCCAGCGGATTGGATTCTTGAATCGCGGTATCAGCACCCCACACGTTTTCAAGAACGAAATCGTAATCGATCTTTTTTTCCAACATGACAACACGTACTTTACGTACGTAAGGGCTGGTAAGGGAACCAATCAGTTTCATAGATGCTTTACTTCAAAAATCGGAAGGCGATTATAACATCGGCCAAAACTGAAAAACCGCCCTGCTCAGTGCTTACAACTACCCATATGCAGGCTTCCAGCCGCGCCAAGTGGTAGAATGTCGTCTTCCTCAATTTGCGCCGTTTTTGTATTTTCGGCAGCTTTTCCATCCACGTCATTGCGCTTGTCGCCCTTCATCATGCCTCTTTCCATGCTCTCCGCCCTTTCTCCATTAGACGGCCGTTACGCCACTAAAACCGATAAATTGCGTCCGATTCTGTCCGAATCCGGCTTCATGCATCATCGTGTGAAAGTGGAAATTGCGTGGCTGCAAGCATTGTCAGAAGCCGGCTTTGCAGAAATCAAACCATTTTCTGCCAGCGCCAACGCACTGCTGAACAAACTGACGACCGATTTCACAGAAGCCGATGCACAACGTATCAAGGACATCGAAGCCGTTACCAATCATGACGTCAAAGCGGTTGAGTACTGGTTGAAGGAACAAGTCAAAGATGTGCCTGAATTGGTCGCCGCGACCGAATTCATTCACTTCGCCTGCACTTCCGAAGACATCAACAACACATCACACGGCATGATGCTCAAAGCTGCGCGTGACACCGTGTTGCTGCCATCGCTGCAAGGCTTGATCAGCAAGCTGACGCAACTGGCGCACGATAATGCAGCAGTGCCGATGATGTCGCGTACGCACGGCCAACCAGCCAGCCCGACCACGCTCGGCAAGGAAATGGCCAACGTCGTTGCACGCCTGAAACGCGCAGTTGATCGTATCGCAGCGGTAGAAATTCTCGGCAAGATGAATGGCGCAGTCGGCAACTTCAATGCACATTTGTCCGCATACCCGAATACTGATTGGCAAGCATTCTCAAAAGGCGTGATCGAAAACCGTCTGGGCCTGACTTTCAATCCATACACGATTCAAATCGAACCGCATGATTACATGGCGGAACTGTTCGATGCGATTGCACGTAGCAACACCATCCTGCTGGATTTGAACCGCGATATCTGGGGCTACATCTCGCTCGGCTATTTCAAGCAATCCACCAAGGCCGGCGAAATCGGTTCTTCGACCATGCCGCACAAGGTCAACCCGATCGACTTCGAAAACTCCGAAGGCAATCTGGGCATGGCTAACGCTGTGTTGAAACACATGGCAGAGAAGTTGCCTGTTTCACGCTGGCAGCGTGATCTGACCGATTCCACCGTGTTGCGCAACATCGGTGTCGGCTTCGGTTACGCCCTGCTCGCTTACGACAGCTGCCTGCGCGGCTTGAACAAGCTGGAAGTCAATCCTGTGCGCATCGCACAAGATCTGGACGAAACATGGGAAGTATTGGCCGAGCCGGTACAAACCGTGATGCGCCGCTACGGTATCGAAAATCCGTACGAGCAATTGAAGGATTTGACCCGTGGCAAAGGCATTTCGAAAGAAGCCCTGCAAGTATTCATCGCGACATTGGCAATCCCGCAAGAAGCCAAAGATCATTTGATGGCCATGACACCAGCCAATTACATCGGCTACGCCACCAAGCTCGCGCAAGAAATCTAAAAGCTGATCAAGCTGCAGGCCCCATGAAAATGGGCCGCCTGCAGACTTGATTTTATTTTGCTATATTAGTCCTAACTTGAACTAAATAAGCAAAAACTACTTATGCGTCGATACACGCTGACAGCCATCGCGCTGCACTGGCTCATGGCGGCACTCATCATTGCCACCTTCCTGCTGGGCCTGACCATGGTCGACATTCCCGGCCTGACTCCCACCAAGCTCAAATATTTTTCCTGGCATAAATGGCTAGGCGTCACCGTACTCGGTCTCGCCTGTCTACGCCTGTTATGGGGCATCACACATCCGGCGCCGCCGCATCCCGGCAATATGGCCGATTGGCAGAAGAAAGCCGCGCGTGTATCGCATGGCTTGATGTATCTGCTGATTTTTGCGGTACCGCTTTCCGGTTATTTTTACAGCCTGGCCGCTGGCGTACCCGTGGTCTATCTCGGCATCGTGCCACTGCCCGTCTTGATCGGACCTGATCAGGAATTAAGAGCTGTGCTCAAGCAAGTACATTACGCATGCAATGTCACATTACTCATCGTCTTTTGGCTGCACATACTGGCCGTACTGAAGCATCAATTCATAGACCGCGATCGCACGCTGCAACGCATGCTTCCGTGAATTCATTTTTATCGAAAGGATCACCATGTTCGTTAGCTCACTCTCCAGCAAAACCACACGCTGGCTTGCCATCGCCAGTGTCTGCGTAGCCTTGCCGGTTCTGGCCGCCACAGCATTGAAAACCGATGCGGCAAAAAGCAATGTCACCATTACCTTCAAACAATTGAACGTGCCGGTCGATGCGAAGTTTAAAAAATTCAACGCACAAATTTCCTACGACAGTGCCAAGCCGGAAACCTCCAAAGCCAATGTCGACATCGACGTCAGCAGCTTCGATCTGGGCGATCCGGAGTACAACAAGGAAGTCTTGAAAAAAGAATGGTTTAACGCTGCACAATTCCCTAAAGCGAGCTTTGTCTCCAGCCAGATCAAACCCGGTGCAGCTGGCAAACTTGATGTCAGCGGCAAGCTCACCATCAAAGGCAAAACCACTGACGTCAGCTTCCCTTTGACTGTGAAAAAAGAAGGCACCAATCAAGTATTTGAAGGTGTATTACCGATCAAACGTCTGACCTACAGCATAGGCGAAGGCGAATGGAAAGACACCAGCATGGTGGCCGATGAAGTCACGATTAAATTCCGCGTCGTCACGACGCAATAGCAGCACGATTCACCGTATGTATCGCAGGACAAACGCAACAAAAAGTAATTCACTTACACAACACAGGAGCCATTGAATGAAATCCAAACTTGCACTGATTTGCCTGCTTACTGCCGGCGCGACTTCCGCTTTCGCACAGACATACACGATCGATCCTAGCCACACTTACCCAAGCTTTGAAGCCGACCACATGGGCATCTCGGTATGGCGCGGCAAGTTCGACAAAACCAGCGGTAGCGTCACACTCGATCGTGCAGCAAAAACCGGCTCGCTGGATATCGTCATCGATGCCAGCTCCATTGATTTCGGCCATGCCAAAATGAATGAGCATGCAAAAAGCAAGGATATGTTCAACGTTGAGAAATTTCCTACTGCTGTCTACAAAAGCAAATCCATCAAGTTCGATGGCGACAAACCAGTGGCAGTTGAAGGCGACTTGACCTTGCTTGGCGTCACTAAACCAGTGACACTCACGCTCAACAAATTCAAATGTATCCAACATCCGATGTTGAAACGTGAAGTCTGCGGCGCCGATGCATCCGCTGAATTCAACCGCGGCGACTTCGGTCTGAACTATGCTTTGAACTACGGCTTCTCACCAATCGTCAAACTGGCGATCCAGGTAGAAGCAGTAAAAGCTGACTAAGCAAATGACGTAAAACACAAAAAAGCCGACGTCATTGCACGTCGGCTTTTTGATTTAAACACTGAGTATTTTTATGGCTGAACGATATCTCCGCAGCATCCGATTACTGGCCGAGTGCTTCCACGCATTCGAGCGTCAGGCTGGCGCAAACATCCGCTGCCGCACCGGGCTTACGCCACCACAGTTCGATATCATTGCCACGCTAGGCAATACCTGCGGCATGAGCTTCAAGGAGCTGGGTGAAAGAACACTGATTACCAAAGGTACATTGACCGGCGTAGTAGATAGACTGGAAGAAAAAGGCTTGGTTGCACGCGTGACACAACTGGAAGACAGGCGCAGCACCTTGGTGCGACTTACACCCAAAGGAGAAGCCGAATTCGAGCGCGTATTCGCGCCGCAAGTTGCCTTCGCCAAGCTGCCATTTTCGAACTATGACGAGCAGGATTTTGAAGCATTGGAAAAAGAGTTGGCCAAGCTACATGCGAACCTGACTGGACACGAACCAAAAGCAAAATACTGATTTTTTGAAGCTTGGTATAGGCAACAAAAAAGCCGGCATCTGCCGGCTTTTTTATTTGCGCGTTATTTACACTACCGCGCCGTCGTGTTCATCTTTTTCCTTGATCGGTTTGATCAAGTCTTCACGCTTGACGCCCAGCCACATCGCCAATGCAGCTGCCACGAACACGGAAGAGTAAATACCGAAGCAGATACCAATCGTCAGTGCGAGCGCAAAGTAATGCAAGGTCGGGCCACCGAAGAACAGCATGGACAAGACCATCAACTGTGTCGAACCGTGCGTAATCATCGTACGGGAAATAGTGCTGGTAATCGCATGATTCAGCACGTCAGCTGTTGCCAGCTTGCCGAAGCGGCGATCACGGAAGGTTTCGCGTACACGATCAAATACAACCACCGATTCATTGACCGAGTAACCGAGTACCGCTAGCACCGCCGCCAGAACCGTCAATGAGAATTCCCATTGGAAGAAGGCGAAGAAGCCGAGAATAATCACCACGTCATGCAAGTTAGCCAGGATGGCCGAGACCGCATATTTCCATTCGAAGCGTATCGCCAGATAGATCATGATGCCGATCACCAGCATGCCTAGCGCCATCAAACCATCATGCGTCAGTTCTTCACCCACTTGCGGCCCGACGAACTCCACACGCTTCAATTCAACTGTATTGTCCTGCGCCTTCAATGCGCCGATGACGCGTTCGCTGATTTGCGCCGAATCGGCATTTTGCTGCGCCGGCAAGCGTATCAATACGTCTTGTGCTGTGCCGAAGCTTTGCACCTGCATATCGGCATAGCCGAGTTCAGTCAGCTTGCCGCGTACACCTTCGATGTCAGCTGGTTTGGAATAGGCAACTTCCATCACCGTACCGCCGGTAAATTCAATCGACAGATGCAAACCACGATGCAGCAGGAAAAACACGGCAGCGACAAAAGTCAGTGCGGAAATGACGTTGAAAATCAACGCATGGCGCATGAACGGGATATCTTTTTTGATGCGGAAAAACTCCATCACTTTCCTCTCATTGCGACCGCTTGATGTTGTCGCGATAACGCGTCATCCAGCGGTCTATCTAAATACAATTCAATCAGGTACGACATGGTGCGCAAGCTATGCGCACCGCGGAACATTCAATCAGGCAGTCGGTTTCCAGACTTGACCGATCGATACCGATGTCAGTTTTTTCTTGCGGCCGTACCATGTATTCACCAAACCGCGCGAGACAAACACGGAAGAGAAAATCGAGGTCAGAATACCCAGGCAATGCACAACGGCAAAACCGCGCACCGCGCCAGAGCCGAAAATCAGCAGCGCCAAACCGGCGATCAAGGTTGTGACGTTGGAATCGAGAATGGTTGCCCATGCACGTTCAAAGCCCATCGCAATCGCAGTCTGTGGTGCATGACCCGCTCGCAACTCTTCGCGTATCCGCTCATTGATCAGCACGTTGGCGTCAATCGCCATACCCAGCGTCAATGCAATCGCGGCAATACCCGGCAAGGTCAGCGTCGCCTGCAGCATCGACAACAAGGCAATCAGTAACATCACGTTGACCGCCAGCGCAAACACGCTGAAGAAGCCGAATGCGCGGTAGTAAACAATCATAAAGATCGCAATGGCGATGAAGCCGTACAGCGTTGCGTCAAAACCTTTTTTGATGTTCTCTGCACCGAGTTGCGGTCCGATAGTGCGTTCTTCGATGATTTCCATCGGCGCTGCCAACGAACCTGCACGCAACAGCAAGGCCAAGTCACTAGCTGCTTCAGCCGAACCCATGCCAGTGATCTGGAAGCGCGCACCCAATTCATCACGAATCGTCGCAACGGTCAGAACTTCGCCCTTGTTCTTTTCGAACAAAACAATCGCCATCGACTTGCCTACGCGCATACGTGTTGCTTCACGCATGCGACGACCACCGTCACCGTTCAGATCGATACTGACTGAAGGCTGATGATTTTGATCGAAGCTGGCGGATGCGCTGGAGATGTATTCACCAGTAATGATCGGATCTTTGTACAAGACCACAGGTGCATTCTTGCCGACCTTGAACAGTTCAGAGCCGAATGGAATCGCTGCTGTCTCTTCAGTACCGCGCGTCACTGTTTCATCGACCAGACGTACTTCCAGAGTCGCTGTTTTACCGATAATGTCTTTCGCACGCGAAACGTCTTGCACGCCTGGCATCTGCACCACGATGCGGTCCGCACCTTGGCGCTGGATCAGAGGCTCGGTCACGCCCAGTTCATTGACACGCTTCGACAGTGTGGTGATGTTTTGCTGTACGGCGTCTTCTACCGTTTGTTTCAATGCAGCCGGGTTCAAGGTGCCGACCAATTTGAGGTCTTCACCACTGCCAGCGTCAGTCAGCACCAGTTCACGCAACTCACTATTCAACAAGGTACGAGCCTTGCTGCGTGTATCTGCATCGCGGAACAGGATTTCAATATTGTCACCACTGCGCGAAATACCGGCATGGCGAATATTCTTGTCGCGCAAGATGCTGCGTGCGCTGGCTTGCAGGCCGAGTACGCGCTTGTTCATGACAGCTTTGGTATCAACCTGCATCAAGAAATGCACACCACCGCGCAAATCGAGACCGAGATACATAGGCGCTGCGTTCAGGCTTTGCAGCCAGGACGGTGTATTCGGCAACAGATTGAATGCCACCAGATAAGTTGGGTCTTCAGGATCGGCATTCAGTTCTTTTTCAAGGACACCCTTGGCTTTGAACTGAACATCGGTATTGGCGAAGCGTACGCGTACGGTACCTTGCGAGCCTATTGTTTCGTAGACTATCCCATCGTAAGGGAGACCGTCTTTTTTCAGTAACTGCTCAACCTGAGTCATCAGGGAACTGTCTACTTTGACGGTGGCCTTGGCACTGCTGATTTGCACCGCTGGCGACTCACCGAAGAAGTTCGGCAAGGTATACAACACACCCAACAACAGTGCGACGGCGATCGTAATGTACTTCCAGAGGGGATAGCGATTCATATTGATTCAGGGTTCGGGGTGGAACGTCAGACAAAAATCAACCCCACGTCCGGCCAGCGGAGGTGGGGCATTTAACCCATTACAGCGATTTGATCGTACCTTTTGGCAACAAGGTCGTCACTGCACTCTTTTGAATGACCAGCTCGGTACCGTCTTGCACTTCCAGCGACAAGTAGACGTCGGAAACTTTAGTGATCTTGCCCAGTACACCACCGACTGTGATGACTTCATCGCCACGTGTTACTGCTTCGATCATCGCCTTGTGTTCTTTTTGACGTTTCATCTGTGGACGGATCATCAGGAAGTACAGCACGATGAACATCAAGATGATAGGCACGAATTGGGTCAGGTTGCCCATGATGCCGCCAGCGGCTGTTGCAGCGTAAGCGTTGGTAATAAACACGTGAATGCTCCAGGTTGTAGTAATAAATGGTCGGTTATTTTAGCACTGGAAAATTGCTTTTCCCGTCTAGACGGTCTTTCGTGGAAGAAAGTTCAGGCTCCGCGTGCGCGATCTTCATGGAATTGCTTCACAAAGAGCTGGAATCGCCCTTCGCTAATCGCCTCCCGCATCTCGCGCATCAGGTCCAGATAGTAGTGCAAGTTATGGATAGTATTCAGTCTTGCACCAAGAATTTCGCCGGTACGATGCAAATGATGCAAGTAAGCGCGCGAAAAATTGCGGCAGGAGTAACAGCCACAGGTTTCATCCAGCGGCTTCTTGTCATCCTTGTAACGCGCATTCTTGATCTTGATATCGCCAAAACGGGTGAACAACCAGCCATTGCGTGCATTACGCGTCGGCATCACGCAATCGAACATATCAATGCCGTTAGCCACGCCCTGCACTAAATCCTCCGGCGTGCCGACGCCCATCAGGTAATGCGGCTTGTTGGCAGGCAGACGCGGGCCGATATGCTCCAGCACACGCATCATGTCTTCCTTGGGCTCACCGACCGACAGACCGCCAATTGCCACGCCGTGGAAATTCAACTCTTCCAGACCAGCCAGCGACTCATCGCGCAGGTTTTCAAACATGCCGCCCTGCACTATGCCGAACAGCGCATTCGGGTTTTCCTCACGATTGAATTCGTCCAGTGAACGCTTGGCCCAGCGCAAGGACATGCGCATCGATTTGGCTGCTTCTTCGGTGGTGGCTGGACGCCCATCGATTTCATACGGTGTGCATTCGTCGAACTGCATCACGATGTCGGAGTTCAGGATGCGCTGGATCTGCATCGACACTTCCGGCGAGAGAAATAATTTATCGCCGTTGATAGGCGAATTGAAATGCACGCCTTCTTCCGTAATCTTGCGCATCTCGCCCAGCGAAAACACCTGAAAACCGCCCGAGTCAGTCAGGATAGGTTTATCCCAGCCCATGAAGTCATGCAGGCCGCCGAACTTGGCGATGATGTCATTGCCTGGACGCAACCAAAGATGGAAGGTATTGCCGAGGATGATCTGAGAATCGATTTCTTTCAATTCCAGCGGCGACATCGCCTTGACCGAACCGTAAGTACCGACCGGCATGAAGATAGGCGTTTCGATCACGCCGTGATTCAGCGTTAATTGGCCGCGACGTGCGTTGCCGTCAGTTTTAAGTAATTTGAAATTTAGCATGATGGCATTCTGGTCAAAAACATCGCGTCGCCGTAACTGAAGAAACGATAACGTTGGGAAATAGCGTGTTGGTATGCAGCACGAATGGTGTCATAGCCGGCAAATGCCGACACCAGCATCAGCAGCGTCGATTTCGGCAAATGGAAATTGGTAATCAGGCGCGTCACCGTCTTGAAGGTGTAGCCCGGTGTGATGAACAGTCGAGTATCGGCGCTACCGGCTTGCAAGACGCCGCTTTGCGACGCCGATTCCAGCGCGCGCATGCTGGTGGTGCCAACCGCGACAATATTGCCGCCAGCTGCTTGCGTCGCCTGCACCACATCTACGGTTTGCTGCGAGATGGTGTACCACTCGCTGTGCATATTGTGCTCGGCCAGATTCTCATTGCGCACCGGCTGGAAAGTACCCGCGCCTACATGCAGCGTGACATAGGCGAGCTTCACACCTTTGGCAGTCAAAGCATCCAGCAAGGCTTGGTCAAAATGCAAACCCGCAGTCGGCGCGGCCACTGCACCCGGTGTTTTCGCGTACACGGTTTGATAACGCGTTTCGTCGTAAGCATCAGCGGCGTGTTCGATATACGGCGGCAAAGGCAAACGGCCATGCGCTTCTATCAACTCGAATACATCGTCAGGGAATTGCAATTCGTAGAATTCGCCCACGCGCTCACCGACGGTCACATCAAAGGCATCCGCCAGACGTATCTGCATGCCGGCCACTGGTGACTTGGAAGCACGTATCTGCGCATGGACATTGCGTGCATCCACTACGCGCTCGATCAGCACTTCCACTTTGCCGCCGGTTTCTTTCACGCCGAAGAAGCGAGCCTTCAGCACACGCGTGTCATTGAACACCAGCAAATCGCCGGGCGACAGCAAGTCGACGATATCGGCAAAGTTGCGATCTATCATTTTGTCGGGAGCGACGTGTAGCAGACGCGATGCGCTGCGTTCAGCCAAGGGAGTTTGCGCAATCAAGTCTTGCGGCAAATCGAAATCGAAATCGGAAAGAGAATACATGTGGCTAATAGTTGAAGACATCGGTTTTACGGTCCGAGGTGTGACGCATACAAATTTAATCTGTTTGCATGCAATCGCGCTGCAGAACTGCTATGGTTGCAAAGCTTGCCGGATCGGCACTTTCATGTGATGCAGTACGCAAGACATGAAGTCATCGCCGCAATCATCACAAAACCCGCTATTTTACGCCCTGCCGCCCATTTTCGGCCTGATATGCCTGTATTGAAGAAAAAGCCCGCATCTGTTGCCAAAAAAGCCACCAAATCAACCACGGCGGCAGCACCCACGCGCGCGGAAAAAATCGACGACAAACTGATCAAGCTCGGCCTGCGCTCAGACATGGACAAAGTCCTGCATCTGCCTATGCGTTACGAGGACGAAACCGAGATCAAGAACATTAGCGCAGCTGGTTTTATTTTCGGTCGTGCAATACAGGTCGAAGGCGTGGTGACTTCCTGCGAAGTCGCTTTCCGCCCGCGCCGCCAGCTGGTGGTGACGATCTCTGACGATACTGGTCAGTTGGTGATGCGCTTTCTGAATTTTTACGGCAGCCAGGTCAAGCAGATGGCCGAAGGCAATCGCGTACGCGCGCGCGGCGAAGTACGACACGGCTTCTTCGGTGCGGAAATGGTGCACCCCAATTACAAGATGGTAATCGAAGGCGCGCCCTTGCCTGCCGCGCTGACGCCGGTTTATCCGTCCGGCGAAGGTTTGTCACAAACCGTGCTGCGCAAAACCGTCATCGACGCAATGACGCGCATCGAATGGCGCGATACGCTTTCTGACACATTACGTAGCTCGCTAGACTTGATGTCATTCGAACCGGCGGTACGACTGTTGCACAACCCGCCGCCTAATATCGATGAAAGCGCCTTGGCCGATCGTTCGCATGCCGCCTGGGTGCGCATGAAGTTCGACGAATTGCTGGCGCAGCAGCTATCGATGAAACGCGCGCAAATGGCACGACGTGCCAAAGGTGCAGCCGTGCTACCCAAAGTCGGCACCTTGTCGAAAGCCTTCCTCAAACAACTACCGTTTTCATTAACCGGTGCGCAACAACGCGTGCTGGAAGAAATCCGCGCCGACCTCAAGCAATCTTTCCCTATGCAGCGCTTGCTGCAAGGCGATGTAGGCAGCGGCAAGACCGTGGTCGCAGCATTGGCTGCAGCGCAGGCTATCGACAGCGGCTTTCAAGCTGTATTGATGGCACCAACGGAAATCCTCGCCGATCAGCACTTCCGCAAAATCGCCGGATGGATGGAGCCATTAGGTGTGAACGTCGCATGGCTGACTGGCAGCCTGAAGAAAAAAGAAAAGCTGGAAGCCAAGGCACGTATCGAATCCGGCGAAGCGCAACTGATCATCGGTACGCACGCGCTGATACAGGAAGACGTACTGTTTTCCAAATTAGGTTTGGTGATCGTCGATGAACAGCATCGCTTCGGCGTCGGCCAACGTCTTGTCCTGCGCAATAAAGGTTTGGACAACAACGTCTCGCCGCATAAACAAAAGATTCCGCATCAATTGATGATGTCTGCCACACCGATTCCACGTACTTTAGCGATGACGTATTACGCTGATCTGGAAGTCTCTGTCATCGATGAACTACCACCGGGACGCACACCTATCGTGACGCGCGTGATCGACCAAAATCGTCGCGATGAAGTCATCGAACGCGTACATGCCGCCGCGCTGGAAGGACGGCAAGTGTATTGGGTCTGTCCTTTAATCGAAGAATCGGAAGCGCTGCAATTACAGACGGCAACCGATACGCATCTAACTCTGGTTGAAGCACTACCGGACTTGAGCGTAGGTCTGGTACACGGCCGCATGAAGCCAGCCGAGAAACAGCAAGTGATGGATGCCTTTACGCGCGGCGAGATACACGTACTGGTGGCCACCACTGTCATCGAGGTCGGCGTCGATGTGCCGAACGCGTCCTTGATGGTGATCGAACATGCAGAACGTTTTGGCCTGTCGCAATTACATCAATTGCGCGGACGTGTAGGACGCGGCTCCACCGCCAGCGTATGTCTGCTGCTATATCAAGGTCCGCTCGGACAAGTCGCTAAGCAGCGCTTGGGCATCATGCGCGAATCAACTGACGGTTTTGAAATCGCTCGCAGGGATCTGGAAATCCGTGGTCCTGGTGAATTCCTCGGCGCACGTCAATCCGGCCAGGCCATGCTGCGTTTTGCCGATCTGGAAACCGATCAATGGCTGGTCGATAGAGCGCGTGATCTGGCACAAACCCTGCTGCGCGACGACCCGGCAACCGTCGAAGCGCATCTGGCGCGTTGGCTCGGCGCACGCGAGGATTACCTGAAGGTATAAAATAGGCTACCCGCACCGGCCCAGACAAGAAGATCATGACGCTTACCGAACTCAAATACATCGTTGCCGTCGCACGTGAAAAACATTTTGGTCATGCGGCAGAAGCTTGTCACGTCGCCCAACCCACATTGTCAGTCGCCATCAAGAAACTGGAAGATGAGCTGGGCGTCACGCTCTTCGAACGCGGTGGCAGCGAAATTTCAATGACACCGCTAGGCGTACAAATCGTCGCACAAGCCGAACGCGTGCTGGAACAAACCGCCGCCATCAAGGAAATCGCCAAGCAGAACAAGGATCCGCTGGTCGGCCCTTTCCGCCTCGGCATCATTTACACAATCGCACCTTATCTGTTGCCGCCGCTGGTCAAGACCATCATCGACCGCGTGCCGCAAATGCCGCTGGTGCTGCAGGAAAACTTCACCGTCAAATTGCTCGACCTATTGCGTCAGGGCGAACTGGATGCGGCCATCGTCGCGCTACCCTTCCCTGATCAAGGTCTGCTGGTACAACCTGTGTACGACGAACCTTTTGTCGTCGCCGTGCCTAAAAACCATGCGTGGGCAAATCGCAGCAGCGTCACCACCAATGACTTGAAATCGGAAACCATGCTCTTGCTCGGCAACGGTCACTGCTTCCGCGATCAGGTACTGGAAGTCTGTCCGGAAATGTCCCGCTTCTCGACTTCCGGCGACGGCATTGCCCGTACCTTCGAAGGCTCTTCGCTGGAAACTATCCGTCACATGGTTGCATCCGGCATAGGCATCACCGTTTTGCCGCAAGCATCGGTACCGGACATGCAAGCCAAGGATGGCATGCTGCGTTACATCCCGTTTGAAAAACCGGGACCGTCGCGTCGCGTCGTACTGGTATGGCGCAAAAGCTTCACACGTGGCGCTGCTATCGAAGCTGTCCGGCAAGCATTGTTGTCTTGCGATTTGCAAGGCGTAACGATGTTACCGCATGAACCCCTGTCCGAAGCCTGATACTGAATACATAGAACATCAGGCTGCTTCTCTTATTTTTGTACAACCGAACACCGCTAGATGAACCGCCTCCAACTGTATTTCCGCCTGATCCGCCTCGATAAACCGATAGGCATATTGCTGCTGCTGTGGCCAACACTGTGGGCCTTATGGATGGCATCAAATGGCAAACCGGATTGGACGCTGGTTGGTATTTTTACGCTGGGCACGATCTTGATGCGCTCAGCCGGTTGCGCCATCAACGATTACGCTGACCGCGATTTCGACAGGCATGTGCAACGCACCGTCGATAGACCGATCACCAGCGGCAAGATCAAACCCTACGAAGCCTTGCTGGTTGCATTGGTATTAACGCTGATCTCATTCGCATTGATCTGGCCGCTCAATACCTTGACCAAGCAACTCTCTATCGCAGCAGTCATCATCGCGGCCAGCTACCCTTACTTCAAACGTTTCTTTGCAATCCCGCAGGCTTATCTCGGCATCGCATTCGGTTTTGGTATTCCAATGGGATTTGCAGCGGTGCAAGGCACGGTGCCGGCAGCAGCGTGGTGGCTATTGGTCGCCAATGTTTTCTGGGCGGTTGCTTACGATACCGAATATGCAATGGTTGATCGTGAAGACGATTTGAAGATAGGCATGAAGACATCTGCGATCACCTTCGGTCGCTTTGATGTCGCTATCGTCATGCTTTGCTACGCAGTCACCTTGGGCTTGATCTTCATCGTCGGCTGGCAATTCGGCTTGCGGATTTGGTTTGTGGCTGGCTTGCTGATTGCAGTTGCCTGCGCGATGTATCACTACACGCTAATACGTGAGCGCGAACGCAACGCGTGCTTTGCCGCCTTCCGTCATAACAACTGGTTAGGTGCGGCCATCTTTGGCGGCGTTGCACTCGATTACTTGTTGCGCTAATTACACGCTCACCACATGCCTCCTCCATCATCAGCTCCTAGCACTAGCGACCCTAAGGTCAAACGCTATTTGCCTTGGGTGGTGGCAATTGCGCTGTTCATGGAGCAGTTGGATTCAACCATAATCAACACCGCCATTCCTTCGATGGCGGCCAGCCTCAATGTCACGCCATTGAGTCTGAAAGCGGTGGTCAGTTGCTACATTCTGAGTCTGGCTGTTTCGATTCCCATTAGCGGCTGGATGGCAGATCGTTTTGGTACGCGACGCGTCTTTAGCACCGCTGTCGGTTTGTTCACCTTCGCATCGATACTCTGCGGCTTGTCGACCAGCGTTCCCATGCTGGTCGCTGCACGCATCTTGCAAGGCTTCAGCGCCGCCATGATGATGCCGGTCGGACGCCTGACGGTCATACGCACTTTTCCAAAATCGGAATTACTTGCAGCGATGAACTTCGTCATCATCCCGGCATTGATAGGCCCTTTGTTGGGACCGACGATAGGCGGTTTGATCGTGCACTGGCTGCCGTGGCAAGCCATCTTCTTTGTGAACGTGCCGATAGGATTGGCAGCGCAGTGGATGATTCATAAACACATGCCGGACTATCGTTCAGATTCACCGCGACCGCTGGATGTCATCGGCCTGGTGTTGTTCGGTTCCGGCATAGCCTTGCTGTCATGGATATTGGAAATATTCGGCGAACATTATCTAGATGCGACTTCAACCGCCATTCTGTTTCTGATCTCTATCGCGTTACTGGCGGCTTATTGCTTGCATGCACGACGCACTCTGCATCCGCTGCTGCAACTTGCTCTGTTTAAAACACGCACCTTCCGCGTTTCTGTCGTCGGCGGATTCATTACGCGCTTGGGTGTGGGCGGCCTGCCCTTTTTACTTCCTTTGCTGTACCAAATCGGTTTGGGATTGCCAGCCTGGCAATCAGGATTGATGATGATGCCGACAGCTGCGGCAGCAATGGCAATGAAGTTGATCTCGGTTAGAGTGCTGGGACGCTTCGGTTATCGCAAAGTCTTGATCGTCAATACCGTGATGATAGGCGTCACGATCTGCATGTTCTCCATCATTACACCGACCACGCCTATTGCCGTCATTCTGCTCCTCGGCTTGGCACAAGGCTTCTTCAATTCACTGCAATTTTCCAGCATGAATTCGATGGCTTACGCGGATATCAAGATCGAAGATTCCAGCATGGCCAGCACCATCGCCAGTTCGATGCAGCAAATGTCGATGAGCTTCGGCCTGGCATTCGGCTCCATCATCGCGGCATGGTATCTCGGCGACCTGCCACAATCTGATCGTGCCGCCGTCGTCAACGCGTTGCATCACGCCTTCCTTACCTTGGGTGGTTTGACGATACTGTCATCACTATCGTTCTGGACGCTGCGTGCCAATGATGGCGAAGCCGTCAGCAAGGGACATGCATCTACACAGTAATTTTTTACACTGAAGATCAACTGCAATTTCTGGAGAGCCATTCATGGATCGTAAACGAGTTGGCATTGTCATTTTCGATGATGTTGAAGTACTGGATTTTTGCGGCCCTTTCGAGGTGCTCTCGGTTACACGCATCAACAACGAACGCAGGCGTGAAGAACCATCGCCATTTGAAGTCCTGCTAGTGGCGCAATTCGATAGACCCATTACGACAACCGGCGGCATGAAGGTACTTCCCGACACGACATTCGATCAGTGTCCGCCTCTCGATATATTGCTAGTCCCTGGTGGTTGGGGCACACGCAGCGAAATGAATAACGAGACGATGCTGTCATTCGTCACCGCACGCGCAGCAGAAGTAGAAACACTGACCTCTGTTTGTACCGGCGCTTTAATTCTGGGCAATGCAGGCTTGCTGGATGGCTTGCACGCCACTACACACTGGCGCTCGCTCGCATTGATGCAGGAACGCTTCCCGCAAGTGACGGTTGATTCCGTTTCTCAGGTAGTGGAACAAGGCAAGGTCATTACCTCTGCCGGCATCTCGGCCGGTATCGATATGGCGCTGACTATAGTGAAGCGATATTGCGGAGAAAACATTGCACGTGCGACCGCACGTCACATGGAATATCCATACCCGGAATCGAATGTGCGACGCGTCCCCCTTGAGCCTGCAACACAATAAAGTCATCGTCAGTAAATGATCATACGTCCCGAACAACACAGCGACATTCAAACCATCGCTGATGTCACGCGTGCAGCGTTCGCTGATCATCCGTACAGCGATCACTTTGAACAATTCATTATCAATGCCTTGCGGGATGCCGGTGCCTTATCGATTTCCCTGGTGGCAGAAATTGATGATCAGATCGTAGGTCACATTGCCTTTTCGCCTGTCAGCATTTCTGATCGCAGCAGCAATTGGTATGGCCTAGGCCCTGTGTCTGTTTTACCGCAATGGCAAAAACAAGGGATAGGAAAAGCACTAATCCATCACGGATTGGCTTTATTAAAAGAAAACCATGCGCAAGGCTGCGTTCTATTGGGCGAGCCTGACTACTACTGTCGGTTTGGATTTCAACCTAGCGCCAATTTGATTCTTGCAGGTGTACCACCAGAATATTTCCTGGCATTGTCTTTTGATGGGAAGTTTCACAAAGGGAATGTTGATTACCACGCAGCTTTCTCAGCTCAAAGCTAAGGTCTAAAGCGACACTCCCGCAGCAATGCCTCTCGACAACATCAGGCGACTACTTTAGTTATGTCATTGGGGAATTAAATGCCAATTTCATATCTAACAAGATAGCACTCAAGAAGATGTAGGGCGCTGCTCCTTCAGCCTATTCATGTATGGGATTGACAGAGTGATATCGACGGCGCAGAGTGTATTCCCGCCATTCAAAGGAGCAGATATGAAAAGCAAAATCATTATTTCTTCGATCATGGTAATGACTATGGCTGCAAGCAGCCTGGCATTCGCCCAAGGCTATGACCGTCGCAACGACCGTGACCAACAACAAATGCAACGCGGTGGTCCAGGCGGCGATCGCGGCCCAGGTGATCGTCATGATAATCGACGCGATGATCGTGGTAATAACCGTCATGATGACCGTCGCGATGGACGCGGTGCCGGCCCGAATCACAACTTCTACAAAGGTGATCGCCTTGCCGGCGAGTATCGCAACCGACAATATGTGGTGAACGACTGGCGTAGTCACCGCCTGAATCCGCCACCTCGCGGTTACCAATGGGTACAAACCGGTGGCGACTATGTGCTGGTCGCGATCGCAAGTGGCATCATTGCGCAAATCTTGCTCGGCCATTAAGCAACAAAACTATCTGCTCCTATGCATTACTCGCAGGCCTGATGTTTCGACGAAACTTCAGGCCTGTGTTTTTAACAGCGCTCAGTCCTGACCGAATTCTTCGCCCAAAGCCTGTCCCCGTGCTGCCGCTGCTTTCATTGCCATGATGATCGCCTGCTTGACGCCGCTATTTTCCATACTCGTCAATGCCGCGTAAGTCGTTCCACCTTTTGACGTCACACGTTCACGCAATACCGCGATTGGATCTGTCGCTTGTGCAGCCAATTGTGCCGCGCCAACAAAGGTTGAAATCGCCAGCGCATTGCCTTGCTCTGCCGTCAGCCCCATCTCTTGCGCGGCTTGCTGCATCGCTTCGATGAAATAAAACACATAGGCTGGACCGCTGCCCGATACTGCAGTGACAGGGTCGATCAACTTTTCATCATCCAGCCAAACTGTCTCGCCCACTGCACGCATGATTGCATCTGCAGCGGCATGCTGCTCCTTGCTGACGCCAGCAGTTGCAACCATACCGGTCACGCCTTTACCGATCAGCGCAGGTGTATTCGGCATCGTGCGCACAATGGCGGTATGCCCTTTCAACCAGCGCGACAAATCCACTGCACGAATACCGGCTGCTATCGACAAGATCAACTGTGCTTTAACGTGCGGCACCAGTTGTGCGACCACGCCTTTCATCTGTTGCGGTTTGACCGCCAGCACGATGACATCGCTAGCGGCGATCGTCGCATCTATTTCCGCTGACGTTTTAACGCCGAATTGCTGTTGCAGTCTCGTCAATGAATCGGCATTGATATCGACCACATGAATGTTGTCTGCCGCAGTTAATTTCCCTGCCAGACCACCGATCAAGGCAGCAGCCATATTGCCGCCACCGATAAAACTGATTTTCAGATTATTTTGCATATTCCCTAGTTCCAAAAATTGCAGAGCCTATCCGCACGATAGTGGCACCTTCGGCTATCGCCGCGACCATATCGCCAGACATCCCCATTGATAATGTATCTAGCGCCAATCCCTCGGCGCGTAATTGATCGAACAATGCGTGCAACTGCCGAAACGGTGCCCGCTGTTGCTCTGCATCGCCTTCCGCCTCCGGAATCGCCATCAAACCGCGCAAACGCAAACGTGGCAAAGCAGCGATTGCTTGCGCAACGGCGATCACGTCTGTCGGCAAGACACCACTTTTGCTCGCTTCGCCACTGATATTGACCTGCAGGCAGATATTCAAAGGCGGCAAATGCACCGGACGCTGCTCGGACAGCCTGTGCGCGATTTTTTCTCTATCGACTGAATGTACCCAGTCAAAGTGTTCAGCTATCGGGCGCGTCTTGTTGCTCTGTATCGGGCCGATAAAGTGCCATTCCAGCTTCAGATCGGGACGTGTAGCCTGCACAGCCGCTATTTTCTCCAGCGCTTCCTGCAGGTAGTTTTCACCAAAAGCCGCTTGCCCAGCCTCCGCCGCAGCGATCACTGCATCGGCACCAAAAGTCTTGGATACCGCCAGCAATTCCACGCCGTGCACGTCGCGTTGCGCGCTGTTCGCAGCGTCGGTGATACGCTGACGCACAGCTTGCAAGTTTTGGCGTATTACAGACATAATCAAAGTTCTTTTAAAGCATCATTAATCGTCACGATACCATCGGTATCACGCATAGTGCGACTCACCTTTTTGAAGCAGGCTCAGGGATTATAAATGGACATTTCAGAACTACTTGCGTTCTCGGTCAAGAATAAAGCATCCGATCTTCATTTATCCGCCGGCTTGCCTCCAATGATTCGTGTGCACGGAGATGTGCGTCGTATCAATTTGCCACCGTTAGAGCACAAAGATGTGCACGGCATGATCTATGACATCATGAACGACGGCCAGCGCAAAGTGTATGAAGAAAGACTGGAAATCGATTTTTCCTTCGCCATTCCTGGTCTGGCACGCTTCCGCGTCAATGCCTTCAATCAGGACCGCGGTGCGGCAGCAGTACTGCGTACAATTCCTTCCAAAATTCTGAGTCTGGAAGATTTGAATGCTCCCAAGATTTTTACTGAGCTGTCATTAAAACCACGCGGTCTGGTTCTCGTCACAGGACCGACCGGTTCCGGCAAATCGACCACGCTGGCAGCAATGGTCAATCACGTCAATGAAAACGAATACGCCCACATTCTGACGATTGAAGATCCGATTGAATTCGTCCACGATTCGAAAAAATGTCTGATCAATCAACGCGAAGTCGGCCCACATACTCATTCGTTTGAAAACGCATTGCGCTCGGCACTGCGCGAAGATCCCGATGTCGTTCTGGTTGGCGAGTTGCGCGATCTGGAAACCATACGTCTGGCATTGTCCGCAGCAGAAACCGGTCACCTTGTATTCGGCACGCTGCATACCTCGTCCGCAGCAAAAACCATAGACCGTATCATCGACGTCTTCCCTGGCGATGAAAAAGAAATGGTGCGCGCGATGTTGTCCGAATCATTGCAAGCCGTTATCTCGCAAACTTTGCTGAAAACAAAAGACGGCACAGGTCGTGTGGCAGCGCATGAAATCATGCTCGGCACACCTGCGATTCGCAATCTGATACGCGAAGCAAAAATTGCGCAAATGTATTCGGCAATCCAGACAGGCTCAAATGTCGGCATGCAGACGCTGGACAGCAATCTGACTGAGTTGGTAAAGCGCAATGTGATTTCAAATGCAACAGCGCGCGCTGCTGCCAAGACACCGGATAACTTCCCAGGCTGATCGTTAAGCCACTAGATTTTCGAACGAAGGAAAAGTATGGAACGCGATCAAGCCACTAAATTCATGTACGACTTGCTCCGCCTAATGCTGAGCAAGAACGGCTCCGATCTTTTCGTCACAGCTGACTTCCCGCCTGCATTCAAGATCGACGGCAAGATGACGCAAGTATCAAATCAACCGTTGACAGCTGCACACACGATTGAATTGGCGCGCGCCATCATGAGCGACAAGCAAGCGGCAGAATTTGAAGCGACGAAAGAATGTAATTTCGCGATCAGCCCAGGTGGCATCGGTCGCTTCCGCGTGTCGGCATTCGTGCAGCAAGGTCGCGTCGGCTTGGTCATCCGCACCATTACGACGGCCATACCAAAAATTGAAGATCTAGGCGTACCGGAAACCCTGAAAGATATCGTGATGACCAAGCGCGGTCTGGTCATCATGGTGGGTGCAACTGGCTCAGGCAAATCGACTACTTTGGCCGCCATGATCGGCCACCGCAACGAACACAGCTACGGCCACATCATCACGATCGAAGATCCGGTTGAATACGTGCATCCGCATAAAAACTGCGTCATCACGCAACGCGAAATCGGTGTCGATACCGATGGTTGGGGTATCGCACTGAAGAACACTTTACGTCAGGCACCTGATGTTATTTTCATTGGCGAGATACGTGATCGCGAAACCATGGATTACGCGATCGCTTTTGCCGAAACCGGTCATCTGTGTTTGGCGACCATGCATGCGAATAGCTCGAATCAAGCGCTGGATCGTATCGTCAACTTCTTCCCGGAAGAACGTCGCCAGCAATTGCTGATGGATTTGTCGTTGAATTTGAAAGCGATGATTTCGCAACGCCTGATTCCGCTGAAAGATACCAAAGGCCGCTGTGTCGCAGTAGAGATCATGTTGAACTCGCCGCTCGTCTCCGACCTGATCTTCAAAGGCGATGTGCACGAGATCAAAGAGATCATGAAGAAGTCACGCGAACTCGGCATGCAGACTTTCGATCAAGCTTTATTTGATTTGTATGAAGCAGGAAAAATTTCTTACGAAGATGCACTCCGCAACGCCGACTCGGTCAACGATTTGCGCCTTTCCATCAAATTGAATGGCAAGGAAGCACAGACGCGCGATCTGAGCAAAGGCACTGAACATTTGGGTATCGTATGAGCAATATCTATGACTTCAAAGCCAACAGTCTGGCCGGCGCCCCCGTCGATCTCGCGCAATATCGCGGCAAGGTCTTGTTGATCGTCAATACCGCCAGCAAATGCGGCTTCACACCACAATACAAGGGACTGGAAGCGGTTTATCAACAGTTCAGCGACAAGGGCGTGGAAGTACTTGGATTCCCTTGCAATCAATTCGGCGGACAGGAACCGGGCGATGCAGATGCCATTGGTGCTTTCTGCGAAAAGAATTACGGTGTGACCTTCCCACTGTTTTCCAAGATCGATGTAAATGGCGATAACGCCGATCCGCTGTTCAAATATTTGAAGCACGCTGCACCTGGCCTGCTCGGTAGCGAAGCGATCAAGTGGAACTTCACCAAGTTCCTGATCAAGAAAGACGGCACCGTCTACAAACGCTATGCGCCACAAACCAAGCCGGAAGAGTTGGTAGACGATATCAACAAATTACTCGCTGAATAAAACGGCGACTGCAATAAAAAACGCTGGCTGTACTTCACAGTACTGCCAGCGTTTTTTATTGTTATCGTGCGTGGTTTAGTGCGCAGTCTTCAATGCACTATCGATCAATTCTATCCAGTGCTTGACCGGCGTATCGGTACCCGATTGCAGATGCGTCAAGCAACCGATGTTGGCAGAAACGATCATTTCTGCTTTAGTCTCTGCCAGCTTGGCGAGTTTATTGTCACGCAGTTGATACGACAACTCCGGCTGCATCACCGAGTAGGTACCAGCCGAGCCACAGCATAAGTGACTATCACCGCACAACTGCACATCCACACCGGCGGCGCGCAAGACGCCTTCAACCTTGCCGCGGATTTGCTGACCGTGTTGCAAAGTGCAAGGTGGATGGTAAGCCACGCGCTTGGAAATTTTTCCATGCAGCTTGCCTTGCAGCTCTGCTTCGAAGGCTGGCATGATTTCACTCAAGTCTTTTGTCAGGCCGGAAATCACTGATGCTTTTTCTGCATACGCAGGATCTTCCGCCAACAGATGACCGTAATCCTTGACCGTCGCACCGCAACCGGATGCGGTCATCACGATAGCTTCTGCACCAGCTTCCACCAATGGCCACCATGCATCGATATTGCGACGCATATCATTCAAGGCACCGTCGTGATCGTTCAAATGATGACGAATCGCGCCGCAGCAACCAGCCTTCGGCGCTACGACCAATTGCACGCCAAGTGCATCGAGTACGCGCGCAGTTGCAGCATTGATATTCGGCGACATCGCAGGTTGTACGCAGCCATCCAGCAACAGCATCTTGCGTTCATGCGCACGCGTAGGCCAGGTACCGGCATTTTCCTTGCGTGGCACTTTGTTCTTCAGCGCCTGCGGCAACAGCGGACGGAACAATTGGCCTGTCTTCATCGCTGGTTCAAACAGCCATTTGCGCGGTAATAATTCTTTCAATGCCGTGCGCTTCAATTTTTGCGAGAACGAATACGGCACGCGATCTTCTACTACCTTGCGGCCGATATCGATCAGACGTCCGTACTTCACGCCGGATGGGCAAGTCGTTTCGCAATTGCGGCACGTCAGGCAGCGATCCAGATGCAACTGGGTTTTCGCGGTCGGCTCTTTGCCTTCCAGCACTTGCTTGATCAAGTAAATACGGCCACGCGGACCATCGAGTTCATCACCCAGCAATTGATAGGTCGGGCAGGTTGCCGTGCAAAATCCGCAATGTACGCAGCTACGCAGAATGGCATCTGCCTCCTGGCCTTCGCGAGTATTTTTGATGAAATCGGCTAAATTGGTTTGCATTGAATCCTACAATTCTCTGAAGAGTCTTACTGCGGGAGTGACCAAACATTCATGGTCACTACTCACGCACGGTCAAACAAGTAACGATGAATACTGTCGCTCAATACTGCGCGTACATACGACCCGGATTGAAGATGCCTTCAGGGTCAAAACTGTTTTTCAGGTTTTGATGTATCCGGCCAACAGCAGGTGCCAATGGCTGGAACACGCCAACATCCTTGTCGCCACCACGGAACAGCGTTGCATGACCACCAGCTTGTATTGCAGCAGCACGTATGGTCTCTGCGCTTTCATCAGAACGTAACCAACGTTGCGCACCACCCCATTCAATCAACTGTTCACCGGCCAGTGCTATCGGTGGTGTAGTCGATGGCACAGACAAGCGCCACAACACATCTGATTGTGTGAAGAATTCATTACTCTGTTCACGCATTGCGATCCAGAAGTCGTTGCCTTCTACTTCTTCGCCGCCTATGGTTTGCTGTGCTGCGACTATTGCCGCTTTCGCACCAGACAAACGCAACACGAGCGTGCCGTCGTACCATGCGCTGGAAGAGATAGGCAAAGGTTGACCACCCCACTCGTTCAAGCGACGGATCGCTTCTTCTTCATTCATCTCAAGCCGCAAGCTGGTTTCTGCATACGGTTTAGGCAAAACCTTGAGCGACACTTCCAGCAACAAACCCAGCGTACCGAGTGCGCCTGTCAGCAAACGCGAGACATCGTAACCAGCGACGTTCTTCATCACCTGGCCACCGAAATGCAGCACATCGCCCTTGCCGTCCATCACCACTGCGCCCAACACGAAATCGCGCACGGCACCAACGGAGACACGACGCGGACCGGACAGACCGGTAGCGACCATGCCGCCCACCGTTGCGCCAGGACCAAAATGCGGTGGCTCGAATGCGAGCATCTGATTCTGTTCTGCCAGAATTGCTTCCACTTCCACCAGCGGCGTACCACTGCGTACGGTGATGACTAACTCGGTTGGATCGTAAGCGACGACACCGCTATACGCACGCGTATCGAGTACCGTGCCGCTCGGCGTTTGGCCGTACCAATCTTTGGTACCGCCACCACGTATGCACAATGGCTGCTTTTGACGACCGGCAGCTAGTATGCTTTCTTTAAATTGTTCGATTACCTGTTCCATGCTGACCTTGAAAAATTAGAAGCGCGGTAAATCGGCGAACTTCAGCATGCCGCGCTTGACGTGCATCTTGCCGTACTCGGCACAGCGCTGCAGCGTTGGAATTGCCTTGGTAGGGTTAAGCAGAGAGACTGGATCGAAGGCGCGTTTGACGGCAAAGAAAGCATCGATCTCTGCACGCGAAAACTGCACGCACATCTGATTGATTTTTTCCAGACCCACACCGTGTTCGCCGGTGATGGTGCCACCTTCGGCGACACACATTTCCAGAATTTCAGCGCCGAATAATTCAGCACGATGAAATTCACCTTCGGTATTGGCATCGAACAAAATCAGTGGATGCAAATTGCCGTCGCCCGCATGAAACACGTTCGCGCAGCGCAAGCCGTATTTGATTTCCATCTGCGCAATGCCGGTCAATACATCGGCCAGACTGCGACGCGGAATCGTACCGTCGATACAGTAGTAATCAGGGGAAATACGACCAGCCGCAGGGAATGCATTTTTACGGCCAGACCAGAAGCGCAAGCGCTCAGCCTCATCGCGCGACACAGCGATTGCGGTAGCGCCTGAATGCTTCAGCACCTCGGTCATGCGCGCGATTTCTTCTTCGACTTCTTCCGGAATGCCATCAGATTCACACAGCAAAATCGCTTCTGCATCGATGTCGTAACCGGCTTTGACGAAAGGTTCGACCATGCGCGTTGATGTCTTGTCCATCATCTCCAGCCCGGCTGGAATAATGCCGGCAGCAATCACACTAGCGACTGCATTGCCGCCTTTAACCACATCATCGAAAGACGCCAGAATCACGCGCGCCAGTTTCGGTTTAGGAATCAGTTTAACCGTCACTTCGGTCACCATGCCCAGCATGCCTTCCGAACCAACGAATACAGAGAGTAAATCCAAACCCGGCGCATCCAGCGCAGCACCACCCAATTCAATCACATCACCTTCTATCGTGACAACGCGCACGCGCATCACGTTGTGCACGGTCAAACCGTATTTGAGGCAATGCACGCCGCCGGAATTTTCGGCAACATTGCCACCTATGGTGCAGGCGATTTGGGAAGATGGATCGGGAGCGTAGTACAGACCGAGCGGCGCAACCGCTTCGGAGATCGCCAGATTGCGTACGCCAGGCTGTACGACAGCTGTACGTGCATACGCATCGACTTTAACGATCTTGTTCAAGCGCGCGGTCGACAGCACGATGCCATTGGCAATTGGCAAGGCACCGCCGGACAAACCGGTACCGGCACCGCGCGGCACGATAGGCACTTTGAGGGCATTACATATTTTGAGAACGGCAATGACCTGCTCTTCATTGTCGGGCAAGACCACCACCATAGGCAGCTGGCTGTATGCAGCGAGGCCATCGCATTCGTATGGTCGCGTATCCTCTTCGTTGAAGAGTACGCAACGTTCCGGCAGAGCAGCACGCAATGCGTCCACTACCGTGCGCTGGTACGCCGCTGTAAATGGAGGTGCCGAAGTTGTATTCATCATCAATCCTGATTGCAATTTTCGCGTCTGTTACTGACAGCCGCACGAGGTCTGATCAGAGTGTAACGAATACGCACCCTTGCTGGACTGAAAGCTTTACCTGCCAGGGTGAAAATTATTCAAGTGATGTGAAAAATGTCAGCGTATCAGCTCACTGAGCCATACGCTGCATATTAAAGCGCTCCGTCATCCAGTTCATGAACAGCGCGACCTCAGGCCGCTCGCGTACGCTTTGCTCGTACACTAGGTAATAAGCATGCTGCGGCGTCGTCAATTGAATATCAAAGAGAGGCACAACTTCACCACGTGCGATCATTTCATCGGCAAAGTGCTTGCGCGTTAACGCCACGCCATAGCCATGTCTGACCGCTTCCAGCAACAAACCCAGATCATCGATACGCAAACCCGTCGCCGGCTCCGCCCAATCCAGACCTGCCACCTCGAACCATGGCTGCCACGGCTCCAGAGCGGAACGCAGCAACTGCGCTTTTTGCAAATCAGCTGGCGTTTGCAGTCCACCGATTTTTTCCAGATAGGCGGGGCTGACGACCGGGAATACCGGCTCTTCGAACAGTTTCTCGGTGGTAGTGTCCGGATACTTGCCGGCACCAAAACGTATCTCCAGATCGGTCTCCGACAATGCCATGTCGTACAGCGGCACCGAGAGGAAAACCTCTATCGTGATATCTGGATATTGCGTGGTGAATTCAGCCAGATGCGGCAAGAACAAATAGCGCGCAAAAGTAGGCGGAACCGTAACCTTGACGCGCGGCTGTGCCAGCGGATGACGATGCGGCAAGGGAAAATCGGCCAGCGAGCGCAAGGCATCACGCACCACATCCAGATAGCGGCGACCAAACTCGGTCAGGCTGACGCTACGGCCATCGCGCGCAAACAAGCGCTCGCCGACGAACTCTTCCAGCAAGCGTATGCGATGGGAAAACGCCGATGGCGTAATACACAACTCTTCTGCAGCAACTGCAAACGAACCATGGCGCGCTGCAGCCTCAAAAGCGGAAAGGGCGTGCACAGGAGGAAGTCTTATTGCCATTGCGTCAATCTATCGTCGGTTATCAAGGCATCATTTTACCGGCTTCACCGGCTTCTTTTAGCTAAGTGCTTGTTTTAAAGCATGCAAAACTTATTCAAATGCAATTTTCACAACAAATATAGACCTGCCCGTACACAATTGAGGTGCGCCGAGTCTTTTAGTGAGCAGCCTGAGTCAGCCGTTTTCCCGTATCCTCAGGCCTTCCCTACACTTTCCATTCTTATTCATGGGCAATCGACTTTCAAAAATCGCAACACGCACCGGCGACAAAGGTACGACCGGACTCGGCGACGGCAGCCGCGTCGACAAGGATGCACTGCGCGTACACGCGATGGGCGATGTAGATGAACTGAATTCGCATCTGGGCTTGTTGCTGTGCGAAGACTTGCCGCCAGCCTTGCGTGAAGAATTGATCTCGATACAGCATGATTTATTCGATCTGGGCGGAGAGTTATGTATCCCCGGCTATACGTTGATACATGATGAGCAAGTTGCGCGACTGGACGGCTTGCTGGCCAAGTACAACAGCACACTGCCACCGTTAAAAGAATTTATCCTGCCAGCTGGTTCACGCGCGGCCGCACAATCGCATATCTGCCGTACTGTATGTCGTCGCGCTGAACGCACCATTGTTACTTTAGGCAAGGCCGAGAAACTCAACGACAATCCACGCCAGTATATGAATCGATTGTCGGATTTAATGTTTGTGTTGTCGCGTGTATTGAATCGTTATGCGGGTGGGTCGGATGTGTTGTGGGAGAAGGAAAGAGACAAGGATATTGACACCTGAAATTTGCTCTAGCCGCAGCGACTTCCTCAGATTGCAGCAGTACAAATAAAAAATGCCGTTCAGCTCTTCACTGAACGGCATTTTTATATCTTGAAGCGTTTAATTCAAACGCTTGTCGCGCTCAATCAAAGCATAAGCTGAATGGTTATGGATGGACTCAAAGTTCTCCGCTTCCAGCGTATAGGCCAGCACGCGTTTTTCATTGTTCAGCATCACGGCAACATCGCGTACCAGATCTTCGACAAACTTCGGATTGTCGTAAGCACGTTCCGTCACATACTTCTCATCCGGACGCTTCAACAAACCATACAATTCGCACGAAGCCTGCGCCTCGATGTTGGCAATCAATTCTTCCACGATCACATCGCCATCCAACAAGGCATGCACAGTGATGTGCGAGCGTTGATTGTGCGCGCCGTATGCAGAAATCTTTTTCGAGCATGGGCACAAGCTGGTTACCGGCACCAATACTTTCAAGGTAACTTCGAGTTTGCCATCCTTGAATTCACCATTCAGGCCGACTTCATAATCCATCAAGCTTTGCACGCCCGAAACCGGCGCAGTCTTGTTGATGAAATATGGGAACGATACTTCGATGCGGCCAGCGTCTGCTTCCAGCAAAGCCAACATCTTGCGCATCATTTCGCCGAATACGTTCACGTCCAGCGGACGCGTATTTTCTTCCAGCAGCGCGATGAAGCGCGACATGTGCGTGCCCTTTTGCTCTTCTGCCAGATGCACATACATATTCCATGTGCCTACCGATGGCTGTACACCCGACAGTGTTTTTACCGTAATCGGATAACGCACACCTTTGACACCAACACGCTGAATCGCAATACGACGGGTATCCGGCGTGCTTTGTACATCGGGGATGGCACTCAAGCCGGGATCGCGAGTATTCATACTTAAACCTTAAAGTAGGCGGTGCCATTGCGGCACCGCACAGAAATCATTGCTTACTGATTGACGACCAGGCGTGGCTGGTCTTTGCCGAAGCGTTTGCGTATAGAAGCGGCGATGCCTGTTGCATCCAGTCCGCACAGAGCGAGCAATTTTGCTGCATCGCCGTGGTCGATAAATTGATCTGGCAAGCCCAGATTCAATAATGGTTTGACGATGCCTGCAGCTGCCATGGCTTCTGCCACTGCTGCGCCTGCGCCGCCCATGATGGAACCTTCTTCTACCGTGACCAGTGCATCGTGCGTTGCTGCCAAACGTTTGAGCAATTCCACATCCAGCGGTTTGACGAAGCGCATATTGGCAACTGTTGCATCCAGCTCTGCACCAGCCTGCACGCTAGGTGCGACCATCGTGCCGAATGCCAGGATCGCAATCCCTTTGCCTTCGCGTTTGATTTCGCCAGTGCCGAGTGGAATCGTCGCCAGATCAGTACCCACCTTGGCGCCGATACCACCACCACGCGGATAACGCACTGCAGCCGGCCCTGGATGTTGAAAACCAGTCGAGAGCATTTGACGGCATTCGTTTTCGTCCGACGCCGCCATGATGACCATATTGGGTATGCAACGCAGGAAGGCGATGTCATAGTTCCCGGCATGTGTCGCACCATCGGCACCGACCAAACCAGAACGATCCAGCGCAAAAGTCACATCCAGATTTTGCAGCGCAACGTCGTGGATCAGTTGATCGTAACCGCGTTGCAGGAAGGTCGAGTAAATCGCGACAACCGGTTTCAAGCCTTCGCACGCCATACCGGCAGCAAAGGTCACCGCATGCTGTTCAGCGATACCAACATCGTAATAACGATCCGGGAAACGACGTTCAAATTCCACCATACCGGAACCTTCACGCATCGCCGGCGTAATACCGATCAATCGCTTATCAGCGGCAGCCATATCGCACAACCAGTCACCAAAAACGCTAGTGTATGTAACCTTCTTCGCAGTGCTCGGCTTGATGCCTTCGGCCGGATTGAATTTGCCTGGACCGTGATACAGCACAGGATCGGCTTCCGCCAGTTTGTAGCCCTGACCTTTACGCGTCACCACGTGCAGGAATTGCGGGCCTTTCAAATTCTTCAGATTCTGTAGTGTTGGAATCAGCGAATCCAGATCGTGACCGTCGATAGGACCGATGTAGTTGAAACCAAATTCTTCAAACATCGTGGCCGGTACGATCATGCCTTTCGCATGTTCTTCAAAACGTTTTGCCAGCTCGCGCATAGGCGCAGGCAAAACAGTCTTGCCTACATTTTTTGCCGCCGCATAAAACTGTCCGGACATCAGGCGTGCCAAATAACGATTCAATGCGCCTACCGGCGGTGAGATCGACATATCGTTATCGTTTAGCACCACCAGCAAATTGATATCGTCATGAATACCGGCATTGTTCATGGCTTCAAACGCCATGCCGGCAGTCATCGCACCATCACCGATCACAGCGATCGCGTGGCGATCTTCACCTTTGGTTTTGGCAGCCAGTGCCATACCCAGTGCAGCAGAAATCGAAGTCGACGAATGCGCAGTACCAAAAGTATCGTAAGGACTTTCATCACGACGCGGGAAGCCCGAAATGCCATCGATCTGACGCAAGCTGTGCATCTTGTCGCGACGACCGGTCAGTATCTTGTGCGGATAAGTCTGATGACCTACATCCCAAATGATGCGATCTTCCGGCGTGTTGAAGACGTTGTGCAAAGCTATCGTCAGTTCCACCGTGCCGAGATTGGACGACAAGTGACCACCAGTTGCCGAGACGGATTCCAGCACAAACGCGCGCAACTCATCCGCCAGCTGCTTGAGCTGTGGGCGTGAGAATTGCCGTATGTCGGCTGGGTCGTTAATAGTTTCAAGCAAATTCATACTAAGCCTTCCGCTGCACGATCAAATCTGCGAGTTCTCGCAAGCGTCGTGCTTTTTCTCCAAACTGCTCCAGCGCACGATGAGCATCGTTGCGCAAATTTTCTGCCAGGGTCTTCGATTGCTCCAGACCCAATATCGATACATACGTCGGCTTGTTATCTGCCGCATCCTTGCCCGCGGTTTTACCCAGCGTGGCCGAATCTGCCGTCGCATCCAACACATCATCCACCACCTGGAATGCCAGACCGATGGCCGCCGCATAACTATCCAGCGCCTGTGTTTCTTCTGCGGATAAGGATTTGCCGGCGAGTGCGCCCAGCAATACCGATACACGCAGCAAGGCACCGGTTTTCAAACGGTGCATCTGCTCCAATTCTTCCAGCGACAAACTCAATCCCACACTTGCCAGATCGATAGCCTGTCCACCGCACATGCCGAGCGAACCGGAGGCTTTAGCCAACAAACGCACCATCGCCAGTTGTCGCACCGGATCGAGCCCGCCATCGGCCAATACGTCAAACGCCTGCGATTGCAAAGCATCGCCAACCAGCAAGGCACATGCTTCGTCGTACTTCACATGCACGGTCGGCTTGCCGCGACGCAAGGCATCGTCATCCATGCACGGCATATCGTCATGCACCAGCGAATACGCATGGATCATTTCCACCGCTGCTGCAGCGCGCGCCAATTCAGCAGCATGCGCATCGAACAAGGCACCAGCGGCGTATACCAGCAAGGGGCGCACACGCTTGCCACCATCCAGCACGGCGTAATGCATGGCTTCGTGCAAGCGTGCAGGTGTTTGCGCCACCGGCGGCAAATGCTGCACCAGTGCCAATTCCATTTCTGCCTGCGTAGCTTTCATCCAGCCGTCAAACGATTGCATAGTCGTCATTCATCTGCCTCGATTGCACGATCGGCATTGAATGGCTTGAGCATATCGCCTTCCAGCACTTTGACCTGATTGTCGACTTTTTCGAGTTGCGCGGCGCAATACTTCACCAGTTCGGAGCCGCGCTTGTAGGCCGCAACCGATGCTTCCAGCGGCAGTTCGCCCGCTTCCATGCGTGCGACCAACTGTTCGAGTTCTGCCATCGCTTCTTCAAACGACGAAGGCAAGGCGGCAGAGGTAGATTTTTTTGACATAAGAACTGGTAAATGGTTTAGCCCGTTATTTTAGAGCAAACCACCCTGCACTGTTGATAAACGCAGCATATCCATCGGTTTCAAATGCGGAAAACGCGCTTTTTATCGAAAAAAAGCGCAAATGCTGCCTGTTATCCCAATTTTTATCGCGCCAGACCGGCACTGGCGAGAAACATTTTCTTTTTATTAATTATCAAAATATGGCGTGCACTGGTGCTTTGCCGGCTCGTCGGAGCACCAGACTCTGGGGTATAATCCTCGGTTCTGTCCAAAATTGCCTCTTTATCTCGTTTGATTAAGGTTTTTGCGGATTCTTTCCTCTTAGGTTGGTGCAAATTAATTTGGGGGTGGGGATGTCCGATCTGGCTAATCTCGCCAAACTCGCGCGTTCTAACGCGCAACTTCCAGTCAACGTCTATTTTGACGAAGCGCTGTTGAAGCAAGAAATCCAGCAATTGTTCCGTGAAGGACCGCGTTATGCGGGTCATGAGCTGATGGTGCCGAATGTCGGCGACTTTGCCACGCTCGCGTGGGAAAACGAAGGCCGCATGTTGGTACGTAATCAGCACGGTATCGAATTGCTATCTAACGTCTGCCGTCATCGCCAGGCGAAAATGTTCAATGGTCGCGGCCATGCGAAGAATATCGTCTGCCCGCTGCATCGCTGGACTTATGACCTCAAGGGTGAATTGATAGGCGCGCCGCATTTCGGTGAAACGCCTTGTCTGAACCTGTCGAATACACCTTTGCAAAACTGGAACGGCTTGCTGTTTGAACAAAACGGCATGAATGTCGCCAACATCCTCGGCAAGCTTGGCGTCACCAAGGACCTGGATTTCAGCGGCTATATGCTGGACCACGTGGAAGTACACGAGTGCGATTACAACTGGAAGACTTTTATCGAAGTCTATCTGGAGGATTACCACGTCGAACCTTTCCATCCCGGCCTCGGCAGCTTTGTCAGCTGCGATGATTTGAAATGGGAATTCGGCGACCAGTACAGTGTGCAAACCGTAGGCGTGCATCACGCACTGGCCAAATCCGGCTCGGCAAAGTATCAAAAGTGGCAGGAACAGATCCTGCAATTCCGCAACGGCGAAGCACCACCGTACGGCGCGATCTGGCTGACGCTGTATCCGAACATCATGGTCGAGTGGTATCCGCATGTGCTGGTCGTGTCGACCGTGTGGCCGAACGGCCCGCAAAAAACACGCAATGTGGTCGAGTTTTACTACCCGGAAGAAATCGTGCTGTTCGAACGCGAGTTTATCGCAGCCGAACGCGCAGCCTATATGGAAACCTGCGAAGAAGACGACGAGATCGCCTTGCGCATGGATGCCGGCCGCAAGATTTTGCTCGATCGTGGCGAAAATGAAGTCGGTCCGTATCAATCGCCTATGGAAGACGGCATGCAACACTTCCATGAATGGTATCGCCGCCAGTTAGACGTTTAAAAAAGTAAATCTGTCGGGATGATGCGCACACGTCATCCCGACAACGAATATTTGCAATCCTGCAGCATCAACCGCCTCACCTCTCTTCAATACTCATGCAATCACTCTGGATGCTGTTCGCCACCTTCTCCTTTGCCATCATGGGGGTGTGCGTAAAGCTGGCATCAGAAACCTATACCGTCGCCGAAATCCTGATGTATCGCGGCCTGATCGGCGTGATCTTCATTTACGCCTTGATCCTGCGCCAGAACGGTAGCTTAAAGACGCCTTTCATCTGGCAACATTTATGGCGCTGCTTCATCGGCACAGTCGCCGTCTGGCTATGGTTTTACGCGATCACCCTGCTGCCGCTGGCCACCGCGATGACACTCAATTACATGGCACCGATCTGGATTTCCGGCATCTTGTTCTTTGCTGCCTGGCGCCTGGGGAAACGGCGCTTTGAATGGGGCCTGGTGACAGCCATCCTTGCCAGCTTCATCGGCGTTACCTTACTGCTGCGACCATCGATACATGACGATCAATGGCTGGGCGGCGTCATCGGGCTACTCTCCGGCGCGCTATCGGCATTGGCGTATTTGCAGGTAAGACATCTCGGCCAACTCGGCGAACCGGAATCACGTGTCGTGTTTTATTTTTCCGCTACTGGCTTGTTCGCGGGCTTTCTCGGCTGCATGTTCGGACCAGGCTTGCAAGGCGAACCCGTCAGCATTTTCCGCGCACACTCCACCTATGGCATCACGCTGCTGCTCAGCATAGGCGTACTCGCGGCGATGGCACAGATGGCGATGACGCGCGCCTATCGACTCGGCAACACACTGGTCACGGCCAATCTGCAATACACCGGTATCGTCTTTTCAAGCTTGTGGGGCATCATCATCTGGAGTGATGTATTGGGACTTTATGGCTGGCTCGGCATCGCCATCATTCTGATCAGCGGCATCGTGGCAACGTTCTACAATATCCGCAATACGGCGACGGTCAAAAACATCACTTCTGCCGACCCGATTGCGACAGAAATTTAAAAGCTCGTTTGAAATGATCATGCGCGTGCGCCAAAAGCACACGGCAATTTAAAAGGTAGAACATGGCTTACACCACACTGATTTCTGCAGAAGATTTATCCAAGAATTTATTCGAGCACGACTGGATAGTTCTCGATTGCCGCCACGACCTCGCCAATCCGGAGGCAGGTCGCATCGCCTATGCGGAAGGACACATTCCGAATGCGCAATTCGCCCATCTGGATACCGATCTGGCTGGCGAAAAAGTAGGCGCAGATAATGTCTTCCGCGGTCGCCATCCGCTGCCGGATCGCGCCAGCTTCATCGCCACACTGCAAAGCTGGGGCATCAATGACACTTCGCAAGTCGTGGTCTACGATGCGCATGGCGGCATGTTCGCCGCACGTCTGTGGTGGATGTTGCGTTGGGTTGGGCACGAAGCAGTTGCCGTACTGGATGGCGGTGTGCCGGCATGGCTGGCGAATGGCATGTGGCTTTCTACCGAAGCATCCTTGCACGTACGCGGCGATATAGCAGAGCAACCTGCGCTCACTTCGACTGTTAGCGTTGCCGATATTCTGAATAATCTGTCAGATGAAAAACGTACCATCGTCGATGCGCGCGCACCTGATCGTTACCGCGGTGAGAATGAAACGATAGACCCAGTCGGCGGACATATTCCCGGCGCAAAGAATCGTTTCTTTAAAGAGAATTTGCAGGCTGATGGTCGCTTCAAATCTGCGGAACAACTGCGCAGTGAATTCAGTGCAATCATCAGCGATCCATCCAAGGCTGTCATGCAGTGCGGTTCAGGCGTGACCGCTTGCCATAATTTGCTGGCGCTGGAAGTGGCAGGCTTGTCAGGTGCTGCGCTTTATCCAGGCTCGTGGAGCGAATGGTGCGCTGATCCGTCACGACCAGTCGCATAATTCAATATCTGGAATGACCGCACGCGCAGCATTTAATGCGCGTGCGCATGTCCTGTCAAAAACAGCACGATACAAACGCCGAGCGCGATCAACAAGATTTGTGGAATCGTCTCGCGCATGGATGCACGACGTTGCATCTGCGGCATTAAATCGCTCACCGCAATGTAGATGAATCCCGATGATGCAAACACCAGCACGTATGGAATCCATTCTTGCGAACGGTCCAGCATGAAGTAGCCGACGAGGCCGCCGACCACTGCCGTCAAGCCAGAAATGATGTTGTACGCATAAGCACGTCTGCGGGTAAAACCTGCATTCAGCAAGACGATGAAGTCACCGATCTCTTGCGGGATTTCATGCGCAATGATGGCCAGGCCGGTCAAGATACCGAGATGCGGATCAGCCAGAAAAGCTGCGGCGATCAAAATACCGTCAGTGAAATTGTGCAGACTATCGCCCACCAAAATCATCCAGCCGGCAGCACCGGCTTCCTTCGCGTCATGTCCATGCTCATGCCCGTGACCATCATCTTCGTGATGATGCGAGTGACGCAGGATGGCAAATTTTTCCAGCAGGAAGAAGCCCAGCAAACCCGCCAGCAATAGTGCAAACAAGGCATGCGTATCGGCACCTGACTCAAACGCTTCCGGCAATGCGTGCAGCAGCGAGGTCGCCAGCAATATCCCGACAGAGAGGCTGACCATACGATCAACCAGCTTGGACAACAGCGAAAATGAGAATAAGGCCGCAGCGGAAATGCTGAAGACGCCGGAGATCGCGGTGGTCAACAGGATGGAAACGAGCGTGGAATTAATTTTTGGCTCCGGGCTTAATGCAACAAGGTTGCAAATTAAAGCATATCCCGGCTATTTCAGCAAATAAAAACGCGAGGACATGCGTTATTCATGTCCTCGCGTCGTCATCAAACAGAGCGTATGGTCAGCTCACGCCGTGGGTTTTGAACCATTCCACACAACGCGTCCAGCCCTCTTTCGCATCCGCTTCCACATAGCTGGAACGATAATCGGCGTGGAAGGCATGGCCGGAATTCTTGAACAGAACGAATTCGGATTTGCTGCTGCCTTTAGCCAAGGCATCTTTCATCTGCACCAAAGTCGTCACTGGAATGCCGCCATCCTGCTCACCATACAAACCGAGCACCGGCGTTTTCAACTTGGCGGCGATATCGACAGGATTCTCTGGCGTGAGTGCGTTATTGCTGCCGACCAGACGGCCATACCAGGCGACGCCGGCCTTGACCTTGGGATTGTGCGCGGAATACAGCCACGTCACGCGACCGCCCCAACAGAAACCGGTAATGCCCAGTTTATTCGTATTGCCGCCATTGGCTTTAGCCCATGCCACCACTGCATCCAGATCACCCATCACTTGCGCATCCGGCACTTTGGAGATGATCTCTTTCTGCAGTTCCGCAATCGTGCCATAAGAACCTGGATCGCCTTGGCGCACGAACAATTCAGGTGCCAGCGCCATATAACCAAGCTTGGCAAAGCGACGCGCCACATCAGCGATGTATTCATGTACGCCGAAAATTTCAGAGATGACCAAGATCACCGGCAGATTGGTTTTACCTTCCGGTTGCGCGCGATACACCGGCACGGCCTGACCATTCACGTTAACCGTGATTTCGCCCACCGTCAGCCCCTTGCTGTCCGTTGTCACTGCGCTGTGCGCGGCAATCGGTAACACTGCCGCGGCAAAACCTGTACCCAATGCCGTTTTCAAAAAACCGCGTCTATCAACGCCATCGGAGATAGACGTTTTTGCGACCAGACTATCGAAATCTTCTTTCAAATTCTCCATTGCGACTCTCCTATGAGTAGTTCTTCATCTCGATTGAAAATATTCGCTGCTCCATACTCACGCACAGAACCAGCAAACGGCTAAATCAATATCCGTATCGCATCCGTACTAATTAATGCGCTTCATCCCAATTCTTGCCAAGACCGACTTCAGCAATCAGAGGCACCTTCAACTCGGCAACATTACGCATCAGTTCCGGCAGTTTCTCACGTACCAGCGCCAACTCTGCTTCCGGCACTTCCAGCACTAATTCATCGTGTACCTGCATGATCATTTTCGACTGCAGTTTTTCCGTTTCCAGCCAACCTTGCACGGCTATCATCGCGAGCTTGATCAAATCAGCCGCAGTGCCTTGCATAGGCGCGTTAATCGCTGCACGTTCAGCACCTTGGCGACGTGGGCCATTCGGCGAATTAATTTCTGGCAGCCACAAGCGGCGACCAAAAACAGTTTGCACATAACCGCGTGCTTTTGCTTCCAGTCGCGTTTCATCCATATAGCGCTTCACACCGGCGAAACGATAAAAGTATTTCTCGATATAGCTTTGCGCCGCCGCACGTTCAATACCCAGATTACCAGCCAAGCCGAATGCGCTCATACCGTAGATCAAACCGAAGTTAATCACCTTCGCATAACGACGCTGTTCACTGTCAACATCTGCGCGTTCAACACCGAAAATTTCTGCGGCAGTCGCACGGTGAATATCTTCGCCTTCGGCAAAGGCACGCAACATGTTTTCGTCGCCAGAGATATGTGCCATGATGCGCAACTCGATTTGCGAATAATCGGCAGAGACAATTACGCTGCCCGGTGGCGCAATGAAGGCTTCGCGTATGCGGCGACCTTCTGCATTACGGATAGGAATATTCTGCAGATTCGGATCGTTGGATGAAAGTCGTCCGGTCACTGCCACTGCTTGTGCATAATTGGTATGCACGCGACCAGTTGTTGGATCTATCATCTTCGGCAACTTATCGGTGTAAGTCGATTTCAGCTTCGCCAAACCGCGATATTCAAGCAGTACTTTCGGCAACGGATAATCTTCTGCCAGTTTTTGCAGTACTTCTTCGTCGGTGGAAGGCGAGCCGGATGGTGTCTTCTTGACGACAGGCAGCTTCAATTTTTCAAAGAAAATTTCACCGATTTGTTTCGGCGAATTCAGATTGAAAGGTTGGCCTGCCAATTCATACGCGCTCTGCTCTATCTCCAGCATGCGTTTACCTAGCTCATTCGATTGCTTGGCCAACAAATCAGGATCGATCAGCACGCCGTTGCGTTCTATCTTCTGCAATACCACTGCAGTCGGCAATTCAATTTTTTCATAAACAAAGGTCAGGCCTTTATCACCCGCCACTTGCGGCCACATGCGTTGGTGCAGTTGCAGCGTGATGTCTGCGTCTTCTGCTGCATACTCTGTTGCACGAGCGATCTCGACTTCATCGAAACCAATTTGCGATGCGCCCTTGCCACACACTTCCTGGAAGCTGATGGTTTTGCGATTCAAATGACGCAAGGCCAAACTATCCATATCGTGACTGCGATGCGATTCAAACACATAGGATTCAAGCATGGTGTCGTGCACGATGCCACGCAGATTGACGCCCTGATTGGCGAAAATATGGCTATCGTATTTCAGGTTTTGTCCGACTTTCGGCTTGTTGTCATCTTCCAGCCATGCCTTCATTTTTGTCAGCACCAACTCGCGCGACAACTGTTGTGGCGCATCTTGATAATGGTGTGCAACCGGAATGTAGGCAGCGACACCAGGTTCGCAACACAAGGAGATACCAACAAGTTTTGCCTGCATCGGAATCAACGAAGTGGTTTCTGTATCGATAGATGTCAGCGTGGCTACATCGATTTTTTTCAACCAACGATCCAGCTCTGCTTCGGTCAAGATCGTTTCGTAATGTTTTTCTACTTCCGGCGCTTCATCGGCAAACAATGCACCTTGTGGCGCAGTCGCTGCATCTGACGTTTCCGCTTTCTCGGATGCTTCCGGCTTGTCACTCAACTCACGCAACCAGGTTTTGAAACCGTTGCGCGTGAAGAAGTCGACCATTGCATCTTTATCTTCCGGTTGTTGCGTCAACGATTCCGTGATCGACTTCATGTGTTCAGACAAATCACAATCCGTTTTAACGGTGATCAAGGTCTTGGCTTGCGGCAGCCAGTCGAGTGCGCGTCGCAAGTTCTCGCCGACCGCGCCTTTGATTTCTGCTGCGTGTTCAACGATACCGTCCAGCGTGCCGTATTGCGTCAACCATTTCACTGCGGTTTTGGGTCCGACTTTATCGACGCCCGGTACGTTATCGACGGTGTCGCCTATCAGGGTCAGATAATCAATGATGCGTTCAGGCGGCACACCGAATTTGGCGATGACGCCGTCGCGGTCCAGCTTTTCATTGCTCATCGTATTGATCAGCGTGACGTGATCATTAACCAGTTGCGCCAGATCCTTGTCGCCGGTCGATACCACAGCATCCATACCGTGCTTGACCGCTTCAACTGCCAGCGTGCCTATGACGTCATCCGCTTCGATTCCCTCCACCATCAAGATAGGCCAGCCCATCGCGCGTACTGCTTCGTGGATAGGCTCGATTTGCTTGACCAGATCATCCGGCATGGAGGCGCGTTGCGCCTTGTATTCGGCATACAGATCGTCGCGGAAAGTTTTTCCTTTGGCATCAAACACGCAAGCCATGTAATCCGCTGTCGGATAATCCTTACGCAGACGACGCAGCATATTGATCATGCCGTAGATGGCACCGGTCGGCGCGCCATTCGGCCCGCGTAAATCCGGCATCGCATGAAATGCGCGATATAGATAACTGGAACCATCAACTAACAACAGGGTTTTATTCATAGGGATTCAGTAAGAAAAACGGGCGGCGACTACAGAGTCTTGTGTAAAGCGCACCATGCACGTCATGCAGCATGGAAAATGGCTACGATTATGGCAGAGTTTGCGTTGCCGAATCACTCAGCTTCACCTCTTGCGCCGCACCATGAGCACTCGCTTTGCCTGTGAAAACTGTGCCCACAGAGCGTTTGGTAACAAAATGAACTATTTTCGGCAGGGTTTGGCCTGTTTGTTACAATGAACCATCTTGCTACATTTCCTTTCAACGACGGCTCATTCATACATTATGCGCACATCCAAATTCTGGTCACTTATTACGATTTCCGCCGCGGTTATCGCTACGCCTATGGTTGTGAATGCACAATCCAATGACGTTGCACCACCACCGCCACAAATGCAGCGCCTGGAAGAAGGCGAAGCGCCTGCGGTGACAATTCGTCAACCGGATACCAAAGAAAAAATTACCGAGAAAAAATCTCAAGGCCGTGTAACTGAAGTCAAAGTACAAACCGGCAGAACCACGTATTACGCACACCCTAACGATCCGGCCGGCAGCGCCATGCGCGGCGACGGACAAAGCGACACTACGCGTCCTGTGCAGTTCCAGATCGGCGAGTTCGGACCACCAAAAAGCCAGCCGGTTCCAGAACCTGTTCAAACACTGCCACCGGCAACAAAGTAAGCGACACCGATTTCAGTTGTAAAGCTCCTGCTCAATAACGCACCCCGGTGCGTTATTTTTTGTTTTTTTGATGACACGTATTTCTTTCTAATTTCCTCATGGCAGTATTTACTCCGGTCAGCCTGGATGACCTCTCGCAATGGATCACACAATTCGATCTGGGCAAAGCGCTCTCGATCAAAGGGATTCCTTCCGGCATAGAAAACACCAATTTCTTCATCACGACTGAGTTCGGCGAATATGTATTGACGATATTCGAGAAGCTCACGTTCGAGCAATTGCCGTTTTATTTGAACCTGATGCGCCATCTGGCTGAACGTGGTGTGTTGGTGCCAGCGCCGATTGCGACGCACGAAGGTGCATTGATCAATGCACTGCATGGCAAACCAGCAGCGATAGTCAGCAAGCTGGAAGGTCAATCTCAATTAGAACCGCAAGCCGTACATTGCGCAGCAGTGGGCGCGATGCTGGCACGCATGCATGTGGCGGCAGAGAATTTCACGATTCACCAGCCGAATCTGCGCGGCATTACCTGGTGGAATGAAACAGCACCGGTCGTCATGCCGTATCTGTCCGATAGCAATAAGCAACTATTGGCAGAGGAAATGACTTTCCAGAACGATTTCGCCGCATCGGATACGTATCGCCTATTGCAGAACGGCCCGATACACGCCGATCTGTTCCGCAATAATGTGATGTTCAACGGCGACCATTTAACTGGCTTCTTTGATTTCTATTTTGCCGGTTGCGACACATGGTTGTTCGACGTTGCCGTTACCGTCAATGACTGGTGTATTGATCTGGAAAGCGGAGAGCTGGATCAAGCGCGCGTACGCGCAATGCTGGACGCCTATCATCATGTGCGTCCATTTACGGCGGCAGAACAACTTGCATGGCAAGCCATGTTGCGCGCAAGTGCCTTGCGCTTCTGGTTGTCGCGCTTATACGACTTCCATTTGCCGCGCGATGCAGAAATGCTGACACCACACGATCCGGTACACTTTGAACGTATTCTGCGTTTGCGTATCGAACAAGCAACTCCCCCTCTTTTTACTTCGGCTGGATGATGGACAAACTCCCTGCAATAACCGGTTGGCTCTGGGTCAAAGAAGGCTTCGCCATCTTCCGCAAGCAACCGGCTGAATTATCGACACTCTTTTTCGGCTATATGTTCTTGATGCTGGCGGTCGGCATCATCCCTGTCATCGGCCAATTGCTGCCGCTGATTTTGATTCCGCTGTTCTCGATGACTTTCATGCATGCATGCGTACATGTGACGACTGAGAAGCGCGTGTATCCCAATTTATTACTGGTCGGTTTTCGTTCGCCGGCAGTACGTACCTTGATCAAGCTGGGTACTTTGTATCTGGTCGCAGCGATCGTTGCAGTTGGTGCGTCCAGCTTGGTGGATGGTGGCGTGTTCTGGCAGGCGATTACCGGCCAAATCACATTGGATGCGGAAACTGTGCGTGACTCCAATATGACGATGGCGATGTTGTTTGCTGCTGCGGTATATACGCCGGCAGCGATGGCATTCTGGTTTGCTGCACCGTTGATCGCGTGGCAAGGCATGGGCGTAGGCAAGGCGATTTTTTACAGCTTCTTCGCTGTACGCCGCGCTGGCAAAGCCTTCCTGATTTACGGTTTGGCCTGGGTGACTATCGGCATGATTTTGCCTGTCATCGTGAGTTCTATTCTGGGGATGATATTGAATTCGGCAACGGCTTCTATCTTCATACTGCTGCCGATGTCGCTGGTACTGACAGTGATTATGTACTGCTCGTTTTATCCAACTTACACACATCTATTCGGCAATCCGCCGGACGAACTGCCTTCCTGATCACGATGAAGCAAGCGCATCTGATTGCGCTTGCTTCACTCTTCACATCGTCAGCCCGCTACCTTGTCGAGCTTGGCGATACTCAAATCCAATAGTTTCATTCCGTGCTTACCGAAGTTGATATGTGCACGCGCGCTGCCGCCACTGCCTTCGATATTCACGATCACACCTTCACCGAACTTGCCATGCGCGACTGATTCACCGATGCGCCAGCCGATATCCGTCTTGGCCATGTTTTGCGCAATCTTGTTGCTACCAGCTCCCAACGCATCTTCCCAAGCTGCTTTCGGGTGTGGCGTCCAGTGATGTTGCGGTTGTACTTTCGGCGATAACCATTTCAGAGAATCTTCCGGCATCTCGTCAAAGAAACGCGACTTCAAATTGAAGCGCATCTGACCGTGCAACATCCTTGTTTGCGAAAAACTGATGTACAAGCGACGCTTGGCACGTGTAATCGCGACATACATCAAACGACGCTCTTCCTCGACGCCGCCTTCTTCTTTCTGTGAGTTCTCGTGCGGGAACAAACCCTCTTCCAGACCGGTAATAAACACCGCGTCGAACTCCAAACCTTTAGCCGAATGCACTGTCATCAATTGCAAGGCATCCTGTCCTGCTTGCGCCTGATTGTCGCCCGCTTCCAGCGATGCATGCGACAAGAAGGCGGACAAAGGCGACATCACAGCCGGCAACGGCGCATCAGCATCCAGCACTTCTATGCCATCTTGCGTGACGATCGCAGGACCGGCCATCTGCTGACTGGTTGGTCCCATCAATGCCGGCGCATCATGACCGAAACCTTCTTCGGATACAAACAGAGTTGCAGCACTAACCACTTGCTCCAAGTTCTCTATGCGGTCCGCGCCTTCTTTTTCATTCTGATAATGCGTGATCAAGCCGCTGGCATCGATCACCACTTGCACCATTTCCGGCAGCGGTAAATTCTGCGTTTCGAAACGCGCTGCTTCTATCAATTTAATGAAAGCACCCAGCGAGGTACCCGCTTTACCTGCGACATAAGGCACAGCCGCGTATAGAGAAATACCGTACTGTTTGGCCGCATCCTGCAATTGCTCCAACGAGCGTGCGCCTATGCCGCGCGTCGGGAAATTCACCACGCGCAGGAAAGCAGAATCGTTGTGCGGGTTGTCCATCAATTGCAAATAAGCGATCGCATGCTTGACCTCAGCACGCTCAAAGAAACGCTGGCCGCCGTACACGCGATATGGAATGCCGGAAGAGAACAGTGCATGCTCAATCACACGTGACTGTGCATTCGAGCGATACAGCACCGCGATATCGCTACGTGCCGCACCTTCTGCGATCAGACTCTTGGTCTCTTCGATAATCCACTGTGCTTCCTGCAAATCGCTGGTGGCCTCATAGATGCGCACCAGTTCACCATGGCCGGCATCAGTGTGCAAATTTTTACCAAGGCGTTTGGTGTTATTTGCGATCAGCGTATTCGCAGTGTCAAGTATGTGACCGTGCGAGCGATAGTTCTGCTCCAGCTTGATCAGATTCTCAACTTTGAATTCACGCTCGAAGGCACTCATATTGCCGACGTTGGCACCACGGAAAGCATAAATACTTTGATCGTCATCACCAACGGCAAACACGGCACCCTGCGTACCGGCCATCATCTTCAACCAGTTGTATTGCAGATCATTGGTGTCTTGAAATTCATCAACCAGAATGTGGCGAAAGCGCGATTGATAATGTTCACGCAGTGGTTGATTGCGACTCAATAATTCGTAGGTACGCAATAACAGTTCGGCAAAATCAACTACCCCTTCACGCTGGCATTGCTGATCGTAGATGTCGTACAACTCAACCATCTTGCGGTTGTAGTCATCGAAGGCTTCCACCGCACTGGCGCGCAAACCCTGATCCTTCGCACTATTAATGAAGTACATCAAATTGCGCGGCGGATATTTCTCGTCATCGATGTTGTTCGCCTTGAGCAAACGTTTGATCATCGATAACTGATCCTGCGAATCGAGGATCTGGAAAGTCTGCGGCAAGGCGGCATCACGATAATGCGCACGCAACAAGCGGTTACACAATCCGTGGAAGGTGCCTATCCACATGCCGCGCGTATTGATAGGCATCATCGCCGACAGGCGCGTCATCATTTCCTTCGCGGCCTTGTTGGTAAAGGTCACCGCGAGTATGCCCGCAGGCGAGACCTGACCGGTCTGGATCAGCCAGGCGATGCGCGTAGTCAGAACACGAGTTTTGCCGGAACCGGCACCTGCCAGAATTAATGCAGGCTGTGCGGGTAAGGTGACAGCGGCGAGTTGTTCGGGATTGAGATTGTGAAGAAGATTTTGCATCTATCGATTATAGCCGTGACGGCTAGCGGCATGCCGCTGATTACGCGTCTCTTGCTCTGCGGCATGCGATACGAAGCAAATAAATGGATGGTTTTTAGACAGTTATCTTGCCAGACTAAAAACAGAAGACTGTATCGGTGCGCACTTGCTGCTGCGCACCGATCAATGATGCAGATTACTTGGTGAACAAACTGACGAATGCACGTGCCGCCGCTTGCGGATCACCTGCCAGATAGACGCTGCTAATCGCTGCGACCATATCCGCGCCATTAGCTACCAGTGGCGCAGAGTTTTCTTTCGTCATGCCGCCGATGACACAGCTAGGCACCTTGCCTTGTGCTTTCCAGTCAGTGACGATAGTTGCTTCTGTCGTAACCGGATATTTCTTGACCTTGGATGGGTAGAAACCACCGAAAGCCACATAGCTGGCACCAGCCGCTTCTGCTGCATGCGCCAGTTTCAAGTCACCGTAGCAGGAAGAACCGAGAATTTTGTCTGGGCCTATGAGTGCACGCACTTCAGCCACCGATTTATCGGTACCGCCGACGTGTATGCCGTCTGCATTGATGCTCATGCACAGATCGATGTGATCGTTGATGATGAATGGGACTTCATAGCTGCGGCACAAAGCCTGCAGGCATTCCGCCTGTTCCTGACGCAAGGCTGCATCTGCAGTCTTGTGACGGTATTGCAGCAGGCTGACGCCGCCTTTCAGCGCGAGCTCGGTAATTTCCAGCAATTTGCGAGTGTCATCCCAGTCTGGAGTGACGAGGTAGAGACCGTGCAGATTAGATTTCATATGTCTTTGCCTTCTTGCTCAACAACTTAAATACGTTAAACCACGCGTCCAGCCATCGGTGACGATGGGGATGCGGCGAATTTACGGGCGATACGACCAGCCAGGTAGGCATTGCGACCTGCATCAATACCGAGTTTCATTGCATGCGCCATACGCACCGGATCTTGCGCACCGGCAATCGCGGTATTCATCAAGACGCCATCGCAACCCAATTCCATGGCGATCGCAGCATCGGAAGCAGTGCCTACGCCGGCATCGACGATGACCGGGACTTTGCTTTGTTCGATGATGAGCGACAGATTCCATGGATTGAGGATACCCATGCCGGAACCGATCAACGAAGCCAGCGGCATGATGGCGGCACAGCCAATGTCTTCCAGCATACGAGCTTGTATCGGATCATCGCTGCAGTAGACCATGACGTCAAAACCATCTTTGACCAGCGTTTCGGCTGCTTTCAGAGTTTCCGGCATGTTCGGGAACAGGGTCTTTTCATCGCCGAGGACTTCGAGTTTGCACAGCTTATGGCCGCCGAGAATTTCACGGCCGAGTTGCAAGGTGTACACCGCATCAGCAGCGTTGTAGCAACCGGCCGAGTTCGGCAACAAGGTGTATTCAGATGGCGGCAAGACATCGAGCAGGCTCGGTGCATTTGGGTCCTGGCCGATATTGACGCGACGGATCGCGACGGTGACGATTTGTGCACCGCTTGCTTCGCTGGCGGCGCGGGTTTGTTCGAGGTCTTTGTATTTACCGCTACCTACCAACAAGCGGGAGCGATATGTGGTGCCGGCGATTGTCAGTTGATCGTCAGGAAAAAGTGCGCTGGTCATGATGGAGTTCCGGATACGTGGGTGCAGGATGGAGCAAGCTGCGTGGGAATTAAAGTAAACAATATCAAACACACAAAGCAGCCTGGGCCGCCGGTGTTGAAAAGAGGATCAGCCGCCGCCTATGGCGCGCACGATATCGATACGGTCAGCCGCTTGCAATTGGCGCTGCGTCCATAGACCGCGCGGGACGATTTCACGGTTAATGGCGACCGCTACGGCTTTACCGGACAGCGACAATTCCTCTATCAGGTCAGCCACGTTTTGGCCATTCTCAACCTGGCGCATGGCGCCGTTCAATTCGATTTCCAGCATCACTTCACTCTGTCACTTCACTATTTTCAATGGTGGCTGCTTGCCGTTGGCACCTTGTCATTTACTCAAGGACTGACGGCTTTGCATCCGATCTGCCGAGAACATCAGCGGCAATCTATTTAGGACTTTGCCGTCAGTCGCGCAAGCGATTAGGCCGGACTTGTCACCTAGTTAAAACTCCACTTTAGGCAAGGTGTACAGGCTCAGACTAGCAAAGAAGACCAGAATTCTACCTTCATTTGCACGATCAGAGGCAATACGCCCCCTCATCGTCACTTATAATGCTTGATTCGATTCAATTCATTAAAAATCATGGAATTAGCCAAGTCTTTCGATCCCGCCGACATTGAAGCATTCTGGGGCACCGAATGGGAGAAACGCGGTTACTACACCGCCACCACCGACGCAGACAAACCCGCATTCAGCATACAGTTGCCACCACCGAACGTGACCGGCACTCTGCATTTGGGCCATGGATTCAATCAAACGATCATGGACGGCTTGACGCGCTATCACCGCATGCGCGGCTTCAACACTGCCTGGATTCCTGGCACCGATCACGCCGGCATCGCGACGCAGATCGTGGTTGAACGCCAACTCGACGCACAAAAAATCACACGCCACGACCTCGGCCGCGAGAAGTTCGTCGAAAAAGTCTGGGAATGGAAAGAGAAATCCGGCTCCACCATTACCGGTCAGATCCGCCGCCTCGGCGCTTCGCCGGACTGGAGCCGCGAATACTTCACAATGGATGAGCCACGCTCAAAAACCGTGACCGAAGTATTCGTCCGCCTGGTCGAACAAGGTTTGATCTACCGCGGCAAACGTCTGGTCAACTGGGATCCGGTACTCGGCACCGCAGTTTCTGATCTGGAAGTAGTGTCGGAAGAAGAAGACGGCCAGATGTGGAATATCCGTTATCCACTGGCTGACGGCTCCAGCTACAAATTCCCGATCGCATTTGATGAAGAAGGCAACGCGACCGAATGGGAGGAACGCAACTTCATCGTGGTCGCGACCACACGTCCGGAAACCATGCTGGGCGACGTTGCAGTTGCAGTCGATCCTACAGATGAACGTTACCAACATTTAGTCGGAAAACTGCTCACGCTGCCTTTGTGCGACCGCGCAATTCCGATGATTGCCGACGATTACGTCGATAAGGAATTCGGTACCGGTTGCGTGAAGATCACGCCGGCACATGACTTCAACGATTACGCCGTTGGCCAGCGTCACAACCTCGACAAGATCAGCATCCTGACACTGGACGCCAAGATCAATGAAAACGCACCTGCTGCCTATCAGGGTCTCGATCGTTTTGCCGCGCGCAAACAAATCGTCGCCGACCTCGATGCACAAGGTTTGCTGGAACTGGTCAAACCGCACAAATTGATGGTGCCACGCGGTGACCGTACCAACACCGTGATCGAGCCTATGCTGACCGATCAGTGGTTCGTCGCGATGAGCAAACCGGCACCGGAAGGCACTTACTTCCCGGGCAAATCGATTACCGAAGTCGCGCTGGAAAAAGTCGCGAACGGTGAAATCCAGATGCTGCCGGAGAACTGGACCAACACTTACAACCAGTGGCTGAACAACATCCAGGACTGGTGTATCTCGCGTCAACTGTGGTGGGGTCATCAAATCCCGGCCTGGTATGACAGCGAAGGCAAAGTCTATGTCGCACGCAATGAAGAAGAAGCAAAAGCCAAGGCTGCGGCAGCTGGCTACAACGGCCCGCTGACCCGCGACGAAGATGTACTCGACACCTGGTTCTCGTCGGCACTGGTGCCGTTCTCGACACTGGGCTGGCCGGAAGAAACGCCGGACTTCAAAACCTTCCTGCCATCCTCAGTACTGGTAACCGGCTTCGATATTATTTTCTTCTGGGTTGCACGCATGGTCATGATGACCACGCACTTCACCGGAAAAGTACCGTTCAAAACGGTGTACGTGCATGGCTTGATACGCGACAGCAGCGGACAGAAAATGTCCAAGTCGAAAGGCAATACGCTTGATCCTATCGATCTGATCGACGGCATCAGCCTTGATGAATTGGTCGCCAAGCGCACCGTTGGCTTGATGAATCCCAAGCAAGCGACCAACATTGAGAAATCAACACGCAAGGAATTCCCTGCTGGCATTTCTGCTTATGGTACCGATGCGCTGCGCTTCACGATGGCGAGCTATGCATCGCTGGGACGCAACATCAATTTCGATTTGAGTCGTTGCGAAGGCTATCGCAATTTCTGCAACAAGCTGTGGAATGCAACCCGCTTTGTCCTGATGAATTGCGAAGGTCACGATTGTGGCTTCCGTGATGCGCCTTGTGCAGCTGGTGATTGCGACCCGGACGGTTATACCGACTTCTCGCAAGCTGATCGCTGGATCGTGTCCAAACTGCAGCGCACTGAAGCCGACATCGCTAAAGGTTTTGCCGACTACCGTTTCGACAATATCGCCGCCTCGTTGTATCAGTTCATCTGGGATGAGTATTGCGACTGGTATCTGGAAGTTGCCAAGGTACAAATTCAAACCGGTAGCGAAGCACAACAACGCGCGACACGTCGCACTCTGTTGCGCGTACTGGAAACCATCTTGCGTCTGGCGCATCCTGTCATTCCATTCATCACAGAAGCGCTGTGGCAAACCGTTGCGCCACTCACAGGCTACAAGCTCAATCCTGCCGGTGACTCGATCATGCTGCAGCCTTATCCGGAAGCGCAAGCCGGCAAGATCGATGAACAAGCTGAAAGCTGGATGGCTGACTTGAAATCGATGACGGATGCTTGCCGCAATTTGCGTGGTGAAATGCAATTGTCACCAGCCTTGCGCGTGCCACTGATCATGGAAGCAACCGACGCCGCACAAACAGCACAACTGCAATCGTTCGCACCGTATCTGCAAGCATTGGCCAAACTGTCGGAAGTTAATGTCGCTGACAAGTTGCCGGAATCGCCAGCGCCAGTTTCCATCGTCGGCACCGCGAAGTTGATGTTGAAAGTGGAAATCGATGTCGCAGCAGAACGCGAACGTCTGAGCAAGGAAATCACGCGTCTCGACGGTGAAATCACCAAGGCCAACTCCAAGCTCGACAATGAAAGCTTCGTCGCCCGCGCACCGGCACAAGTTGTGGCGCAAGAGAAAGAACGTGTTGCCAACTTCTCGGCAACACTGAGCAAGCTGCGCGAGCAATTCGCCAAACTGTAATTTGCAAGGCATCCAAAAGCGCAGCAAGTGCAAGCTTGCTGCGCTTTTTTTATTTCACGCGCCTTACGTATCACTCTTCGTTTCTTCCTCCTCGGTAATCAGAAGCATCTTTCAAAACTGACCATGCCTTTGTAGTAGCAATCTATCTACATCCCGGTCGCTTTGACGCTTTCCCACCACATTTCTTACGAATCTTTACGACAAACAATGTTTGTATCCTAGACTTTCCATGAGGAAATTAATGCCCTTGCATTAGTAGTACTCCACCTGACCAACTCTAAAAGAGATCCCATGAGCTTTTTATCGAATGTTCGCATCGGTACCCGTCTTGCCATTGGTTTTATTCTCGTCCTCGCCCTATCTGTGGCCTCCATATCCGTCGCTCTGATACACGCCAAACAGAATGCTGACGCAACACGCAACATGATGGAAAAGCCACTCACCAAGGAACGCATTACTTCGGATTGGTATGTACTCATATACTCGGCCATTGCCCGCACATCGATGATCGCCAAAAGCTCTGATGACACACTCTCCGTGGTATTTGCCGACGTGATTGCAGACAGCACGAAGCGAGGCACTGTATTACTGAAAAGTCTGGAAACGCTGTTGACGAGCGATGAAGAAAAGAAAATGTATCAAGCTTCTATCGATCTGCGCAAAACCTATCAGTCATCCAAAGACGCTGTCATGGCGGCAAAAAAGGCCGGCGATAAAGCAGAGGCCGATCGCGTCTACAGCGATGTTTTTCTCCCCTCTGCCAAGGCTTACCAAGACAAGGTTCTTGAGTTTCTTTCCATGCAACGCAAAACCATCGATGACATTGCGGCCAGCATCGATGCTGCGCAGCAACGCAGCTGGAATCTGATGGTGCTGCTGGGCATTTTGATGGTTGCGCTCGGCGCGATTTGTGCCATTGTCATCACACGCAGCATCACCCGACCGCTAAAACAGGCAATCGAAGTTGCCAGTTCTGCTGCTGCCGGTGATCTGACAAGTGAAATCGGGCCACAGCCGAAAGATGAAATCGGCGACCTGATGCGCGCGCTCGGCGGCATGAACGACGGCTTGAAACAAATCGTCAACGACGTGAAAGCCGGCACCGACTTCATCAACACAGCCTCGGCTGAAATCGCCAGCGGCAATCTCGACCTGTCGTCGCGTACCGAGCAGCAAGCCGCCTCGCTGGAAGAAACTGCATCATCGATGGAAGAACTGACCGCAACCGTCAAACAAAATGCCGAAAACGCGCAACAGGCAAATCAGCTTGCCGTGTCCGCCTCCACAGTCGCAGCCAAAGGCGGTGCAGTCGTCAAGGAAATGATAGATACGATGGGTGCTATCAACGGCTCATCGCGCAAGATAGTCGACATCATCAGCGTCATTGATGGCATCGCATTCCAGACCAATATCCTTGCACTGAATGCCGCAGTCGAGGCAGCACGCGCTGGTGAACAGGGACGCGGCTTTGCCGTGGTCGCCACCGAAGTCCGCAACCTTGCGCAACGGTCCGCTGCCGCCGCGAAGGAAATCAAGAGCTTGATCGACGACTCAGTCAACAATGTCGATGCCGGCAGCAAGCTGGTGGCCGAAGCTGGCAAAACGATGGACGATGTCGTCGGTAGCATCCGCCACGTGACCGATATCATGAACGAGATCATGGCCGCCAGCCAGGAACAGAGCTCCGGCATTGAACAAGTCAACACGGCGATTGGTCAAATGGATCAGGTCACGCAGCAGAATGCCGCGCTAGTCGAAGAAGCTGCCGCCGCCTCGCAATCGCTACGCGACCAGGCCGACAAGCTGGCGCAGATCGTCAGCGTATTCAAACTCGACAGCAAGCAGGCGGCGCACGCTGGCAACCATACTCTCACGCATAGGTCTCATCCATCGCTCGGATACGATGCCGAGCCATTCCGAAACTAGACACACCGAAAGAAAGTGGATGCAATAAAAAAACCGCCGACGTCTACAAGACGTTCGGCGGATTTTTTATCCTTGCTGCAGACGCTACAGGTCGCGCTTAAAAATAATCAGAAAATAGAAAGCTGCTGCAAGCTAAATAAACGACAACGTCAAACCCGGCAAAGTCACACCCGAAAATGCAGTCGACCAAGTCTCCCCAGCCTTCACCGGATAAGCATCCGTCAGTGTCCCGGTTGCAATGATTTCACCGGCAGCCAAAGGTGCAAACTGCGGTTGCGTCTGCAAGGTCTGGTGCAGATTCAACAAAGCATGCACCGGACTATCCAGCACATTGCTGCCAAAACCAGCGCTGTGCAATCTGAATTCATCACCGTCGCTATACGACAGCGATACGCTAGCCGCAGTCAGAATGTCCGCCAAATGCGCACGTGTCGCCGACGACAACATATGCGGCTCACCTAAAATCAATGCGCCATGGAAGCCGAAAGCCGCAACGGCATCGGCCGCTTCGAACTTCCAATCAGGAAACGGGCACACCACCAATTCAAATCCGTGCGCCATCCATTCGATGCAATTCGCAATATCTTCCAACGTCGCATTCGCTGGCGGCGCTTTGGCCAGCTTGAACACAATCTCCGGCTCTATGCGCGGCTGTACCGCACCGGTCAAATCCTGCAAGCCGTGATTATTTTCTGAATAACGCACAGTATCGTCATACATATGTGCCCAGATCGGCGCACTGATAGGCTCGCGCTCACCGTAGTTAGGCCAAATCTTGCGATTGGTAAAACCGATCTTGCGCCCTATCGGCGTCTCGCCTTGTGCAGTACGTATATCGACTATGCATTTGGCAATATCGTAACCATCGGCGATCGATAGATTATCGTCTTTGCTCAAACAGGGAATTTGTTGCGCATCCGCTCGCGCGGCCAGTAATTGGTGCGCGTATCGATTGGCTTGGGTAGACATCAACATGGCTAGCTCGCGCAGAGAAGTTGAATAAAGGAAATAAAGCCTTATTTGCGATGCAACATTCTCACACAAGCTCGATGCCCTGCAAAGGAGCAAATTGTCCCAAGAAGCACGTATCAGATGAAATTTTTTAATGCAGAGATGACTTTTGACTAATGACTCACTGCAACATTACAAGCGCTTCACTAGCTTGCATGCAGGTATTCAGGACTGCTTGCGTAGTCTTGCCAGATAACGATCCAACTGATTGGCAAACGCTCTTATATCGCTCTGGCTAAAGGCTGCAGGGCCGCCGGTATCGACGCCGCTGCTACGCAAGTCATCCATGAAGGCTCGCATCGTCAACTGTTGCTGAATATTGTCTTTCGTATAAAACTCGCCGCGCGGATTCAGCGGATGACCGCCCTTCTCCAGCACATCAGCTGCCAACGGGATATCAGCCGTGATGACAAGATCGCCTTCTTGCACCAGACGTACGATTTCATTGTCGGCCACATCGAAGCCGGCCGGCACCTGGATCGCCTTGATGAAACGCGAAGGCGGCGTACGCAATAATTTGTTTGCCACCAGTGTGACTTGCACTTCGAGTCTGTCTGCAACGCGAAACAAGACATCCTTGATCACGTTGGGACAAGCGTCGGCATCAACCCAGATTTGCATGATTTTCTTTTTGCAGGAATGTAGTACGCAGGGATAAGCGTCGTGCAGCAGGCAATGCCGACAAGCTTGTTAGCTGCCCCACAACTCGCCGTTTGGCCCAGTCTGCGGCGCAACGACACCGAAGTGTGCATAAGCCACCTGCGTCGCGATACGCCCGCGTGGCGTACGTTGCAAGAAGCCTTGTTGTATCAGATAGGGTTCAAGCACGTCTTCTATCGTGTCGCGCTCTTCACCGATAGCTGCAGCCAGATTATCGAGTCCGACCGGGCCACCATTGAATTTGAACAGCACGGCTTCCAGCAATTTTCTATCCATCAGGTCGAAGCCAACCGGATCGACATCCAGCATCACCAGCGCAGCATCGGCCATAGCCTTGGTGATTTTGCCATCGCCTTTAACTTCCGCATAATCACGCACACGACGCAACAAGCGATTGGCAATACGCGGCGTGCCACGACTACGTTTGGCGATTTCAAATGCACCTTCTTCATCGATAGGCGCGTTCAGCAAAGAAGAGCTGCGCGTAACGATCTTCGTCAATTCCAGCGGCGTATAAAACTCGAGACGGGCGACGATACCAAAACGATCGCGCAAAGGATTCGTCAGCATGCCGGCACGCGTAGTCGCACCGACCAGTGTAAAAGGCTGCAAATCGAGTCGCACAGAACGCGCAGCAGGACCTTCACCGATCATGATGTCGATCTGGTAATCCTCCAGCGCCGGGTACAGAATTTCTTCGACCACGGGCGACAAGCGATGTATCTCATCGATGAAGAGTACGTCGTTAGCTTCAAGGTTGGTCAGCAATGCCGCCAGATCGCCAGCGCGCTCCAGTACCGGACCGGAAGTCTGGCGCAGGTTGACACCCATCTCGCGCGCGATGATGTGGGCCAGCGTGGTCTTACCCAAACCCGGAGGGCCAAACAATAAAGTGTGATCCAGTGCTTCGCGTCGCTGCCGTGCTGCCGTGATGAAAATCTCAAGCTGGCCACGGATTTTTTCCTGGCCCACATATTCATCTAACTGCTTGGGACGCAGCGCACGCTCGATTGCCTCCTCGTTGGCGGAGGCGGGAGTCGCTGCAATGATGCGTTGTTCGCTGAAATCGTCGGTTTGTATGCTCATGGTCGCATTGTAGCGTGACGGCTTCTAAATTTAATAACAGGATCTGCGCTTACGCTTTTGACAGCGATTTCAACGCCAGCTTGATGCCATCGGAAACGCCCGTACCGGCAGGCACTTGTTTCAAGGCCAGCATCGCTTCCTTGTCCGAATAACCGAGAGCCAACAGCGCATTCAAGATATCGGAAGTCGCATCTGATGTAACCGCACCCATCGCGCCAAGGTCAGCGCCCAATTTTCCTTTTAATTCCAGCAGCAAACGTTCAGCAGTTTTCTTGCCTATGCCGGGAATCTTGGTCAATCGTCCAGCTTCCTGCATCGTGATCGCTTGCGCCAGATCAGCCACCGACATACCGGACAAAATCGACAAGGCCGTGCGTGCGCCTATGCCGGTAATTTTCACCAATTGCTTGAAGACATTACGCTCTTCATTCGTGCCGAAACCAAACAGGATGTGCGCATCTTCGCGCACCGTCAGATGCGTCAGCAACACGACTTTTTCACCGAGGCCAGGCAGGTTGTAGAAGGTGCTCATAGGCACGTTCACTTCGTAACCGACGCCATTGCAATCAACCAGCAATTGCGGTGGATTTTTCTCTAGCAACAATCCGGAAAGACGACCTATCATCGTGATGACCTTGAATAGAAATGATTGAATATTTTTGTTCAGCTATCGAGCGTAGTACGGATTGTGAGCTTGCGCATTATCCGACCAAACGACCACCGCGCACACGCAAACCTTTTCTCGCCAACTCAGGTGCCAGCGCACCAAGCACGCTCAATGCTTCGCCGCTATGCGCATGACAGATGGCCACGCCCAATGCATCAGCAGCATCGGTACCGGGCAATCCGGATAATTTCAGCAGACGCTGCACCATGTCCTGCACCTGCGCCTTCTGCGCCTTGCCTTGTCCGACCACGGCCTGCTTGACTTGCAAAGCGGTATATTCCGCCACCAGTAAATCAGCACCTACCAGCGCGCAAATTGCAGCGCCACGGGCTTGACCGAGCAACAGTGTCGATTGCGGATTAACGTTGACGAAGACTTTTTCTATCGCGGCACAATCCGGCTTGTAGGTAGCAATGACTTCTGCAACGCTCAGGAGTATGGTTTTCAGCCGCTGTGGCAAATCGGCATCAGGCGTCTTGATTGTGCCTGATGCGATATAAGTGAGTTTGTTGCCATGCTTCTCGATCACACCGAAACCGGTAGTACGCAAACCGGGATCGATGCCGAGAATTTTCATATTGGATATATGGGCAGATAGTTAAAGACGACACGGCATCAGCCGCATTATCCTTTTTGCTTAATTTTTTGTTTAATGACGGAAATGACGTGTACCAGTCAGCATCATCACGATGCCATGTTCATCAGCAGCATCGATGACTTCTTGATCGCGCATAGAACCACCTGGATGAATCACCGAAGTTGCACCAGCTGCGACAACAACGTCCAAACCATCACGGAACGGGAAGAAAGCATCAGACGCAACCGCAGTGCCCACCAATGACAAACCAGCGTTCTGCGCCTTGATCGATGCGATACGTGCCGAGTCGATACGGCTCATCTGACCGGCGCCTACACCCATGGTCATGCCGTTTGCACAGAACACGATTGCATTCGATTTAACGAACTTGGCAACGCGCCAAGCAAACATCAAGTCTTGCAATTGTTGTGGTGTTGGTTGCTTCTTGCTGACGATTTTCAGTTCGGCCAAGGCAACGTTTTTTGCATCCGGCGATTGCACCAGCAAGCCGCCGCCCACGCGTTTTAAGTCGTGGTTATTGACTGCATTACCGAGTGGAATTTCCAGCAAGCGTACGTTTTGTTTGGCTGCAAAAATTTTCTTCGCCTGCTCGGTAAATGATGGTGCGATCAAGACTTCGACAAATTGCTTGGCTACCGCTTCCGCAGCATTGCCATCAACTTCACGATTGAAAGCAATGATGCCGCCGAAGGCTGAAGTCGGATCGGTTTGCAGTGCTTTGCTATACGCTTCCAACGGGCTTGCACCAACTGCCACGCCACATGGATTGGCATGCTTGATGATGACGCATGCGGACTCATCAAAAGTCTTCACGCATTCCCACGCTGCATCTGCATCGGCGATATTGTTGTACGACAGTTCCTTGCCTTGCAATTGCGTGTAGTTCGCCAATGCGCCTACTTGCGGATTGCTCTCGCGATAGAAGGCCGCGGACTGATGCGGGTTTTCACCGTAACGCATTTCCTGCACTTTTTCAAAATGCAAATTCAAGGTCGAAGGATAAGCGCTGCGTGTTGCGTGCTGTTTGTCTGCGCCCAACGAAGTGAAATAGTTGGTGATCGCACCATCGTATTGCGCTGTGTGCGCGAATACTTTTTTCGCCAGTGTGAATTTGGTTTCGTAGGTTACTTCGCCTTGGTTGGCATTCAACTCGCTCAACACTTGGCTGTAATCGGTAGGATCACAAATGACGACGACGTCTTTATGGTTCTTGGCCGACGAACGCAACATGGCTGGACCGCCGATATCGATGTTCTCGATGGCGTCTTCCAGTGAGCAGTGTTCGCGTGCAACGGTTTCCTGAAATGGATACAGATTGACGACCACCATATCGATATTCGGGATGCCGTGTTTTTCCAGAGCACTGACGTGTTCAGGGAAATCGCGACGCGCCAGAATGCCGCCGTGCACTTTAGGGTGCAAGGTTTTGACACGGCCATCGAGCATTTCCGGGAAGCCGGTGTAATCCGCTACTTCTGTGACGCTGATACCGTTTTCAGCCAGCAATTTTGCTGTGCCGCCAGTCGATAGGATATTGACGCCCATGCCTGACAGCGCGCGCGCAAATTCCAGAACGCCAGTTTTGTCAGAGACCGAGATAAGAGCTTGTTTGATCATGATGAAAATAGTGGAAGTAAATTAAATAAGATAAAGGCGCGAGGCAACAACGGTTCAACTTACGCGACTACACCGCCGCCCTTACCTGATTCACTTCCCGCCAGAACTGCGGGAAGAAAGTTTGGTGTACAAAGCCGTTACAGCAGATCGTGCTGCTGCAACTTCTTGCGCAGCGTATTGCGATTGATGCCCAGCATATCTGCCGCATGCGACTGATTGCCTTCGGCACGTTCCATCACTGCTTCGAGGATGGGTTTTTCTACAGTAAAAACGACCATCTCATAGACATTCGATGGCATTTGCTCGCCCAGATCCTTGAAATATTTTTCCAGGCTTTTCTTGACGACTTCTTGGATATTATCTTTGCTCATGTGCTTAGTTGATTGCGCGTTTTTATAATTTGTCGGGGTCCGCACATTGCCAGATGACAATGTATTAACCCTGTATCAGGCGGCCAACTTTTCTTCAGTCGGACGATATTGTAACCGTTCGCCGTGGACCAACTGCAATTCAAAGAATGTATTTACAGCCGCCAACTGCTGTTCGCAGTCTTCCAGCTTGTTCATTTGTTGACGAAATGCTTCGCCACCGATCAATTCGCGCACATACCAGCCGATATGCTTGCGTGCAGTACGTACACCCAGGTATTCACCGTAAAACGCATAGTGCGCACGTAAATGCTCATCCATCAGTGCGCGTACTTCCGCAATCATCGGCGCAGGCAAATGCGTGCCAGTACGCAGGTAATGATCGATTTCGCGGAAGATCCACGGCCGTCCCTGCGCCGCGCGACCTATCATGATGGCATCTGCGCCCGTCGTATCGAGTACAAAACGTGCTTTCTCCGGTGTCGTGATATCGCCATTCGCCACAACGGGGATAGACACTGCCGCTTTCACTGCAGTGATCATCTCGTATTCGGCTTCACCACTGTAACCGTCAGCACGCGTGCGGCCATGCAAGGTCAACATCGCAATACCGCTCTGCTCGGCGATGCGCGCAATGTTCAATGCGTTCTTGTGCGCTCTGTCCCAACCGGTACGGAATTTCAAAGTGACAGGCACATTCACTGCGGCGACCACTGTTTCAAGTATCTCGGCGACCAGCGTTTCATGCTGCAACAAGGCGGAACCGCACCAGCTGTTGCAAACCTTTTTGACCGGGCAACCCATATTGATATCGATGATTTGCGCACCGCGATCTACATTGAATTTTGCGCACTCTGCCAGCATGAGCGGATCGGCACCGGCTATCTGCACCGCTTTCGGCTCTACTTCACCATCGTGATTGGTACGGCGCGTGGATTTATCCGTCGCCCACAAGCGCGGATTGGACGCTGCCATCTCCGACACGGCATATCCTGCACCCAACTGTTTGCACAATTGACGGAACGGTCTATCCGTCACCCCGGCCATAGGGGCGACAAACACATTGTTCGGGAGGGAATATGGGCCGATGTTCACGGAGGAGATGTGCTGAGGAAAACCGCTATTTTATCCCCATCCGCCTATTGCTCATGCAGCTTCACGATTAAATACGGCAAACGTTGTATTTAATCGCAACTAGTTGCCAGTTTGCTTATTTCGGGTTATCGCCCTCATCCAGCGACGCATGCTCTAGATGTGCGACATCACCCCATTGCAGAATTTTGAAGTTTTGCCCATCCCAAGTCACGCGATTGATGCTGGCATTCAGAACATCAAAATCACGCGGATGTTCGTAACCCATATTTTTCACACGGCGATAAATCGAATCCAGCACGCCGCCATGTGTTGCGACAGCAATCTTGCGATAACCAGGTGTACTAGCCAAACGACTGATGCAGGCAACTGCACGCGCGGAAAATTCACGCAGCGTTTCTGCACGACGCTCGCCATCGGGATAACGCGCATCGATCTCGCGATGCTGCCATGCGAGATAATCTTCCGGATAACGCTCTTTAATTTCCGGATGGTTCAAACCTTCGAACGCGCCAAAACAACGTTCACGCAAACCCTGCTCGGTTTGCACCTTCATGCCACGCGGTAGCGCGACAGCTTGCGCAGTATCGTATGCGCGCCGCAAGTCGCTGGAAAAAATCGCATCCAACGGTTCATCCAGCAAGGCACGACCAAGCGCTGCAGCCTGACGCACACCCTCGCTATTCAAACCAATATCAGTATGCCCTTGCAAGCGTTTACCAACATTCCACTCTGTCTCGCCATGGCGAATCAATAATATTTCTGTCACATCATCCTCGTTACTTCGTAATCGCCAATGCCGCATTCAAGGTATAGCTGCCAGTCACACTCGCCTCGGCCAAAACATGCCCGGCAATCGCTGCACGCACTTGCTGCCCAGTAAATTTACCATCGACAGGCACATGGGTGATATCCAGCGCATACAAAGTAAATACATAGTGATGCACAATCGCATCATTCCACGGTGGGCACGGACCGTCATAACCAAAATAATCACCGCCCATATCGGCATCCTGCGCAAACCAGCCGGTGTAATCGTTGATGCCATGACGCGCCCCTTTGATAGCGGAATTGGCTATCGCCGGACCGGCTTTGCCACGCGGCGTCACGCCATCTGCAAAAGATGCAGCAGCAATCTGCTGCGTATCCGATGGAATATCGATCAGTGTCCAGTGGAAAAAATCTACACGCGGCAAATCAGCAGGCACTGTTTTGCCCTCCTGATTCACATTATCGCCACGTGAAGGCACATCCGGATCGTGCACGATCAAGGCCAGCGATTTGGTGCCGACCGGCACATCGCTCCAAGCCAGGTGAGGATTTCTATTGCTCGATAATGCGACATGCGTAGCTGGGTCGATGACGCAAAATGCGAACTCGCCCGGAATTGCCACACCATCCTTGAAGGAATCACTCCATAGTTTCATCGTGTACTCGACTTTCCAATAAGTGAAAACATTTTAACGGCGCTACGCAAATCGTGCCGCACTCGATATTCAAACTGTCGGTTTAACCTGTAACCAGAATGTCACCGGTCCATCATTCGTTAATGAAACCTGCATGTCAGCACCGAATTGTCCGGTGGCGATATCCGCATGTTTCGCACGCGCTTGCGCAACAAAATAATCAAACAATGCGCGTGCTACATCCGGTGCCGCTGCCGGTGTAAAAGAAGGTCGCGTACCGGAGCGGGTATCTGCCGCCAGCGTAAATTGCGGCACCAGCAACACACCGCCCGCCGTATCAGTCACGCTGCGATTCATCTTGCCGGCATCATCGGAGAACACACGATACGACAAGAGCTTACCCAACAAGGCATCAGCTTCTTTTTCTGTATCGCCGCGTTCAGCACACAGCAACACCATCAAACCGGCATTGATCGCGCCCACCGTTTCGCCGCTCACTACTACGCTGGCATGCGCCACACGTTGCAACAAGGCAATCATGTTGTACTCCCGCGCATTAGCAATTCACCAGCAAACGAACTACGCACAAATATCCGCTCAAGCCAAAGTCACACGAGCGAACTTACGCTTGCCGACTTGCACTACCAGTGTTCCAGCCTCAACTTTCAAGCCTTTGTCACTGATGACGCTGCCGTCAATACGCACACCACCTTGTTCAACCATACGCAGTGCTTCCGAAGTGGAAGCACACAGATTGGCTTGCTTCAGCAATTGTCCGATGCCCAAAGGCGCACCGTTCAAAGCGACTTCAGGAATATCGTCCGGGATACCGCCTTTGGAGCGATTGACGAAATCTGTCAGCGCATCTTCTGCAGCTTGCACTGAATGGAAGCGCGCGACGATTTCCTGCGCCAGCAAGACTTTGATGTCGCGCGGATTACGGCCGCCTTCGACTTCTTTCTTGAACTGAGCGATTTCGGCGAGTGAGCGGAAAGACAACAACTCGTAGTAACGCCACATCATCACATCTGAAATACTCATCAGCTTGGCGAACATAGTGTTGCCCGGCTCGGTGATGCCGATGTAATTGCCTTTGGATTTCGACATTTTTTCAACGCCGTCCAAACCTTCGAGCAAAGGCATCGTCAAGATACATTGCTGTTCCTGGCCATAACTCTTTTGCAACTCACGCCCAACCAGCAAATTGAATTTTTGATCAGTACCGCCCAATTCCAGATCCGATTTCAACGCGACCGAGTCGTAGCCCTGCATCAGCGGGTACAGGAATTCATGCAAGGAAATAGGCGTATTCGAATGGAAACGTTTGGTGAAATCTTCACGCTCCAAAATACGCGCCACCGTGTACTTGGCCGACAGCTCGATCATGCCGCGCGCGCCCAACGGGTCGCACCATTCCGAGTTATAGCGGATCTCAGTCTTAACCGGGTCCAGCACCAGACTGGCTTGCGCGAAGTAGGTCTTCGCGTTCTCGGCGATTTGCTCTTTCGTCAATGGCGGACGCGTAATGTTGCGGCCCGACGGATCGCCGATCATCGACGTAAAGTCGCCGATCAGGAAAATGACTTGATGGCCTAGATCTTGCAACTGACGCATCTTGTTGAGTACGACTGTGTGTCCCAAGTGCAAATCTGGTGCAGTTGGGTCCAAGCCGAGCTTGATGCGTAAAGGCTTGCCAGTTTGTTCAGACCGCGCCAGCTTCTGCGCGAACTCTGATTCGATTAACAATTCTTCAACGCCGCGCTTAGCGACCGTCATAGCCTCTTGAACTGCGTCGGAGAGAGGCAATTGCACCGCTTTGCTGCTAGAAGAAACGTCCATATCGGGAAATAAATTGTAATAAAAGGGGGTAAGAAAAACAGAACTCGGTACAATGCTTTTTAAATTAAATTCCAGCCACTCTAACCTTGCCGTTCAATCAACTAATAAAAGCACAAGAAATAGATACCGAACAAGCGGCAGATTTTAACTTATTGCATGTTCACATTAAATAAATTACTTAACGCAAGCTCAGCTAGCAAAAAACTACTACTCGGATCTTCTCGCAAAACTCGTATCGTTTCAGCCTCCGCGCTGTTATTGGCGGTGTGTGCGTTTGGTGCCGCAGGTGTGGCGCCTATGGCCCCCGATGCGGATGATATCCCGGTTAAATCCATCACGCAGGAATTGAAGCTGCCGCATCTGGCCGACCAGATCGCCGCGCTCGACGACCTCCAGCAAAACTACATCAGCGAAGAACGCGTACGTTCCGGCGATACACTCGCCACTCTGCTCGACCGCCTTGGTGTGGAAGATGCCGACGCTACAGCCTTCATTAAATCCGATGCGATCGCACGCAACGTGATGCAATTGAAAGCCGGCAAGCGCGTACAGGCACAAACCACCGAAGAAGGCGATCTGAACTGGCTCAGCAGCACAGTCGGCAGTGGCGCCGGCAATCTGAAGAATCTCGTCATCAAACGCGAAGGCAACGGTTTCAAGGCAACCGAAACGCCTATCGCGATGGAACGACGCATAGAAATGCGTTCCGGCGAAATCAAATCATCGCTGTTCGCCGCAACCGACGCCGCACAAATTCCAGACAACGTTGCTTCGCAAATCGTCGATATGTTCTCCACCAACATCGACTTCGGTTCCGATCTGCGTCGTGGCGACCGCTTCAATGTCGTGTACGAAACATTCTGGCAAAACGGTGAATACGTCTACGCCGGTCGCGTACTCGCAGGCGAATTCATGAACGGCCCGTCGACTTATCAATCGGTCTGGTTTGAAGATCCTAGCGTTGCGCAAAGCGGCGGCTACTATGGCTTCGACGGCAAATCGTTAAAGAAGGCCTTCCTGAAATCGCCGCTTGAGTTCTCGCGTATTTCATCTGGTTTCTCAGTGCGTAAGCATCCCATTTCCGGTTTGTGGAAAGCACATAAAGGCGTCGATTTCGCAGCAGCTATCGGCACACCTATCCGCGCATCCGGCGATGGCGTGATCGATTTTGCCGGCACGCAACGCGGTTACGGCAATGTGGTCGTGATCAAGCACTGGTCGAAATATTCCACCGCTTATGCCCACATGAGCCGCTTTGCCACCAACCTGCGTAAAGGCACGAAAGTCAGCCAAGGCCAGGTGATTGGTTACGTCGGCATGACTGGCTGGTCGACCGGACCACATTTGCATTACGAGTTCCGCGTGAACAACGAAGCACGTGACCCTCTGTCGGTTGATATTCCAAATGCACAACCTTTGGCTGCCGCACAGATGCAAAAATTCCGCGCTGTTGCTGCCGACATGTCGCATCGCTTTGCCTTGCTGACACCGGAAAACAGCAATTCCCGATTGGCATTAAAGTAATCTGAATCATTCGGGTCCGCTAATCATTCGCTGACTTGGTAGCAAAAAACCGTTTGTCTAGCGTAGAGTGACTTAAAATCATCTCTACTCTGACAAACGGTTTTTTTTATGCCTACGCCCAATTCAAACGCATCCCTTTTCATCGGCTTGATGTCCGGCACCAGTCTCGACGGTGTCGATGGCATCTTGGCGTCGTTTTCCGATGATGGTGTATTAAGTCAAACCTTGGCAGCCGCCTATGTGCCCTTCCCCGATGCATTGCGTGCCGATTTGATGGCGCTGCAAACTGCAGGAGCCGATGAAATTCATCGTGAAGCAGTCGCAGCCAATGCGCTGGTTAAATATTATGCAGAGTGTGTTGCCGCTCTTTTGCAAGAAGCGCATATAGCCGCTGAGCGCGTCACGGCCATAGGCGTACACGGACAAACCATACGTCATAGACCTGAATTCGGTTACACACGACAAATCAATAATCCAGCCTTGCTGGCAGAGCTGACAGGCATCGACATCATCGCCGATTTGCGCAGCCGCGACATTGCCGCCGGTGGTCAGGGTGCGCCCTTGGTGCCAGCCTTCCATCGCGCACTGTTCAGCGCAGCCAATGAAAACCGCGTCGTCGTGAATATCGGCGGCATCGCCAATATCAGCGTGTTGCCATCGGATAGCAATACACCTGTAATCGGCTTTGATACCGGTCCTGGCAATGTGTTGATGGATGCATGGATCGCGCAACATAACGGGCAGGCATACGACGCTGATGGCGCATGGGCGAAGACTGGCAAGGTAAATGCTGAGCTACTGAAAGAATTGCGCGATGAACCCTTCTTCGCTGTACCCCCACCTAAAAGCACTGGGCGCGATTTATTCCATCCGGCATGGCTGGCGCAAAAGCTGGAAAATTTTCCGGGCTTGGCTAGTGCCGATGTACAGGCAACTCTGGCTATCTTTACCGCCACCACACTGAGCGATGCGATCGTGCGGCATGCGCCACAAACCCAGGCGGTTTATGTCTGTGGTGGCGGCGCTTACAACAGCTATTTATTGACGCTGATCCACTATGCACTAAAGCTGCATAACCCAACTATCAGAGTGGAATCGACGGAAGCCTTGGGCGTTGCGCCCAATCAGGTTGAGGCTCTGGCATTTGCATGGCTGGCACAACGCTTCCATGTACGTGAGCCGGGCAATCTGCCATCAGTGACTGGTGCGCGTGGTTTACGGATATTGGGTGCGCTGTATCCAGCCTGAACACAAAGTTTAAGGACATAAAAAAAGCGCAGAATCTTCTGCGCTTTTTTACATCTAATCGAACTGCGTCGTCAGTTATTAAGCTGAGAACGAAGAACCGCAACCGCAAGTAGTCGTTGCGTTCGGATTCTTGATCACGAATTGCGCGCCTTCGAGGTCATCCTTGTAATCGATTTCAGCGCCGACCAGATACTGGTAGCTCATCGAGTCGATCAACAACTGCACGCCGTTCTTGGTCATGGTGGTGTCGTCTTCATTGACGATTTCATCAAACGTGAAACCGTACTGGAAGCCAGAGCAACCGCCGCCCTGCACAAACACGCGCAATTTCAAATCTGGATTACCTTCTTCTTCGATCAATTCCGCGACTTTCATCGCAGCGCTGTCGCTGAATAAGATAGGGGATGGCATTTCGGCAACTGCATTCATTTCAGGCTCCTGCTGGAAAACGGTAGTTCATTATAGACCTTAGCCGCGCTTTACGTATTATTCGCGGCAAGTATAGGTACAGCCAGCTTCAAAATCGGTTCATCGACCTCATGTGTCAGCTTGCCGGACACGACGGCACCGCCGTGCATTTCAAGTGCTTTGTAGTTTACATCCCCAGTTATGCGGGCGCGCGGCTGCAATTCAAGCAATTCTGACGAAAATACCGGGCCAACAATTTCACCATTGACAAGTAAATGCGCGACACGTACTTCGCCTTCGACCCGGGCGTGCTCGGAAATCACCAACATACTGATTTCATCCGCCTCGGCGATCACATCGCCTTTCACACATCCATCTATACGCAAGCCACCTTTGAAGTGCACATTGCCGGTAATTATCGTTGAGGCGCCAATCAGGCTATCTATCGTACTTTTGGTTTTACGGCCGAACATGATGACGCTCCTTCACAAATTTGCAGACTGTTGCGCGCGCAAGGCACCTTTTTCCAGGATCTTGATCTGGACGGATTTGACGATAGCGCCTTCTGGTACGGTAAACACACCTTCAATACGCTGATAATGCTTGAACGAAAGCTTGAATTTCTCCAACTCGTCCGATTTAGGTAAAGTCATGATAGCACTTTTGCCACCCTGCATTAGTGTCACAACGAGCTGATAATTCCCTATGAAATCATGCGCGACTTTGCCGCCTTGCATGATTAACAAACGGTAACGCAGTTGCGTTGGCTCCACCATTTCTATCTTCAAACGTCGAATGGTAATACCTTGCGCACCGGTATCGGTAGGCAACAAGCTTTCAAAGAAAGAAAGATCTTCCTTCAACTTGGTATTTTCGGCTTCCAGAGTTTTAATCTGACGCGACAATTGTGCCTGAAGAGATTGCTCTATGTTCAGTTGGCTTTCTGCTGCATTCACCGTCGTTTGAAACTTATCCCGCTCGGCACTGACTTGCTTGAGTTGCTCCTGCACTTCGACCAATTGAGCCGACGTTACCGCAGGTTTGAAACCGGTAAAGCTGCGACCCAAATCATAGGCCCACATTGCCATTGCACCGCCCAAACCCACCACGATCGCAATGAATACCGCGCGCAACGGCCACGGGAGATGATTTTTGATCGTCATCCGTGGTGCCGAGATCGACCAGCGACGCAGCCATAGCTTGCGCTGCAAGGATTTAAAAACCGGTTTCGGCTTGCTCATGAATCAGATACGCATCATTACGGCAGAACCGGAATATGCATCAAACCGGCGGTTTCATCGAAACCGAACATGAGGTTCATACATTGCACAGCCTGGCCAGATGCACCTTTGACCAGATTGTCCTGCACCACCAGCACGACCAAGGTATCGCCGTTATCCGGACGATGTAACGCAATACGCAACATATTCGATGCACGTGTAGAGCGTGTTTCAGGATGCGAGCCAAACGGCATCACATCGATGAATGGCTCATTGCCGTAAGCTTTTTCAAACAGAGCCTGCAACGCTGCGTTATCGATATCCTTGGTCAAACGCGCATACAAGGTCGAATGCATGCCGCGGATCATAGGCACCAGATGTGGCGTGAACAACAAGCCAACCTTTTCCTTGGTCAGCAAACGCAGACGCTCCAGCGTTTCTGGCGAATGACGGTGGCCGGATACGCCGTAGGCTTTGAAGTTGTCGCCAGCCTCCGAGAACAACGTCGCTACTTCCGCCTTGCGACCTGCACCAGAGACACCGGATTTGCAGTCCGCAATCAAATGCGAGGCATCAATGACGCCGGCCTGCAACAAAGGTGCAAGGCCAAGTTGCATCGTGGTTGGATAGCAACCTGGATTGCCGACGATGCGCGCCTTGCGGATCGCATCGCGATTCAATTCAACCAAGCCGTAAGCCGCTTCTTTCAGCAACTCAGGGCAGGTATGCGGAATTTTGTACCATTTCTCGAATGCAGCGATATCCTGCAAACGGAAGTCAGCCGCCAGATCAATGACCTTGACACCAGCCGCCAGCAACTCAGGCGCTTGCGCCATCGCCACACCGTGCGGCGTAGCAAAAAAGACGACATCACATTCAGTCAGCTTGGCTTTTTCCGGTGATGAAAAAGCCAGATTCACGCGCCCACGCAATGACGGGAACATATCTGCCACCGGCAAACCATCTTCCTTACGCGAAGTAATAGCGGTGAGTTCAACCTCCGGGTGCGTTGCCAACAAGCGCAATAATTCCACGCCTGTATAACCGGTGCCGCCGACGATGCCAACCTTAATCATGTTTCTTCCTAGCAAAATGTACTTCGTTTTATTTTAACAGGCGATGGAGCACAAACGTTTGCACTCACACGCACTTTACAAACAGAGGCTCCAGATAAAAAAAGCCGCCAGGCGTAAACCGGGCGGCTTTTCGATGCTCTGAAAACGCTGATTAACGCTTGGAGAACTGTTTTGCGCGACGTGCTTTACGCAGGCCGACTTTTTTACGTTCAACTTCACGTGCATCGCGAGTAACAAAACCGGCTTTCGACAGTTCTGGTTTCAAGGTTGCATCGTAGTCGATCAGAGCACGGGTGATGCCGTGACGCACAGCGCCCGCTTGGCCGGATTCACCGCCACCGTTGACGTTAACCATGATGTCGAATGTTTCAACATTGTTGGTCAATTCCAAAGGCTGACGAATCACCATCAAACCGGTTTCGCGCGAAAAATATTCATTCGCTGGCTTGCCGTTGACGACGATTTGGCCGGAGCCGGATTTGATGAAGACGCGAGCCACTGCACTCTTGCGACGGCCGGTTCCGTAATTGTAGTTACCGATCATGTCTATTCCTTAGAGTTCAAGTGCTTTAGGTTGCTGCGCAGCGTGCGGATGAGTTGCCTCAGCGTACACTTTGAGCTTCTTGATCATCGCGTAGCCGAGTGGGCCTTTAGGCAACATGCCTTTGACCGCTTTCTCAAGCGCACGACCTGGAAAACGCTCTTGCATTTTCTTGAAGTTCGTTTCATAGATACCGCCTGGGTAACCAGTGTGGCGATAGTATGTTTTTTCTGTTGCTTTGGTACCGGTCACGCGCAGTTTGCCTGCGTTGACGACGACAATGAAGTCGCCTGTATCGACGTGAGGGGTAAATTCCGGTTTGTGTTTGCCGCGCAGTCGGAGTGCCACTTCGCTGGCAACACGTCCGAGGACTTTGTCCGTCGCGTCAATCACGAACCAATCGCGCTGGACTTCGTGTCCTTTAGCGGAGAAGGTTTTCATGATGACTTCCTAATTAAATAAATCGCTCAAATGGTGGTTACGCGCGCCTTGCTGCTGATTGCCCGCGTACTCGGCCTTGTTATCTCTTCCTGAGCAAACGAAAGAACCGCAGATTATAGTCTTTTCAAGGACTTAGCGTCAAATTTAATCAGATTGAAGTGATGATTTTGGCGCAAAACCGTTGCGATCCAGTCCAATTGATAGCGAAACGTCATCAGATCCAGGTGCATCCGACAATTTTCGTGCTTATTCAATCAGTCGCGAGCAGTTACAATGTCTCAAAATCAACCTGCAACTTTACGAGAACACCATGGAATGCACAGTACGCTGGACCGGCTTGTCCGGCATGACTTTTTTAGCTGAAACCGGCTCCGGCCATGTAGTCGCGATGGATGGCGCACCTGAAGGTGGCGGCCGCAATCTGGCGCCGCGCCCGATGGAAGTTGTCTTGCTGGGCACCGGCGGCTGCACTGCTTATGACGTGGTCGTCATTCTGCGCAAGAGCGGCCAAGATGTGCGCGGCTGCGAAGTCACACTCAAATCGGAACGTGCCGAAACCGATCCTAAAGTGTTTACCAAAGTGCATTTCCACTTCACCGTCACGGGCCGTAATCTGAAGGCCAACGTGGTGGAACGTGCCATCAAGTTGTCACACGACAAATACTGCTCAGCGTCCATCATGATGGAAAAGACTGCAGAAATTACGCACTCTTTCGAGATCGTGGACGACACAGCGCCTGTAGCTGCCTAACTTTGACGTCGCTTCGATAAAGCCGCAGGAAGAGAGCCATTCTCTTCCTGCGTAGCCCTACGATCACGACCAACATCAAACCCAACTATATATAAGACTTACAGATAATAAGCCGTGCTCGTCATGACCTTGGACATGGCTTGCATGCCCTTCTGCGCCAAAGGCGACACTATTTGCGCCCCCAAGGCTTGCGCCGCCGCACCATGCGCCGCCTCATCTGCACTCATCTGCGCGACGATAGCCAGCGATTTGGCATCCTGTGGCGGCAAGCTATCCAGATGCTGATTAAGATGCGCCTCGACCTGGCGCTCGGTTTCCACGACAAATCCAAGACTCCGCGCGTCACCCAGCGTCGCCGCAACCGCACCCAAGGCATAAGCGCCGGCATACCACAGGGGATTCAATAAACTAGGACGAGATCCCAGCTCCCGCAATCTCTCTGCCGTCCACGCAAGATGGTCTTCTTCCTCACGACCAGCCAGCAGGAATTGCTGCTTGATGGCCTCGCTACGCGCGAATTGCGCCTGCGCCTGATACAAGGCTTGTGCGCACACCTCGCCCACATGATTCACCCGCATCAAACCAGCACTATGGCGCCGCTTCGCACTATCCAACTCACCTTCAGCAACCTTCGCCGCAGGATTTGGCCGCTCGGCGACCGACACACCACTCATCACGCGTAAAGCGCTATCAAAATGCTGAATCAAGCGATCAGAAAAAACCATATCGTTTGTAACCTATCCAAAAACTCAAAAATGTTGCAGGCGAACGACACGCCAGAACGAGGGAAATGTGTCATTTGTAAAATATTAACGTATATCAAAAAGATATAGCCCGGAATTAGCTTAGCCTAGCCGCAATCAAGCTTAATGAGACGTCAATTTCCATTATTCGCAATAAAAAACAAGCACTTATCAAAGTGCGAGCAAGCCATACAAAACAAAATTTGATTGCGTGACCTTATCCCAGCCCACGCAACATAACATTCTAGAAACCCACTGAATCAATGAAGACCCTGCATTTCGCACTTGCTCTTACCAGTAGTTTCGCCAGCCTTGCCTACGCAGAACCAAGCATGACGATTTACGGCACTTTCAAGGAAACGCCTGACGAGACCGACAGCGAACAGCCGCGCAAAACGCCTTTCAACGCCCCATATCAATCAACGGTCAACATATACGGCACGATCGATGCAGGCATACGTAATGTTACCAACACCACAAAGAACGGTGGCGGCACTTTGAAGATGGGTTCGAATGGCGAGTATTACAACAATCGCATCGGGATTAAAGGCCGGGAAGATCTGGGCGGCGGCATGGATGTTCATTATCACTTCGAAACGGGCTTCAACACCGGCACCGGCGCGCTTGATAATAAGGACAATCGTTTCTTCAACCGCATTTCATCCATGGGACTAGCCGGACCGTTTGGCTCCATAGACTTTGGCCGCCAACCATCGGTTGCCTGCAAAGTTGTTTATTTGTACGAGCCCTTCCAGTATCGCTACGTTCAGATTATTCCGCTGGCGGGTGCGGTCGCGGGCAATATGGACGGTAGCATCACTAGACCATTTGGCACAGTAGATGGCCCTCGCTTTAGTAACGGCGTCCAGTATTTCGGCAAATTCGGCGGTTTTACAGCTAGCGCAGAGTACGTAATGGGTGAAGTGGCCGGCAGCAGCAATAACGCAGCAGCCAAAGCGATGGGCCTAGCCTATACAACTGGCGCTTTCACAGTCGGAGGTGCCTACACCCTGCAAAAACCGAATATCGCCTCCGGCAATACACCTGATTACCGAGACCAAGATCAGCTCACCTTCGGCGCGGCCTATAAAGACGGAGCGCTACGCATTGCCGGCGGTTATCTAGAAACAACAACCAAAGCAGCCGTCACCAATCAAGCGAAAAACACCTGGCTAGGCGCGAACTACGATTTCACCTCCATCATCAGCCTCACCGCCGGTTACTACAGAACCACGCTGGAAGCCGCAAGCAACGAAATCGCCAGACGCAATCTGCTGATCATCGGCGCAACTTATGCTTTATCCAAACACACCAACATCTACACCGGATTCGATAAAGCGTCGTTGAGAGGCATTGCTTCTTTAACAGCAAATAAGAAAACGCTGCAGACCGGCATTTCCATCGGTATCAATCACATGTTTTAAGATACGCACATCTGTAGAGATCAATTTAGCAATGATATTCACGGATATAACCATCTGCACAAGATCGATATCTCAATCGATCACAGTCCAACAGATAAATTGCAAAATAGATAACTTTGCATGCATCAAGACAAATCACCCTCGCCTCATTTTGGGATTCAAGCGCACCGCTTTGTTGCGAAAAAACGTCACTTAAGCCATTTCACCCATGCGCTTTTGATATTTTGGTTGTCACTGCCAGCGTATTTTGTTTCAATCAATCGTCGTCTTGCCATCTGAACTAGGCAAGACAGGCAGCTCCGCAGGACTTCATGTACCACTTGCCTAGCGAGTGTGTATATTTACAACAACATTTGAGGAACATTTAAATGAAAAAATCGCTTCTGGCATTAGCCGTTTTGGGCGCGTTTGCAGGTGCTGCATCGGCACAATCGTCCGTTACCGTCTACGGTATCGTTGACTTGGGATTCAGCAGCACCGACACCGGCGCAACAGGTAACTCCCGCGTCAATGGCATCAACTCCGGCGGCCAATCGGCTAGCCGTATCGGTTTCAAAGGCACAGAAGATCTGGGCAATGGCTTGAAAGCATTGTTCCAATTAGAATCCACAATCGCAGCTGACACTGGCGCAGCATTTGCAGCTGGCACAGGTAACTCGGGTGGTTTTAACCGTTTCGCAACTGTTGGTCTGCAAAGCGCATCGTTTGGTACCGTTCTGTTGGGTCGTCAAACTTCCGTAATCAAAGATGCATACGACCAAATCGATCCGTTCGGTGATGGCGGCGGTATTGCTCCAATCAGCGCTATTTTCTTCAATGGCGCGCTGTCTGGCGATCTGGGCCGTATTTCGAACTCGGTTAAATACACATCGAATTCGTATGCCGGCTTCAAAGCAAACACAGCATATTCGTTCGGCGAAAACGTTGGTTCGACCAGCGCTAACAGCTCTTTCGGCCTCGGCTTGGGCTACGCAAATGGTCCATTGAACGTTCAGTACGCATACCACAATGCTGACGCGACAGGCACCGGCATCGCCGCACCTGGCAACGGCGCACCTGCTCTGCAACCAATCAGCAAAACCAAAATCAATTTGCTGGGCGCAACTTACGACTTCGGCGTAGTTAAACTGCACGGCGCATTTGCAGACACTAAAGTTGATTCGGCAACTGTTGGCGCAACTGATGCAAAATACCGCAACTACTTGCTGGGCGTAAGCGCACCAGTTGGTCCAGGCACCATTTTCGCGTCGTATTCGGTCAACGACACAAGAACAGCTGGCGCAACCAATGCTGACACCAAGAAATTCGCTATTTCGTACTCGTACGATCTGTCGAAGCGTACCAACCTGTACACTGGTTACTCGAAAACATCGAACGATGCTAACGTCAAACTGGGTACATCAGCAGCTAACGGCAGCGATCCATCGGCATTCAACGTCGGTATCCGTCACAAGTTCTAATTCCCGGCAGGCCTAGCCTGCTTGGTTTGAACTGTACGAAAGAAAAAGGCACCTTCGGGTGCCTTTTTTATTGCCTTCTCGCTATTCAAACAACTCACATCATTCTGACCGGCGCAACAATTCGGTCTATCCATCGTAGAATCCAGTCTACGAAGAGCAATCCAATCAAAACACCATGCCCGGAGACCAGATGCACCGCTGTCTGATTATTGAAGACGATACGCATAACGCGCGCTACATCGCCAAAGGCTTGAAAGAGATAGGCTACGATGCCACCGTCTGTTCAGATGGCGCCGATGGTATCGCACGCGCAGTTAACGAGCACTGGGACGTCATCATTCTGGATCGCATCTTGCCGCAAGGCGTTGATGGCCTTTCCATTCTGGCGAAAATACGCGAAATGGGAAAACGCACTCCTGTGCTTATCTTGAGCGCTCTGTCGGCGATCGATGAGCGCGTACGTGGCTTACAGGCAGGTTGTAACGATTATCTAACCAAACCCTTTGCCTTCTCCGAACTTGCCGCACGCGTCGAAGCCCTGGTCCGATGGACGCAGCCGGGCGACGTCATACGTGAACTTCGCATGGCAGATCTGAAAGTGAATCTACTGAGTCGCAGCGTAGAGCGCAGCGGAAAGCCGCTCACCTTGCAGCCACGTGAATTTCGTTTGCTGGTTTACATGATGACGCACGAAGGCCAAGTCATGACTCGCACTATGTTGCTGGAGGCGGTATGGAATTATCAATTCGATCCGCAAACCAATGTGATTGACGCCCACATCAGCCGTCTACGCAACAAGATCGATAAAGGATTTGCCGTACCGTTGATCCACACGCGCCGCAATCTTGGTTACATCATGTCGGCCAATCCGCAAGTGGAGCACGTCGACGATACTGCTATACAGAAAAACATCTCGAAATCGACCTCATGAAAATAAACAGCTTCAAGCTGTGGGGCTCTGTCGCCTTTCGCATGGCGTTTAACTATAGCGCGCTGCTGGTGCTCTCCATGCTGGTGTTGCTTGCCATTTTCTACACACAGACCGTCAATGTGCTGCAAAGCCGTATCGACCGTCACATTGCCTCCAACTCTCACCGTTTGGAAAATACTTTTTCCGAGCATGGTGAAGCGGCTCTGGCGCAGCAAATCAAGGATATTTTGCGGGATGGCGTCTATTCGGATACAGAAATTTACCTGCTGGTTAATCCGTATGGCGAAAAGGTCATCGGCAACATTCCTGCCATCCCGCATAAATACAAAAATAAGGAAGGCATGGTAGAGGCACGTATCATGCGTAACGGCCACGAAGCCATCGGCCGCATGTACATACAACGCCTCTCGGACGACAGCAAGCTGGTCGTCGGCAGTGATATCAATCAACAACTGGAAATCGAACGGCTATTTGATCGCGCCAGCCTGATCGCAGGCTTGATCGGCTTGCTGATGTCCATCGTTGGTGCCTTGCTATTCCGTCGCGAACTTAGGCGGCGCGTGAGCGGGATACAGCAGATTGTGACGCACATTGAAGCGGGCGATCTGAGCCAACGTATTCCCATTTTTCAGCAGGAAGATGAATTTTCTCGCCTCAGCCGCGATATCAACAGCATGTTGGATCAACAACAACGCCTGATGGATGGTGTACGTCACATCTCCAACACCATTGCACACAATTTGCGTACACCGATGACCCGCATCCTGCTGCGCCTGCGGAAAAGCGAGCGTGAGGGCGCGCAGGCGCGCGATGAGGCATTGCAGTTCGCCTTGCAGGAAATTGAAGAATTGAGCGTAATGTTCGATAAGTTGTTGAACCTCGCCGAAGTCGAATCGGGTACGCGACGCCAGATTTTTACGCCAGTTTCACTGAACGAGGTCGTGGCTGATGTGCTGGAATTTTATGAGCCAGTCGCCGAAGAAAAATCCATACATTTATCGGCCATTTTTGATGCCGAACCGATAACCAATGGAGACCGCGACCTGCTTGCCAGTGCAATCGCCAATCTGGTCGACAATGCACTGAAATACGCAGGCGAAGCCGCGATTGTGGAAGTACGAACAGCACAAGACGCACATGGTACCTCTATCACCGTACGCGACAATGGCATAGGCATCCCGGCAGCCGAGTTATCACGTATAGGCACTCATTTTTACCGCTTGGATCGTAGCCGTCCTGGCTATGGCTTGGGCTTGGCCAGCGTTCTGGCAATTGCGCGCCTGCATGGTGGAAATCTTGAATTTTCTGACGCATCACCAGGACTCATTGTCCGTATGACACTAGCGCCCCACCCTGCGTAACAAACCCCGATTCTCTGGAAATGGCGGATGTATCCGCCCTCCAACACGTTACCAAATGGTAATACCGCTTTTCTGACACTCCCGTAAGATTCACTGCATATACGCTGCGTCTTTCTGCCTACAAAAAACAGAGAGAACAAAAGACCGTGTACACACGCGAATCAAAGGATGAAGAGACATGCAACAGTTTAGAAGAATAACGATAGCGGCAGCATTGGGAGCAGGTTTAGTTGTAGGCATGGCGGGTTGCGACAGCAAGGACAAAGAACTGCCAGCACCGGAAGTACAAGAAGCCAAGGCAGCAGTGTCCGCCATCAAGAATGGAAGCGACACTTTGCGCTATTCAAGCACTGCACCACAATTGGTCATGCTGCAATCGCAAAGCATTCCAGCGTCACCGGTACCCTTAACTGATCAATTAAGTGCGCATCTCGTCTACGACGATGACGTCACCGCGCGTATCGGTGTCAGCATTTCCGGACGTATCGTCGCGCTGAAAGCAGCACCGGGCGATGTCGTCAAAGCTGGCCAAGTACTTGCAGAAATCGACTCTCCCGATGTCGGTACCGTCTACGCTGATATCAGCAAGGCACGCGCCGATGAAGAACACAAACATACCGTTCTCGAACGCGCCAAGGATTTGGCACAAGGCGAAGCCATTGCACTCAAAGATCTGGAAAGTGCACAAGCAGACTATACGCAGGCAAAAGCAGAAACAGCACGTGCCGAATTGCGCCTGAAGAATCTGAATCCAAACGGACTCGCCATACGCGGCCAACGCATCAGCCTCGTTAGCCCAATGAACGGCGTTGTTACAGAACGTACCGCGACACCAGCTTTGGAAGTCAGCCCGGGAATGTCCTCTCCATTATTTGTTGTCACAGATCCCAAACGTCTATGGTTGATGATAGATCTGCCGGAAAAATTACTAGGTCGCATCAAACTGGGCAGCACCGTTTCTGTCGAGAGCGATGCTTATCCTAACGAACGTTTCAACGCGAAGATCGTGCAGCTTAGCCAAGCCGTTGATCCAAATACACGCCGCGCCACAGTACGCGCCCGCCTGGATAATCCTGGAGCAAAACTGTTGCCGGAAATGTTCGTACGCGCCTCCGTACTGCAAGACAGCGGTAGCGGCGTGCCTGTACCGAATAACGCCATCGTCACTCGCGGCATCTATACCTTTGTCTTTGTACAGACGGCGCCCGGAGAGTTTCAGCGACGCAAGGTCAAGTTACTGACCCAAGGTAGCGATATCAGCTACGTCGGCGAAGGGCTTCAAGGAGCAGAACGTATCGTCGTCAAAGGCGCGTTATTGCTGGATGCAGAAATGAGCGCGAGCGATAGTCATGATTGATCGACTCATCGTCTTCGCGATGACGCAGCGAATGTTTGTCTTTGTACTGGTTGGCGCATTAATCGGTTTTGGTGGTTATGCATTATCGAACTTGCCGATCGAAGCTTTCCCCGATGTACAAGACGTGCAAGTACGCGTCATCTCGCAATTGCCCGGACAAGCACCGGAAGATATGGAGCGCTCTGTCACCTTGCCGATCGAACGCGAGATGGCTGGCATTCCACGACTCACTAACGTGCGCTCGGTCACCATGACTGGCTTGTCTATCGTTACCCTCACTTTTGCCGAGGACACAGACAATTATTTCGCGCGCCAGCAAGTGACGGAAAAACTGGCGACAGTAACGTTGCCAACAGGTGTACAGCCGGAACTTGCGCCGCTATCGACCGCCGTTGGTGAGGTATATCGCTACACCATTGAAGCCCCCGGACTATCCGACACCGAAATCCGCACGCTGCAAGATTGGACTATCCGTCCGGTTCTACGCATGACGCCAGGTGTTGCCGACGTCGTCAGCTTCGGCGGTGCAATCAAGGAATATCAGATCGAGGTTGATCCGCTCGCACTACGCAAGTATCAAATCACGCTGGATCAGCTCAGTCAGGCCGTCAACAATGGCAGCGGCAGTGCTGGTGGCGGCTTGCTGCGTCAAGGTGATGCATCACTGGTTGTGCGTTCCGCAGGTTTGTTCAACAGTACCGAAGATATACGCAAGGTAGTCGTCGCAGCACGCCAAGGGCGAGCAATCACTGTAGGTGACATTGCAACGGTACGCGAAGGTGAACGCCCACGCTTCGGTATCGTCGCAGCAGATCACCGCGACAGCATCGTCGAAGGCATTGTCTCGATGACCAAGGGCGGCAATCCATCCAAGATCAATGCCGAGTTAAAACAGCGCATCGAACAACTGCAGCCTAGGCTGCCAGCAGGCGCGAAGATCATTCCGATCTATGACCGTACCGAACTCGTACGTCACACTGTCACCACCGTGGCAGAAAATTTGATTATCGGTGCCTTGCTGGTCATCGCCGTGTTGGTCATATTTCTTTCCAGTTGGGTTGCGGCGCTGATCGTTGCTACTGTCATTCCGCTATCACTACTGTTCGCCTTCATCCTGATGAACGCACGTGGCGTCTCCGCCAATTTGATTTCTCTTGGCGCAGTCGACTTCGGCATCATCATCGATAGCGCAGTTGTGATCGTCGAAGCCTTGATGGTACGTCTGGCCGTCAAGTCCGTGCATGATGCAAACCCGATTGATGCTCGCTCGCATCGCTTGAGCATTCTGTACCGCACGATGAAGGATATGTCGCATCCGGTTCTGTTCGCCAAGGCCATCATCATTCTGGCGTTCGTTCCTATCTTTACCTTCCAGCGCGTGGAAGGAAAGATCTTCACTCCGGTAGCACTGACACTCACGTTCGCACTACTCGGCGCGGTATTGCTGACATTTACGCTGGTGCCGACCTTGCTGTCGTATGTGCTGCAACGACGCACTCTGGCCGAGAAACATAAGCCTTGGCTGGATTGGCTGCAACAACGCTATCAGCGTGCGCTGGAATACACGATGACGCATGCGAAGAAGACACTATGGATTTCTGCCATTCCTGTCGTCGTTGCATTCCTGCTTGCTCCGCGCCTCGGCAGTGAATTCATGCCCAAGCTGGACGAAGGCAATATCTGGTTGACCATCACGCTGCCCACTTCTGCTTCGCTAGAAACCACCAAGGATGTTGAGCGTTTGGTACGCGCCAAACTCATCGCTTATCCCGAGGTCGCGCACATCATCACGCAAGCTGGCCGCCCTGACGATGGCTCCGACCCCAAGGGGCCGAACAATCTGGAAAGCCTGGTCGACCTCAAACCACGCAAGACATGGCGCTTCGCCGACAAGGATGCTCTGGTTGCGAATATGTCCGCAAATCTGGCGTCGATTCCCGGCATCACGACCAATTTCTCACAAGTTATTCAAGACAACGTAGAAGAATCGCTGTCAGGATTCCGTGGTGAAATTGTTGCCAAGATCAGCGGTAACAATCTCGACATACTGGAAAATAAAGCATCACAAGTTGTCGATGTCGTCCAAGGCATACGCGGCGCAACTGACGTTGAAGCCACACGCATAGGTGGACAAACTGAAGTCGTCGTCACACCAGATCGCATGCGTCTGGCGCGCTACGGCATCACGGTTGGCGACGTCAACACGCTGGTAACACAAGCGATGTCCGGCGTGGCTGTCACCAGTTTCTTCCAGGAAGACAAACGCTTCGATGTCGTCGTACGTATAGGCGAAAAGAACCGTAACAGCGTTGATGCAATCGGTAATCTGCAACTCGCGATACCCGGTTCGCAAGTCGGCAATGGCCCCGGCACTATCGCCCTCAGCGACGTCGCCACTATCGAAGTTAAACAAGGTGCTTCGCGCATCTTGCGTGAAGCTGGCTCGCGTAGTGTCATCGTGAAGATGAATCTGCTGGGTCGCGACCAAGGTAGCTTCGTCGAGGAAGCACAGCGCGCCGTAGCAGAACAAGTGAAACTGCCACCAGGCTACGACTTGACTTGGGGTGGCCAATTCGAAAACTCACAACGTGCGGCCAAACGTTTGATGGTGATCATCCCATTGACCGTGTTGCTGATCTTCTCTCTGTTATTCTGGGCCTTCCGCTCCATGCGTCTGGCAAGTCTGGTACTCGGCATGGTGCCGTTCACACTGATCGGTGGCCTGGCTGCATTGGGTCTGTCTGATCTGCACTTGTCAGTATCTGCAGCTGTCGGCTTCATTGCGGTCGCGGGTATTTCTGTGCAGAACGGCGTCATCATGGTCGAGGAAGTCATACTGCGGGTACGCGAAGGTGCCGAGATCACACAAGCGATTGTGCAAGGCGCCGTGGTTCGTCTGCGACCGATTTTGATGACTGCACTAATGGCCGGTCTCGGCTTGTTACCAGCAGCGCTGTCGCGCGGCATAGGCAGCGAAACCCAACGTCCATTCGCCTGCGTGATTGTAGGTGGCGTCATCACTGGTACGATCTTTACGTTGCTGATATTGCCTGTCGCGATACGTTTGTTCGGAAACTTTTCCGAAACTGGCGATAGAAAAGATGACTATGCACCTGCCGGTCCAACACCTGCAGTGAGCAAGGAGTAAGCGACATGAAGAATCGAACATTTGAGCTAGCAATGCCGTCCATTTCGGCACGCCAAAAATCAGGTCATATGCAGCGCCGTATCGTCATCGCAGCAGCCATTAGTTTATTGGCCGGTTGCGCTGTCGGCCCCGACTACAGCAGACCTGAATTGACACCGTCAAAAGGTTTTTCGCCTAAGCCATTGCCATCAGCAACAACTGCCTCGCCTGTACCGGGAGGCAATTCGCAACATTTTGTTTTGTCGCAAGATATTCAGGCAGATTGGTGGACGCTGTTTCGCTCACCGCAATTAAACGCATTGGTTGAAAAAGCCTTCGCCGCCAATCCGACTATCGAGTCGGCTCAGGCTGCGCTACGTGTCGCACAAGAAAATGTTTATGCACAACGCGGCTTTTTCTTCCCGACAGTACAAGCCGGTTACTCGCCAGCACGGACCAAAATCGCTGGCAATTTAGGTGGCAATTCGCCTGGTCTGCAAGGCAATGGCACCAACATTAGCACGACCGAAAAGTCATCTTCTCCATTCGTCGGCCCCGTCATCTACAACTTCCACACGACGCAACTGACAGTGGGATATACACCTGACGTATTTGGTGGCAACCGCAGACAAGTAGAAAGTCTGGAAGCAGAAGCGAAGTATCAGAAGCTTCAGCTCGAAGCCGCATACATCACTCTGGCGTCCAACGTCACAGCTGCCGCCATTCAAGAAGCCTTGCTGCGTGAACAAATTGCAATTCTCAATCGCATCATAGAATCCAATACACAATCAGTGGAATTGGTGCAGCGACAATTGAAGGCTGGATACGCATCACGACTCGATCTCTCCATGCAGCAAACCACATTGCAGCAAGCGAAAGAGCAATTGCCGCCTTTGCAGAAGCAGTTTGAACAAACCCGCAATCTGCTGCGTGCACTTGCAGGTGGCATGCAGGATAGCGATTTGCCTGAGTCCTTCGATCTCGCTTCATTGCAATTGCCGGAAAATCTGCCTTTGAGTCTGCCATCGCAAGTAATTGAGCAGCGCCCTGATGTGCGCGCTGCGGAAGAACAATTGCGTGCAGCCAGCGCCCAGATCGGTGTTGCACTCGCCAATCGCTTGCCGCAGTTTTCTATCGATGGGACTTGGGGTGGTGCTGCCAATCAGTTCAGCCAAATGTTCTGGAGCTCTGGGCGTTTCTTTGAGTTAGCGGCCAACCTTTCCATGCCATTGTTCGATGGTGGCGTACTGCGTCATCGTCAACGTGCGGCAGAAGAGTCATACAAGCAAGCTGCTGCACAATACAAGGAAACCGTCATCACTTCGTTCCAGAATGTGGCCGATACCTTGCATGCGATTCATGCCGATGCCGAATCATTCAAGCTCGCAGCAGATGTCGCAGATACGACGAAAACCACATTGGATCTGACTCAAAGGCAACATGCGCGCGGCTACGTCGACCGCCTTACATTGATCACGGCAGAACAGGGATACCGGCAAGCAGCCCTGAACGTTGCACAAGCACGTGCCACGCGTTTGGGAGATACCGCTGCGCTGTTCCAGGCTTTGGGTGGCGGATGGTGGAATCGTGCCGACAAGGAAAAGAAGGCGGAGACAGAGCCTGCTATTGCCGCAAGTACGTCGAGTAATTAAGTCATGAAGTAATAAGGAATGCCATGCATGGCATGGTTTTCCGACCGAAGCAAAAAGTAATAATTACATTCTGCGCTTCGGTCGGAAAACAGTTTTATCACCATAAAATTCTGCATCCTGTTCAGGCCACCAACCCGGCACACCCAACACAGGCAATGGTGAGAAATCAGCTGTACTCAAACCATTCACCAGCTGCAAAGCCACCGTCGTATCGACCCAACGACACTGCTCTTCCAGCGCAAGATCAGATGCAGGACACTCCAGCGCCACTATCCACGCATGCCCCGTAATTGCCTTGTACGGCGCCACCAGTTTTTCCATCAAGGCATGACCAAATAAAAACACTGCGCACTCTTGCAGGAAATCTGCGCGCCGCGTGAGGAACACATCCCCCCATTCATGCGCGCGTAAGGCGCGTACCAGATCGTGATTCGATGTAATTAACAGTGCAGCATTCTCATCAAATATCGTGGCCGCATCACGCAACTTGCCACGTGGTGCAATCGCCTGCTCTGCCGCCGAGCGCTCAATTTCTCGCGCTTGCAAGGCATTCAATTGAATTTTTATTTGTGGGAAAGTCAGCCAGACCAAGGCATTGAAAAAATCGTGCAGATTGTCGCGTGTAGGGACATTGCCGGTATTGCTGATGAAGGTTTCATACGCGGTATCAGGCGGCAAATCGGCTTGCGGCACAAAACGAATCGGCAACTCGCGATGATTGTGCAAACCCATGCCGGATGCGCGCCGATTCAACTCCTGACGCCAATCACTGGCTTCTGCGATAGACATACCGGCAGTACGTACGCAGGCCAGCCAGGGGCGCGACCAATCGATGCTATCCAGAAATGATGGCTTCATCGATTAATCGCTGTGCAGAAATTCAAAGTTGAATCGCAATACTTGAAACGGCTTGTGATTCAGACAATTTGTCAGACGAACTTCCAGCCTATCGTCTCGCCGCCATTCAAAGGCACCAACGTTGCATTGCCCAGCGGGAGTTCAGTCGGCACTTGCCATTCTTCGCGTTGCAAAGTGATGGTGCCGGTATTGCGCGGCAGCTTGTAGAAGTCTGGGCCATTAAAGCTGGCAAACTGCTCTAGTTTGTCCAGCGCGTCGGCTTGATCGAATGCCTGCGTGTACAACTCCATCGCGTGCAGTGCGGTATAGCAACCCGCACAACCGCAAGCATGTTCCTTCAAGCCTTTAGCATGCGGTGCCGAATCGGTACCGAGGAAGAATTTATTGCTGCCGGAGATCGCTGCTGCGACCAAGGCTTGACGATGTATTTCACGCTTCAATACCGGCAAGCAGTAATAGTGTGGACGAATACCGCCCTTGAAGAGTTCGTTACGGTTGTACAGCAAGTGATGCGCGGTAATTGTTGCAGCGACATGACCGTCTGCTTCTGCCACGTACTGCGCGGCATCCTTGGTGGTGATGTGTTCGAACACCACCTTCAACTCAGGCATATCGCGACGCAATGGCTTCATCACGCGATCGATAAACACCGCTTCACGGTCAAAAATATCAATCTCTGGATCGGTAACTTCGCCATGCACCAAGAACGGCATACCAACCTTTTGCATCATTTCCAAAGTTTTATAGCATTTGGCCAAATCGCTGACACCGGCATCTGAATTGGTCGTTGCACCAGCTGGATACAACTTCACAGCATGTACGACACCACTCTCTTTTGCGCGCTGTATTTCTTCCGGTGGCGTATTGTTGGTCAGGTACAAGGTCATCAAGGGCTCGAACTGCATGCCGCTCGGCAAGGCTGCCAGAATGCGATCGCGATAAGCGACAGCTTGCGCAGTCGTGGTAACCGGCGGCTTGAGGTTGGGCATGACGATGGCGCGGGCAAATTGGCGCGCGGTATCAGGCAAGACGGAGGCGATCGTTGCGCCATCGCGCAAATGCAGATGCCAATCGTCAGGACGGGTAATGGTGATGCTGGAAGGGCGATTCGATGCAGATTTCGTAGTCATGGCGGCTCTTTCTGGAGATTGCCGCTATTTTACCCGTTCACCCAATAAAAAAGCCGCCTCGGCTTTTAAACGAGACGGCTGAGTAATGCCAAAAAGACAGGTCAATGAATAATCTTGGCCAAAAAGTCACGTGCACGATCCGAGCGCGTCGTGCCAAAAAATTCATCTTTTGTACAATCTTCAACTATCAAACCCTTGTCCATGAAGATCACGCGATTTGCCACTTTCTTCGCAAAGCCCATTTCATGCGTCACCACCATCATGGTCATGCCATCTTGCGCCAGGCCGACCATGACATCCAGCACTTCATTGATCATCTCTGGATCGAGCGCAGAAGTTGGTTCATCGAACAACATCGCAATCGGATCCATAGACAAGGCACGCGCAATCGCCACACGTTGTTGCTGACCACCAGACAACTGACCAGGGAATTTATCCTTCTGCGCGATTAGGCCGACGCGATCCAGATATTTCAAACCGCGTTCAGTCGCATCCGGCAAACTACGCTTCAATACTTTGACTTGTGCCAGTGTCAGGTTTTCACTAATCGATAGGTGCGGGAATAATTCAAAATTCTGGAACACCATACCGATGCGCGAACGCAAGCTGGATAAATTGGTCTTTGGATCGCCAACCGAAATACCATCTACGGTGATTTTTCCCTGCTGAAAAGGCTCCAGCCCGTTCACGGTTTTGATCAGTGTTGACTTACCGGAACCAGATGGGCCACACACCACAACCACATCACCCTTGGCGACTTGCGTCGTGCAATCGGTCAGCACTTGAAAAGCCCCGTACCACTTGTTCACGTTTTCCAATTCAATCATGTTCTTATCCTTATCGAATGATGGCAAACCGTTTTTGCAACTGTTTGACAGCCATCGACAGTGCGAAGCTCAGCACAAAATAAACGACGGCAACAAACAGATACATCTCAACTACGCGACTATCACGCTGCGCAACCTTGACTGATGCACCGACAAAGTCGGTCACATTCAGCAGCGATACCAGCGACACATCCTGGAACAGCACAATGGTTTGTGTCAGCAAGATCGGCAACATATTGCGGAAGGCTTGCGGCAACACGACCAGTTGCATCGATTGCCCATAAGTGAATCCCAGCGCGTAACCGGCGTTCACCTGTCCTTTGGAAATACTCTGTATCCCGGCGCGCATGATTTCGCAGAAGTAAGCGGCTTCAAACAAGATGAAGGTGATGTAAGCAGAACGATCCGCACCGAGCTGGACTGGTCGCTCCGATCCCGTGATCTTTTGCAAGATGATAGGCATCAGAAAATAGAACCAGAAGATCACCAACAGCAATGGAACCGAACGCATCAAATTCACATACGCAGCAGCAATCAGCGACAGCGTCTTGAAACGCGACAAGCGCGCCATCGCCAATACCGTGCCGAATATCACACCGCCGATTGTCGCCACCACCGTCAATTGCAAGGTGTACTGCAAACCCGTCAATAGATAAGGCCAGGTGCGCGTGATGATTTCAAAATCGAGATCACCCATGTTTACCTCCCGCGATATAACCCGGGATAGCAACACGCCGCTCGATCAAGGCCATCACGCGATTAGCCGTCATCGCGATAATCACGTAGATCAAGGTCGCAGCACCGAAGGCTTCGAAATAACGGAAAGTCATCTCGCCCATTTCACGTGTGCGGAAGAACAGTTCAACTAATCCGATCGAATACGCAACTGCAGTATTTTTGATCAGGTTCATCAACTCGGATGTCAGCGGCGGAATGATGATGCGATACGCCATCGGCAACAGTACGAAGCGATAGGTTTGCATGGTCGTCAAACCCAAGGCATAGCCCGCATAACGCTGACCACGCGGCAAGGCTTGAATGCCTGAACGCACTTGTTCTGCAATCCGCGATGATGTGAAGAAACCGAGACAGACAACCGCCGTGACGAATTGATGCTCGGTAGGGTCAAGCGTGATGACCCAGGCTTTCACCGCAGGCACCAAACCCGGCACGACGAAATACCAAACGAAGAATTGCACCAGCAAGGGAATATTGCGGAACAATTCAACGTAAGCACCGCCTAGACGTACCAGCCAGCGCTTCTCGCTGGTACGCGCCACGCCGACGATCGAGCCGACCACGAAGGCGAATATCCATGCAAAGAAAGCCACCGCCAGGGTCCACCATAGCCCCGACAACAAACTCTCTGCCCATGTGCCATCGCCATCAGGAACCTGCTCCAGAAATATGCTTAGATCCATCGCTGCTCCCTTAGATCAATGCAGACCGCAAGATCGTCATGCGCTTACACGCCTTTGTCGCTAGGATTTTTGAATGCATCCTGTATCGGCTGCGTCATCGGGAAATTCAAATTCATTCCTTTAGGCGGAATCGGGCTGGTAAACCATTTAGCGTAAATCTTGTTGATCTCGCCCGACTTCATGACTGCAACTATCGACTTATCAACCAAGGCTTTGAATTGCGGATCATCCTTGCGCAACATCATGCTGTACGGCTCTTCGCTCAAGGACTCTGGCAATATCTTGTAGTCGCCTGGACGTTTGGAGTTGGCAATTTGCCCAGCCAGCAAAACGTTATCCATGACAAAGGCAACCGCTCTGTCATCCGCCATCAGCAAGAAGGCTTCTGCATGATCTTTGCCGTAGATTTCTTTCACCTGGACGTTCTCGGTTTTCTTGTAACCCTTCAACAGCGGCACCGAGGTAGTACCCGAAGTAGTAGAGATCGTCTTGCCGTTGAGGTCGGCCAGCGTATTGATGTTGGAAGTCTTTTTCACCGCTGCCGTGACATTGATCACGAAGTAATTCGGACCGAAAGAAACCTGCTCCTGCCGCACTTTGGAATTGGTGGTCGAGCCACACTCCAGATCGATAGTGCCGTTGCGCAACAGTGGAATACGATTGCTGGACGTCACTGGTTGCATCACAACCTGGAGCTTAGGCAACTTCAAATCTGCTTTGACCGTATCGACTATCTTCATGCACAGATCAACTGCATAGCCTATCGGTTGTTGCTTGTCATCAAGAAATGAAAATGGAATCGACGACTCGCGATAGCCTATCGTGATGGAATTCGTTTCCTTGATTTTTTTCAGCGTCCCGGTCAATTCTTGTGCGTGCACTGCAGGCACTGCTGCTACCAAGGTTCCTGCACCGAGTGTGATTGCAAGTAAGGTCTTCAAATTCATGGTGTCCCCTCAAAACGTGTCGTCAATATTTTGAAACGTATCTGGCAAATTTCAGGCCAGCTCATTTTTATTCCTGCAAAGGCAAAAATCTAGTGCGTATTTTCAATGATTTCTATCTATGGATACAAGCCACGCATTTCACGCGCCTGTAATACGCGCGTACAGCCAACAATAAATGCCGCCGTACGCAGCGACACTTTCTTCTCTTCTGCCAAGGCCCACACGGCAGCAAATGCTTCACGCATGATACGCGTCAGACGTGAATTGATTTCATCTTCAGTCCAGAAGAAACTGGAAAAATCCTGTACCCATTCAAAGTAACTGACCGTCACACCGCCCGCATTGGCAATCACATCCGGCACGACCAATATACCTCTGTCGTGCAGGATATCATCGGCCTCTGGCGTGGTCGGACCATTCGCGCCTTCCAGCACGATGGAAGCCTTGATCTGATGCGCATTGCTTTCGTTGATTTGCTGTTCTAGTGCAGCCGGCACCAGAATGTCGCAATCCAGCGCCCAGAATTGGGCGGCATCCTGCAATTCATCCGCATCGGGAAAACCCGCTACGCTACCGTTTTTCGTAACATAGGCCTGCAATGCCACGATATCGAGGCCACTCGCACGCACCACGGTGGATGCATGATCTTGCACCGCCACGATCTTCGCACCAGCTTCAAAGAAAAGCCTGGCAGCAACACCACCGACATTACCCAGGCCTTGCACCGCAATTCGCGCCCCCTGTATATCCAGACCGCGCTTGGCCGCCACTTCGCAACCAACCACAAAGACTCCACGACCGGTTGCATCGTGCCGTCCCAGACTACCGCCCAATGAAATCGGCTTGCCGGTCACCACACCCGATGCGGTACTGCCCTGATTCATCGAATAGGTGTCCATCATCCATGCCATGATTTGCTCATTGGTGTTGACGTCTGGTGCTGGAATATCCTTGTTGGGGCCGATGATGATATTGATCTCGCTGGTGTAGCGCCGCGTCATGCGCTCCAACTCAGCTTTCGACAGTGTTTTAGGATCGACGCGTATGCCGCCTTTGGCACCGCCGTAAGGCACGTTCACCGCAGCGTTCTTGACGGTCATCCACGCAGATAAGGCCATCACTTCCGACAGCGTGACATCTTGATGAAAACGTACACCGCCCTTGCCGGGACCACGCGAAGTATTGTGCTGTACGCGATAACCTTCAAAATGCGCTACCGTGCCATTGTCACGTTCTATCGGCACGTCGACGATCAAGATGCGCTTGGGTCGCTTGAGCGTTTCCACCCAGCGCGCAAGCGAACCGAGATACGGCGTAACACGATCGATTTGTTCGAGATAGACACCCCATGCGCCTATGCCGGATGGAGTGAGGTAGGAAGGCAGTTCATGCTGGCTGGACATCGAGAATACGCTCCTGAAGTTTTAAAACCAGTGCCATCGACGATGACATCAAGAAAAACCCGGGTAATTCTGTGCAAGCTCATTCATGCGCAAGGCATACGGAACATCTTATGCCAATCGTTGATGAATTCGGGAAAAATTTCAATGTAGTCTGCTGGCTAGCTCTCTTCCTGTAGAGCATCATGGGCAGGCGAAGTTCCATGCGCCTGCCATTAACTTAATACAAATCGAAAGGCAGCTTGGGCGGCGCATTTTCTGCAGTATCTTCAGCGTCCTCTGGCAAAGGTGACGCCAGCTCGTCATCCTGCCGCACTTGCTGACGCATCCACATTTGCGCATAAGCGCCATCAGCTGCCAGCAACTGCATGTGCGAGCCACGTTCGACGATGCGACCACGATCCAATACCAATATCTGCTCTGCATCGGCTATTGTCGACAGGCGGTGCGCAATAATCAGTGTAGTCCGGTCTTTTGCAATTTCCTTGAGCTGCGCCTGTATCGCCTGCTCAGACTTGGAGTCCAGTGCCGATGTCGCTTCATCAAAAATCAAAATCGCAGGATGCTTCAGCAAGGTACGCGCAATCGCCACACGCTGCTTTTCACCACCAGACAATTTCAAGCCGCGCTCACCCACCATCGTGGCATAGCCGTCAGGCAAAGATTCAATGAAATCGTGAATGTAGGCAGACTTGGCGGCAGCAACAATCGCTTCCTTGCTTGCACCCGGTTTACCGTAGGCGATGTTGTATTCAATCGTGTCATTAAACAGCACCGTGTCCTGCGGCACGATACCTATCGCCTGACGCAAGGAGGCTTGTGTGACATCTCGCACATCCTGTCCATCGATCAGAATCGCGCCCTTGTTTACGTCATAAAAACGGAACAGCAAACGCGACAAGGTGGACTTGCCGGAACCACTATGCCCGACTACTGCAGTCGTGGTACCAGCGGCTATCGTGAAATCGACGTCGAACAAAATCTGCCGCTTCTCTTCATAGCTGAAATCGACATGTGAGAAACGCACTTCAGCACCATCAGTCACGAGCGCTTGCGTATCGGGCTTGTCGGCAATTTCACGATGTTGATCGAGCAATGCAAACAGGCGTTCCATATCAGCCAGACTCTGCTTGATCTCGCGATAAATCACACCGAGAAAATTCAATGGAATATACAACTGAATCATGAAGGCGTTCACCAGCACCAGATCACCCAAAGTCATCGTGCCATTGATCACACCTTGCGTTGCGCGCCACAGTATCAAAGTGACGGCTATCGCAATGATGCTCGATTGTCCGGTATTCAACAGCGACAAGGATGTTTGCGATTTGACGGCCGCTGTTTCGTAACGCTTCAAGCCTTCGTCGTAACGCTTGGCTTCGTAATCTTCATTACCGAAATATTTGACTGTCTCGTAATTGATCAGCGAATCGATGGCCTTGGTATTCGCCTTGGAATCGAGATCATTCATCGTGCGGCGGAAGTGCGTGCGCCATTCCGTCACCACGACGGTGAATGCAATATAACTAACCAGCGCCACACCAGTAATCACCGTGAACCAGATGTCGTAATGCAGTGCCAGATAACCGAGCACCAATGCGATTTCAATCAAGGTCGGCAAGATGCTGAACAGCGTGTAGGAAATCAGCGAGGAAATGCCTTTGGTACCGCGCTCGATATCACGCGTCATGCCGCCAGTCTGGCGATTCAAATGGAAGCGTAAAGACAAGGAATGCAGATGACGGAATACCTGTAACGCGATTGTGCGCACTGCGCGCTGCGTGACCTTGGCAAAAGTGTATTCGCGTAACTCGGTAAATAATGTGGTCGACAAACGCAAGGCACCGTACGCCACCAATATGCCAAGCGGCAGCACCAGCAAAGCTTGCGGGCTGCCCGGACTAATTGTCAGGCTATCAATCAAACGCTTCAACACCAACGGTACGCCTACGTTGGCAACCTTGGCTCCTATCAAAAATACCAAAGCGAGCGCGACTCGCCACTTGTATGTCCACAAGTAGGGGAACAATGTCTTGAGCGTGCTCCAGTCGCTACGATTGCTGGATGGTGGAGCTGGCTCGGATGAAGCGGAAGAACGGCGCATGGGGCAAGGTTTGGTCAGATGGTTTATGCTTCGGGTTCAGGATTGTAGCGGTTAAAGAAATTATCCACAGGAGACAACATGGCAAGTGAACACCACACCGATCTGCCCGCAGGCAAGATTCCACAAATGCGCGTCGTACCAATGCCGCAAGATGCCAATATGCACGGCGACGTATTCGGCGGCTGGATCATGGCACAGGTCGATTTGGCCGGGGCCGTCTGCGCAACACGCCGTGCCAATGGCCGCGTCGTGACCATCGCAGTGAATTCGTTTTTATTCAAACATCCGGTATTCGTCGGCGATCTGCTGTCCATCTATGCCGAGATCGTCAAAGTCGGCAATACCTCGATAACAGTGAATGTGGAATGTTATGCAGAACGCAATCGTCTGGATGTGGAAATCGTAAAAGTGACCGAAGCAACGCTCACCTATGTTGCGACAGACAGTAATCGCAAAGCGCGGCCATTACCACCGGCTATCGCACCGCATAAATAAACTCTTCTTCTTTTGATAGTTGCGTCATTCCCATTTATGCGGAAACGACGCAACTATTAATCAAGCTGTAACCTTTTCATCCCGCAGTTCACGCCGCAAGATTTTGCCTACATTTGATTTCGGCAATTCGGTGCGGAACTCTATCCATTTCGGCTTCTTGTAACCGGTGAATTGCTCCTTGCAATAAGCCATCAAGGTTTCTTCGGTCAAAGCTGGATCTCTACGCACTACGTATAACTTGACGGCCTCGCCCGTGTGTTCATCCGGCACGCCTATGCACGCGCATTCCAGCACGCCAGGATGCGCAGCAACCACGCCTTCGATTTCGCTTGGATAAACGTTGAAGCCGGATACCAGAATCATGTCTTTCTTGCGATCGACGATCTTGGTATAACCGCGTTCATCCATGACGCCGATATCGCCAGTCTTGAAGAAACCGTCTTCCGTCATCGACTGTGCCGTCTCGATAGGATTGTTCCAGTAACCCGCCATCACTTGCGGGCCGCGAATAGCGATTTCGCCGGGACTGCCGTGCGGTACTTCATTGTCATTGCTGTCGATGATCTTCAACTCGGTCGAAGAAACCGGCAAACCGATGGTGCCGGAAAACTCGTTTGAAGTAACAGGATTGGCCGTCGCCACTGGTGACGTTTCCGACAAACCATATCCTTCGCAAATGGCGCAACCCGTCAACGCCTTCCATTTGTCATTGACAACCTGTTGCACCGCCATGCCGCCACCGTTACACAGCATCAGCTCAGAAAAATCGACCTTGGCAAAATCAGGATTATTCAACAAACCGTTGTACAAGGTATTTACCGCCGGCAGGAAGTTCACCTTGTATTTCATCAACTCCTTGATGAAGCCAGGAATGTCGCGCGGATTCGGAATCAAGAGATTCGTGACGCCCAGATGTGCACCCAGCATGCCGCACGTCGTCAATGCAAAGATATGGTACAGCGGCAACGCACAGACGAAGATCAATACCTTGTCCTTGGGTAGCTTGTTCAAGGCCGGCGAAATCCAGGCTTCGTTTTGCAGCACATTGGCAATGATATTGCGATGTGTCAGCATCGCGCCTTTGGCGGTGCCTGTCGTGCCGCCGGTGTATTGGAGGAAGGCGAGATCTTGATGACCCAGCGCCTGCTTTTGCAAGGTCATGCCTTCTGCCTGCTTCAGCACATCCTTGAAGGTAACTGCATACGGCAAAGTGTAAGCAGGCACCATTTTCTTCACATGACGCACGACAAAATTAACGATCGCGCCCTTCACGCCGCTAAACATATCGCCCATCGAGGCCACGATGACATGCTTGACCTGCGTGCTGGCGATGACTTTTTCCAGTGTGGAGGCAAAGTTCTCCAGGATGATGATGGCTTCCGCGCAGGAGTCGGTCAGCTGATGTTCCAGCTCACGCGGTTTGTATAGAGGATTGACGTTGACGACAACGTAGCCGGCACGCAGGACTGCAGCAATGGCAATCGGATACTGCAAGATGTTGGGCATCATCAGGGCGACACGCGCGCCTTTTGCCAAACCTATGCTCTGTAACCACGCGCCCAATTCTCGGGAAAACACATCCACTTCACCAAACGTAAGGGATTTGTCCATGCAAATGCAGGCTTTGCGGTCGGCGAATTTCTTGAATGACTCATCCAGCAATTCAACCAAAGAACCATATTGGTTGGAATCGATTTCTGCCGGTACGCCTTCTGGATACGACTTTAGCCAAAACTTGTCCATTTTCACCTCTAGTCTTTTTTGTTGTGAGAGTGATTGCCGTCATTGTTACTCAGGTAAGTCGATGCTATCGGGCAGCGCGTCTATGTGCAAGCATTTTGATTGAAGATCCCGTGCCCGCTTTGATATACATCAATGATCACGCGCCCCTTTCACCGCCCGGCATGCGTAATCGCGGAAGCAGGTGCAGCCAGCTTTGTTAATTCCTGATCGCGTTCCTGCTTGTTCAATGCCGCCAGCGCTATCACCGCACGGTAAAAATCGGCAAAGTCCTTTTGCTCGCGCAACAAGGCGCGGAAGCCGGGGACGAAATCATGATACGTCGCAATCGAGGCCAGATGCGCATTCGACAAAGGCTCGGCAAACCAGCGGTCGTAACCGGCGTATCCGTCCCACGAGACTTTTAAGGTCTGATATTCATTTTGCAGTGCAGCGAAGATTTCTTTCTTGCGCGTCCGCTTCTCTGCATCGCTCACATCATCGGCATAGTTCTCGACCAGCTTCTGACGATACTTCAGCAACAAGGCGACAAATTGTTTTTTACGCCGTGCCAAATCAGCATACAGCAGACGCGTCTTTTCATCGCTATGCGTTGCCAGCCAACGCTCGACACCGACCTCCTCTACCGTCGTGGCAAACGATTCATTGAATTGGCTATCGTCTTTGACATACACGACCTGATGCGCCAACTCATGGAATATCAATCGTGCCACCTCACCGTCAGGGAAGCGTATAAACGTGGACAGAACAGGATCCTTGAACCACCCCAAAGTCGAATAAGTAGGCACACCTATGACTTGCACGTCGTAGCCATCAGCGCGCAGACTCGCCGCAAAATCCTGCGCATCGTCCTTGCTGTAATACCCGCGATAACTGACGCAACCAGCTACCGGGAAACACCATTGCAAGGGCTGCATAGACAATTCCGGCGTCGCCACCACATTCCATAACGCATATGGCCGCTGCAAATCAGCATAGTTTTTATAACTGGCGTTATCCGGCAAACCCAGATCCTGCACGGCAAATTGACGCATCTCCTTGACCCTGGCAAGCCGCTGTTTAAGCTTGCCATCCACTTCTGGATCAAGCAATAAATCGTCTATCGGTCTAGCCGCGGCCAGCAAAGAGGACTGCCCATGTGTCGCTTGCGCGTAATAACTGATTTGCGCACAACCGCTGACTAACAAGGCGCTGCAGATCAGCATCCATGTCTGCCATCGATATATTGTTTTACGGACAGGCAATGGCGGCGATCTATTCATAATTCCAATTTAATAATGTAATAAAGGAATACGTATTGCTATGAGCAAAACCATCTTGCACCAGAACATGGCACGCGCCGCCATATTTTTCGAAAATCTATTCTATTACGGCGCCACCATCGTTACGCACTCTGCACAGTTGGCGTAAGATAGACAATTCTCGCAGTACAAATCAAGCAACAGTTGTCGTAAAACAAAACGACAATCGAGCACGCCGCAAGAATGTGGAGACACCATGAAGTTGATTGATCCCATCATCCAGTTTCACAACGAATTGCAAGCGATTCGTCATGAAATTCACGCACATCCTGAGTTGTGCTTTGAAGAACGCGACACCGCTGAGCTAGTCGCGAAAAAATTAACTGAATGGGGCATACCCATAGTGCGCGGCATGGGCGTCACAGGCGTCGTCGGCATCATCAAGAATGGTAGTAGCAAGCGCGCAGTCGGCTTGCGTGCCGATATGGACGCCTTGCCTATACAGGAACTCAATACCTTCGCTCACGCTTCCAAGAATCAGGGAAAGATGCACGCCTGCGGCCACGATGGTCATACCGCGATGCTCTTGGGTGCTGCGCATTATCTGTCACAACACAAGAATTTCGACGGCACCATTTATCTGATCTTCCAACCGGCGGAAGAAGGCGGCGGCGGTGCGAAGCGCATGATAGACGACGGTCTCTTCGAGCAATGTCCAATGGAAGCTGTATTCGGCATGCATAACTGGCCCGGCATTGCAGTCGGCCAATTCAGTGTGACGCCCGGCCCGATGATGGCATCGAGCAATGAATTCGAAGTGATCGTCAGCGGCAAAGGTGCGCACGCAGCACAACCGCATAAAGGCATCGATCCGATCATGGTGGCAGTGCAAATTGCACAGAGCTGGCAAACCATCATCACGCGCAACAAGAGTCCTATCGACGCCGCAGCATTATCGATCACGCAAATCCACGCCGGCAGCACCACGAATGTGATTCCGGACGATGCAACGCTGGTCGGTACCGTGCGTACCTTCGATCTGAAAGTATTGGATTTGATAGAAACACGCATGCGCGCAATCGCAGAGCACACCGCGCAGGCCTTTGATGCAACGGTCAAATTCAACTTTCGACGCAACTATCCACCGCTGATCAATCATGCGAAAGAAACTGCATTCGCAGTTGAGGTCATGCAATCCATCGTCGGTGTCGACAAGGTAGATCCCAAAGTCGAGCCGACCATGGGCGCGGAAGATTTTGCCTTCATGCTGCAAGACAAACCCGGCTGCTATGTATTCATCGGTAATGGTGAAGGTGATCATCGCTCGGCTGGACACGGCCTGGGCCCATGCAATTTGCATAATCCCAGCTATGACTTCAACGATGATTTATTGCCTATCGGCGCGACCTATTGGGTGCGCTTGGCAGAGACTTTCCTGAAGCAGGCATAAAACAATTTTCTGCGCCGAATAACATTCGGCGCAGAAAAAATCACAACTGATTAAGCAAGAATCGCGACGGCCTGTTGACCGTAACTAATCAGATAACCACCATTCTGCTGCTGCCAATCACGCGCAGTGGCTGCATCGGCAAACCAGTTCTGCTGGTAGTCGCCAAACATGCCCAATTCCAATCGATAACGATCCAAGATTGCAGTCGGCATCGCATCAATCTGGTTCTTGCACACTTCCCACGCAGCAAAGCCAAGTTCCTTCGCCAGCGTATGCAAGATATGTTTGAGTTGTACCGTTTCACGCACGGCATACAGCTCGGTGACGCGCAATTCCGGCATGATCTTCATCGCAATGATGCGTCTCAAAACGGGCAATGCTTTGCTGGGTTCACTGGCTTGTGCACTACGCAATAAACGACGCGCATATCTGCGTAAAAAATCGCTATTGGAAAGATTGCTGCCGAGATTGCTATGGGAGTCGTTGCCGACGGGGAGAGATGTAGACCACATGACGTTCCTTTCATATTGTCGTTTCTCGCTACGACATCAAGGTTTAACGTGCGGTTTTTTGCTGCTTGGTTGCAGCTGCTCCGAACTGAAAAAACAAAAACAGGTGCATCGGCTTTTGCGAGAACAGGCATCCTGTCATGCCTGCCGCCATTCTAGCGTAAATTGAATGAAGTCTGCTAGCGTGACAAATTGATATCGCCGTACCAGGCTTCTACCGTTTCACCCGTGTTATCAGTATCGGTCAGTACACCGACGCCTATCAACTTGCCCGGCTTTTCACCGAAGGCTTTTTCATAATCAGCAACGATATCGCGCGTAAAACTGTGCCACTCGCCTATACCTTCACGGCCGCTTTCCGCGACTATCATCTTGACGCGATTGCTGCGTGCATTCGGGATTACCGTGCCTACTGGTGCTTTGCGCCCCCAGATATACATCAGCGTTGCATAAGGGACTTCTCGTCCCGTCAGCAAGCGTGCCGTTTCAAACATGATCTGATCGGAGAAAGGCAAACTGTCCTTGTCACCATCGAAACCCAGAATGATGCGCGCAGGCGCATCCTCTAGGCCGCGATCGTAATTGTTCGCTGATTCGACTAGACCGTTGATGCGCCACTTCCAGTTGATCATCAGATCCGGCATGGGATCGATATCCACTTTTTGCATCAAGCCTGATGCAGCTTTAGCAGCACGCGCATGCAATACCGTCGTTCCATTATCGTCAACCAGAGAATATTCAGTCAGCTTCTTGTTGCGATGAATGATCATCGGTTCCCAGGCTGATGGCATGCTGCCTGGGGCACCTTCAGAGAAATGAACGATACGCGTATTGACCGAAGCAGAATCAGTACCGACTGGTACTTGCGCGCAACCGGCAAGTAAGGATAGCAATGCAATTGTGGAAATGAATTTCATGTTCTTGTCATCATGGTTACGCTCGCTACATGCAAAGCGTATTTGTTTCGGTGATCCGCACTCGATGGCAAGATGATTATTTGCTATGCCTTACCCTGCTTCGTGCATTGAATTGTATATTGTCCGCGCTGCGATTCATCGCTGTCGACTCGCGGCACGCTCATATCTGCGACGAACTGCCAACGCATTTTATGATACTTCGCCACGCTCTCACGATGTGCGACGCTGACTATCGCGGCTTCCGGCAATTCCTGCACGATTAATTGGTAAACAAAATCTTCCGTTTCCGTGTCCAGCGCACTACTTGCTTCATCCATGAAGAGTACATCCGGCCGCGTCAGCAAAGCACGTACAAAAGCAACGCGTTGCTGCTCACCAGGAGACAAACGCTGACTCCAGTTATCGACATGATCGAGTTGCTGTTTCAGGTGCGGCAATTTGCACAGATCGAAATAGTGTTGAATCGCCAGATCGGTATACGTTTTTTCACCGGCTGGATAAGCAACCGCAGCGCGTAAGGTACCGATAGGTAGATAACTTTTTTGCGGCAGAAAAAGCAGCTTCCAGCTTTTCGGAATTTCAATATTGCCGCTACCGTAAGGCCAGATGCCGGCAATCGCACGCACCAATGTCGACTTGCCGCAACCCGACGGTCCTGCAATCAGAATGTGCTGACCGGCCTGAATATCGACGGTCAGCGCAGACGTCAATGGCTGTCCATCCGGCAAATTCAATGTGAGGCGATCAATCAGAATTGCGCCTACATTATTCGTCTCTACCTTCACACCATCTATATCCACTTGCGCAGCATCGACGGCCGTATGAAATCCAGCCAGACGATTGACGCTGGCCTTCCATTCAGCCAAGTCGGTAAAGGCAGAAATGAACCATGACAAGGCACCTTGTACTTGTCCGAAAGCCGAGCTGATTTGCATCAGGCCACCCAGCGTGATCGCGCCGGAAAAATAGCGCGGCGCAGCCATCAGAAACGGGAAGATATTGGCGAATTGCGAATAGAAAGTAGAAACCAGATTCAGACTCTTGGTGGTGCGCATAATGCCCCACCAGTTATCGCGTATGCGCTGGAAGCGGTCATTCAGTTGCACACCTTCTTCGGCTTCGCCGCGATATAGCGCGACTGCTTCTGCATTCTCACGCACGCGTATCAGACCAAAACGAAAATCTGCTTCAAAGCGTTGACGCAAATAATTCTTGCTAACCAAAGGCCAGCCGACCAAACCGACAATCACTGACCCTATACCCGCATAGGCAATCGCAAACCATACCATGTAGCCAGGTATCGTTATTTCCTGCGAAGCAAGCATGAATGAAATCGGCCCACTAACCGCCCACAAGATACCTATGAAGGAAATCAGCGTGACGACACTAGACAGAAAACCTAGCGACAGTGACAAGGTTCCAGCGGTAAGGAGATTCAAATCTTCCGCGATACGTTGATCCGGATTATCCGCAGTGTGCGTTTGTTCGATCCGATAATAAGCCTGATGATTCAGCCAGCGCGCCATGTACTGCTTGGTCATCCACATACGCCAGCGCATTTGCAGTGCTTGCGTCAGGTAGATGCGATAAATGGCAACAGCGATGAAGATGAAGGCAAGATAAGTGAAGCGCCACAACTGCTCGGTAAATATCTTGTAGTTCTTCGTCTCCAGCGCGTTATAGAACTCGCGATTCCAGGTATTGAACAATACCTCGAGGTAGACCATGCCCAAGGCAAGCGCAACGATGGTGAGCAGCAATCCACGCGCACGCCATTTTTCTTCCGATACCCAATAAGGTTGAATCAAACGCCAAACGGCGCGCCAATCGATACGTTCTTTAGGCATGATGAACCATTGAGTAAGACAGTCTGAGTATTATCAGGAAGAACATTGTTCAGAGTTGAAGCAAGTAGACCGATAAAACAAACAAATGTTCATATCGATACGCAATATTGCTGTGTGCTTAGCTAGGCAATTGATCTGCTGCTTGGCCTAAACGCTGACCGGGATTGCTTTGTTCCAGCGCCAACAACACGGCCGATTGATCGGCTTGTGGCGCACGCTGCAACACGCTTTGATAGTTTTCCGTCACCAGCTCTGTCACTGGCAAACGCAAACCAGCGTTAGCTGCTGCGATCAAGACGTTTTCCAGATCCTTGAACTGACTCTTGACCTGACCACCCGGCAAGAAGTTACGGTCCAACATACGCTGACCATGTACTTCCAGTATCCGGCTTTCTGCAAAACCGCCACGTATCGCTGCACGCACTGCTGTTGGATCGGCCCCGCCGGCCTGCGCCAGCAACAAGGCTTCTGCCACGATATTCAAAGTGCCACCAACGATCAACTGATTGCACAGCTTGGCGATCTGACCACAACCGGCAGGACCGACCAGTGTTGGACGCCCCATCACGGTCAACACCGCTTCTGCATCAGCAAAGTCTTCCGCACTACCGCCTGCCATGATTGCCAGCGAACCAGCTTGTGCGCCAACCACGCCGCCGGAGACCGGCGCGTCGATAAAGCGCACACCAGCCGCAGCCAATTTGGCATGCACGTCCTGCGCTTCGGATTGACGCGTCGAACTCATATCCACCACCAGCGCACCATGGCGCAAACCCGGCAACGCCGCGTCTATTACCTGCGCCACAATCGGGCCGGCTTCCAGCATCGTGATCACGATATCAGCGTCACGCACGGCATCTGCCACCTGCTCTGCCACTTTTGCACCCAGCGGCGCGAGCTCATCCGCCTTGCTACGTGTGCGATTCCATGCAGTGACCTCATAAGCTGCCTGTAGCAATCGGGTTGCCATAGGTTTGCCCATCAGGCCTATGCCCAGAAAAGCGATGACCGGTTTTGATGCAGACTGATTCAATTCAAACTCCTTTATGCACAAGATTTTCACTGCATAATGGCGCATTCCCCCCACAAAAAGCAACTGCCATGTCGATGCACGAAATCCAGCCACTTCTGACTACACGCATGCAATTGGGTGAGTGTCCGCTGTGGCATGCGCAGGAAGCGGCCTTGTACTGGATAGATATCGATGGATGCGCCGTGCATCGCCACCATCCAGTCAGCGACGCACATCAGCAGTGGGCTATGCCCTCTGAGCCGGGCTGTATTGCGATTAACGCTGCCGGTGGCCTGCTCGTTGCCTTGCGCTCCGGCCTCGCATTACTGGACACCGCTAGCGGCAAACTGACAGTGATAGCCGATGCGCCTTACGATCCGAAGACCACTCGTTTCAATGATGGCCGTTGCGATGCCGCCGGTCGCCTGTGGGTAGGATCGATATACGAACCACGCGATCATCCGAATGCTCCATTGTTTTGTGTTGAACATGGCGCCATACGCGATAGCGGTAAGCGCGCGACAGTATCGAATGGCGTCGCCTTCAGTCCGGATAACAAAACCCTGTATCACGCCGACACTACCTCGCATCGTATCTTCGCCTACGAATTCGATCTTGCTACCGGCAACATTGCAGGCAGCCGTTTGTTGAAACAATTCTCGACAGACAAATTGAACAACTACGGTGGTCGTCCGGATGGTGCTACCGTCGATAGTGAAGGCGCTTATTGGTGCGCGATGTATGAAGGCGGAAAAATTCTGCGCTTGTCTCCAAACGGTGATGTACTGAATGAGATTGTAGTGCCTGCACGCTGCCCGACCATGATGGCATTTGGCGGTGATGATTTGCGCACGCTTTACATCACCACCGTCAGCAAGAATCGTCCGGCAGCCGAGTTGGAGCAATATCCTTTATCCGGTTGCGTGCTGACCATGCGCGTCGATGTGCCCGGCCTTCCTGAACACGCCTATCTCGTTTAAATCTACTCCAGCCCACGATGAGCAAATTCATACTCGCGATCGATCAAGGCACGACCAGTTCACGTGCGATTCTGTTTAATCACGACGGACAAATACACGGTGTCGCGCAGCAAGAATACCCTCAGATATATCCTGAACCCGGCTGGATAGAACACGATGCAAATGCGATCTGGAATACCCAGCTCACCGTCGCACAACAAGTATTAAAAGAACAGCAGGTCAACGCATCCGATGTTGCTGCCATCGGTATCACCAACCAGCGTGAAACCACCGTCATCTGGGATCGCAAGACCGGTGTACCGATCGCCAATGCCATCGTGTGGCAAGACAGACGCACTGCAGCCTTCTGCGATCAATTGCGCGCAGAAGGTAAAACCGAATTATTCCAGCAAAAAACTGGGTTGCTGCTCGACTCATATTTTTCCGGCACCAAGGTTAAATGGCTGCTCGATCACACGCCGGGAGCACGTACCAAAGCCGAACGCGGAGAACTCGCATTCGGCACCATCGATAGCTGGTTGATCTTCAAGCTGTCCGGTGAACACATGACAGACAGCAGCAATGCCTCACGCACCTTGCTGTTCAACATCCACACCAAGCAATGGGATGATGAATTACTCGCCATACTGGATATTCCACGTGCGCTATTGCCGACCGTGGTCGCCAGCAGCGGCGTTACCAGCCATACTCACGCGGAACTATTCGGCAGCCCGATTCCGATTGCCGGCATCGCAGGCGATCAACAAGCCGCCACCTTTGGCCAAGCCTGTCACAAACCCGGCATGGCCAAGAATACCTATGGTACCGGCTGCTTCATGCTGCTCAACACCGGTGAGCAAGCCATTACATCGCACAATAATTTATTAACAACCATCGGCTGGACTTTAGGTGCAGGCGCGGCTGCGCGCACCGATTACATGCTCGAAGGCGGTGTCTTCATGGGCGGTGCCATCGTGCAATGGCTGCGCGATGGTTTGGGTATCATCCAAAAATCTTCCGACGTCGAAGCGCTGGCGAGAAGTGTGCCGGATAACGGCGGCGTGGTATTCGTACCGGCCTTCAGCGGCCTCGGCGCACCGTATTGGGATTCCTACGCACGCGGCACCATCATCGGCATGACACGTGGCAGCAACAAGGCACACATTGCTCGTGCTGCGCTGGAAAGCATCGCGTATCAAAGCGTCGATCTGCTGGATGCAATGAAAAAAGATGCCCAACTTACGCTACAGGAATTACGTGTGGATGGTGGTGCAGCAGGTAACGACTTGTTGATGCAGTTTCAGGCAGATATTCTCGATGTGCCCGTCATCCGTCCCGTCATTACGGAAACCACTGCATTGGGCGCGGCCTACCTTGCCGGACTTGGTGTGTCGTTCTGGGAATCGAAAGAAGAGATTGCAGCGCAGTGGAAAATGGAAAAGCGTTTTGATCCGAACATGACGGCCGATGAGCGCGCGCAACGCTTGCACACTTGGCATCGTGCGGTAGAGCGATCACAGGCTTGGGAAAATTAAGCTGCGTTTTCGATCTTGACCGAGATAGATTCCACATATTGGCTAATCGATGTCATACCTCTACAAACCCGTTTAACACTGCAAGAACATAAAAAAACCCGCGGCCTTGCGGCGCGGGTTAAATCCAATCTTGAGAGATATCGGACAATGACAAGTTGAATCCTAGCCTCTCCTTCTCATACATCCAACGAAGCAATTCATGCTTATAAATTCGGGATGTGCATATCAAACTTCAGATATGCATATTCGGACAAATTCGTTGCCAAGCACTGGCAAGAATTTCTATGATTAGCATCACTGCATAGCAATAGATAGTTGCAAATAAGGAATGAAATTTATCAAGCACTCATTTCTGAACAGTGCACTTCGATTGCAGAGAAACATTGCGCGTCTCCTATACGATAAATTTTAACGATGCTTTCATCACTGTTTTAAGTGCATATTTTTTAGGCACTTAGAGCTGCATGCAGATATCAAATATCTTTAACGTTTAGCGGAATATGCAAACAATTTTTAATTGGTTCTTATATGAAATTCGGATTGTTATGCTAAATAAATTGGCATCGTGTCGCCGTATAAATACACGGAATACATAAACATTCGAATGAATAAACTTTGCCCTCTTTTGCAACACATACGCAAGGCAGTAGCAATCAGTATCAACGGAGAAACAGCTTCATGAATTTTCAGCAATTACGATTTGTACGCGAAGCAATACGGAACAATCTCAATCTAACCGAGGTTGCGGCGGTGCTATACACATCGCAATCCGGCGTGAGCAAACAGATCAAGGATCTGGAAGACGAACTAGGCATAGATCTCTTCGTCCGCTCAGGCAAGCGACTGACATCCGTCACGCGCGCAGGGGACGGGGCGGTAGAGATCGTCAAACGCATCCTGCTGGAAACTGAAAATCTGCGACGTTATGCTAGCCAATATTCAGGCTTCGATACCGGCCAATTGATCATCGCTGCTACCCACACACAAGCGCGCTACACACTGCCCAAAGTTGTTGAGCAATTCAATAATGAATTCCCCAAAGTAAAACTGGAGCTACATCAAGGCACACCGAACCAAGTCGCCGCCATGATCAGCAATGGCGAAGCAGATATCGGCATCGCCAGCGAAGTACTCGACCAATCACCAGACCTCATCTCTTATCCATGCTTCTCGTGGAATCACCAAGTCATCGTTCCGATAGATCATCCTTTAGTGAAAAAATCGCCAGTCACACTGGAAGATATCGCGCAATATCCACTGATCACTTACAACCCACAATTTACCGGACGTAAATGCGTTGATGCCGCATTCAGTCAGGCAGGCTTGATACCTGACTTTCGTCTAACGGCAATGGATGCTGATGTCATCAAGACCTATGTAGAACGGGGCCTGGGCGTCGGCATCGTGGCCGAAATGGCTTTGGATGGCATAGAGAAAAACGGCTTGACGGTACTAGAGACCGAAGGCACGTTGTTCGGCTCATGCACGACCCTGGTGGCTGTCAGGAACGGTACTTTTTTACCTTCGTTCGCTTATCGCTTCCTTGAAACATTTGCGCCGAATCTACGACTGGAAGATTTGAAGAGTGCCTAATTTTTGCAGACAATATTTTCTATCTGCACATTCTTGATAACGAAAGTTGCGATTACTTATTCCAATGTCTACTTAGCTATCCACGATTGAAGTGGAATGCTAAGCACATAAATTCCGCATAAGTAAGCACGAAATCGTTCTAAGAATTCGATATTTCGGCACTTATACTTTCCTTCTGGAAATCGCATCAGTCACACGCTCTATCCTGCATTTCAATCACATTCCGATTTGCACAAGCGTCGCATTTGCGCTGCCTTCTGACGTATATCAACCCTGTTAATAGAAGTCCATCATGCATGTATCACCTGTGCATGCCAATGCCTCTGCGTTGGCATTTTTAAACATTACTCATAGCTACGGGAAACCGGGGCAACAATCGCTGCAAGCGTTGAACGAGATCAATATTGAACTCAAAGCCGGCGAAATTGTGGCGATTGTCGGTCCATCCGGTTGCGGCAAAACGACCTTATTGCGTCTTGCTGCGGGATTAATCACGCCGACTGGCGGCAGTATCAGTGTGCATGGTCAGCCGGTAGATAAACCGCGTGCTGACGTATCAATGATTTTTCAGGATGCGGTGATGTTGCCGTGGTTTACCGTTATCGAGAACGTCACGCTACCGTTGCGCATACGCGGCGAGGATATGGTCGCAGCACGCGCCGAGGCCTTGACGCTGCTGCAAAGAGTTGGGCTCGGTGATTTTGCCGACGCTTTCCCGAAAGAGCTATCCGGCGGTATGCGCCAACGTGCGGCGATCGTGCGTGCACTCATTACCAAACCCAAGCTCTTACTCATGGATGAGCCCTTCGGTGCGCTCGACGCATTGACGCGTGAACAGATGAACCTGACGCTGGCACATATTGCGGAAGAAAGCGGTGCGACGGTATTGCTGATTACGCACAGTATTTCAGAAGCTGTTTTCCTAGCGGACCGTGTCATCGTGATGACGGCACGTCCCGCACGCATTGCCGACGATATCGCAGTGCCGCTGGCACGCCCGCGTGCACGCGAAACGTTAAAGGAACCGGTATTCCAGGCTTTGATTGAAGAAGTACGCGGCTATTTCTATCAGGAGACCGAGCATGTCTAAACCTTCTCTCCCCTTCCTCGGTGATCGCACCGCTGGTGCACTGCTAGTAATCGGCTTGCTGCTACTCGTCGAAGTTATCCTGCGCTTCTCGCCGGTATCGCCACTCGTACTGGCACCACCAAGCCAGATCGCTATCGCTTTCTGGAATGGCCTGACACAAGGTATGTTCGGTCCGCACTTGCAGGTAACACTGACCGAGATGCTGACAGGCTTTGCCATAGGCTCCTTGTTCGGTCTGATCAGCGGCGTGTTGATTACAGAGTTCGGTCGCCTCGGTCGCCTGCTCTATCCCTACCTGATTGCCATTCAGTCGCTGCCGAAAGTTGCGGTCGCGCCCTTGCTCATCATTTGGCTCGGTTACGGACTGTCTTCAAAAATTGTGCTGGTTGCGCTGATCACCTTCTTCCCGGTATTGATCAACACCATGGCAGGCTTGTCAGTGGTTGACCAACTACGTCTGGATCTGATGGCAACGCTGAATGCCAGCCGCTGGCAAACCTTTATATACGTGCGACTGCCATCAGCGGCCACGCATATCTTCGCCGGCCTCGGCGTGGCTATCGTGCTGGCACTGACCGGTGCCGTAGTCGCCGAATTCGTCGGCGCACAGAAAGGCTTGGGCGTACTGCTATTACAAGCGCAAGCAAACCTGGATACGGCCGGCATGTTTGCCATCCTCATCATTCTGGCGGCGATAGGACTGGGGTGCAATCTCGCCATTCGCCTGCTTGAACACAAATTGTTGTACTGGATAGACCACCATAACCAAAAGGGAATTTGAAATGAAATCAACCATCCTCACGGCCGTCGTGGCCGCATCAGCTGCTGCAGCATTCAGCGGCAATGCCATCGCACAAAACAAACCACTGAAGAAGATCACAGTATTGCAACCGGTCTCTGCGCCCGATGTACGTTTCGCGCCATGGGCTGCCGCCATTGAAAATGGCTGGTTTGCCGAAGAAGGACTGGATCCGGAAGTACTCACCGCCAAGGGTTCCATTGCCGTGGTACAGCAAGTAGTCAGCGGCAATGTGCAATACGGTTTGCCAGCACCTGAATCGGCCGCGGTAGGTCGCGCCAAAGGTGCACCACTGGTGCACTTCTATAGCATCACGACGCGCAACCCATTCCCGCTCGCAGTATTGAAAGATGGTCCGATCAAAAAACTGAGCGACCTGAAAGGTACTCAGATCGGCGTGTTTTCGATGACCGCGACCCAGTTCTATACGACGCAGGCCATCCTTGATGCGGAAAACTACAAGCTCAACCGTGATTACACCCTGCTGGATGTCGGCATTGGTGCGGGGGCCTTGCGCGCGCTGGAAACCGGTACCGTATCAGCTCTATCTATCAATGCACTGAGCTATGCCGGCTTTGAAAACCGTGGCGTGAAGCTGAACTACCTGACTTCGCCTGTAGTGGAGGACATCCTCGCCTGGGGCTTATTGACAACGGAAAGCTATCTCAAAGCCAATCGTGCTGAAGCAGTCGGACTGGCGCGTGCGCTGACCAAAGGCCGCATCTTCTGCGAACAAAATACTGAAGCCTGTATCCGTCTGTACTTCAAACATTACCCCGCAGCACGCACAGCAGGTATCCCGGAAGCACAAGCGATTGCAGAGAACCAGCGCGTGCTGAAAGTATTCCAAGATTACTCACCGAAACCTAGCAGCGGTCGTTGGGGTGAATACACCAAACAAGGTTGGGAAGGCATCGTCCGTTACATGACGACTACCGGACAAATTACCACACCGGTCGACCCTGCCTCTCTGTATACGAATAACTTGATCAAAGACATCAACAACTTTGATCCAACTGTTGCCGTCAATGCTGCAAAGAAAGCAACGCGTTAATCGCGTCACCTATTAATAAGGAAATTACGTATGTCACGTACTGTTAAATTTTATTTTGCACTAACCAGCACCTGGGCATATGTCGGTTATCCGGCATTTGCTGAACTGGCCAAACGTCAGCAACTCAAAGTAGAGTATCGCCCCCTTCCTTTGCACGACTTGTTCGCTGCGACCGGTGGTTTACCGCTTGCACAAAGAAGTGTCACGCGCCAAAATTATCGAGTACAAGAGCTGCAGCGCTGGCGTGAGAAACGCAAGCTCAATTTTAATTTATATCCAAAACATTGGCCCTTGAAGAATGGACTCGCAGATCGCATCGTGCTGGCGGCCTTGGACAGCGGCGCCGATATCCATCCATTGCTGCTGGAATGCTTCACCGCTATCTGGGAACGTGAAGAGGATTTATCTGATGCCAACACCCTCGTAGCATTGGCGGATAAAGCTGGATTCAATGGCGCGGATTTGCTGCAGAAAGCAGCAGCCCCTGCAATTGAAGAACGCTATCAGGCTAATCTACAAGAAGCGATAGATCATGGCGCCTATGGCTCACCATCTTTCATCCTGGATGGTGAACTCTTCTGGGGACAAGATCGATTGCCAGAGCTTGAGCATGCTCTAACATCTGGTCGCACTGCCTTTGGCATACCGCAACGACCATGATGCTCTGGTCGTAGACAGCATAAATACAGGAAGCCGCGTAAGCGGCTTTTTTATTCAGTTTATGGCTTGTTGATTTACTTTTTGATGTTTCCTTATCTCTACCTACTCCACATGCATTTTCTGAATATCGATATTGAAAATGCTTCGTTGTTCATCAGCAATCTCTTCGGTAATGTGATCGCGTAACGATTTCTTAACAACCGGAGGAGAACTAAACATGAAAATCATCAAGTCCCTGCTGATTGCAGGCAGCCTGTTTCTGGGTGCAGCACATGCTGCGCCGAGTGACTTCCTCGTCAGCACCGACTGGCTGGAAAAGAACATCAGCAATCCGAAATTGCGTCTGATTGAAGTCAGCGTGAATCCTGGTGTATTTGAACGTGCGCATATACCTGGCGCGGTAAATTTTGAATGGCATACCGATCTGGTCGATACAGTACGTCGCGATATCGCCACTCAGCAAAACTTCGAAAAGCTGCTGCGTAATGCTGGCATCAACAATGACAGCACCGTCGTACTCTACGGCGACACCAACAACTGGTTCGCAGCATGGGGCGCATGGGTATTCGATATCTATGGCATCAAGAACGTCAAACTGCTGGATGGCGGTCGCAAAAAATGGGAAACAGAAAATCGCCCACTGGTTGCTGTGACCAAATTACCGGCAGCTGGCAATATCAAAGTCAGCGCAGCCAATCCTGCATTGCGCGCACGTTTGAGCGACGTCGTTGCAGCAGCAGAAAAGAAAAGCAATGTGGCATTAGTCGACATTCGCTCGCCTGATGAATACAGTGGGAAAATCTTCGCACCAGCCGGCGTACAAGAGCTGGCTATCCGTGCAGGCCACATTCCTGGTGCAGCCAACGTACCTTGGGGTCAAGCTGTTGCAGCGGATGGCACTTTCAAATCGGTGGATGAACTGAAAAAAATCTATGCTGCAGCCGGCATCGATGGCAGCAAACCAGTCATCACTTACTGCCGTATCGGCGAGCGCTCCAGCCACACTTGGTTCGCACTGACAAAATTGCTGGGCTATGACGTCCGCAACTACGATGGTTCGTGGACAGAATACGGCAACGCAGTTGGCGTGCCGGTGACGAATCTGGCTGGCACAGTATGGGGTGGAAAATAATTGGCTGAACTGGCATTGCCGCCATTGCGGCGGCTCTTGCCCTCTGTCTTTGTCCTGACGGCAGCAGCGCTGTTCTCGCACTCCCTCGGCAATATCGCCGAGGGGGGACGCGAACTGGCGCTGTCTGCCTTATTGGGCATTGCATTCGGCATTTTTCTACAGCGCTCGCGCTTCTGTTTCTTTTGCGTCAGTCGCGACTTCATCGAGCGACGCGATGCACGCGGCTTGCTCGGCATACTAGCCGCACTGGCTGTCGGTATCCTTGGTTATCACCTCGTCTTCGGCGCATTCGCGCCTATCCCGACCTTGGGTCGATTACCACCACAAGCGCATATCGGTCCTGTGAGTTGGGTACTGGCTGTTGGTGCACTCAGCTTTGGCGTAGGCATGGCGCTGTCCGGCTCATGCATCAGTGCGCATCTTTATCGCTTGGGCGAAGGATCGACCGTTTCTCCGTTTGCATTACTCGGTACCTTGTTCGGCTTCGTACTGGGATTTTTGAGCTGGAACAGCTTGTATCTTTCCGGCATACAGCAAGCACCTGTGATCTGGCTGCCGCATCACTTCGGTTATGCGGGCTCAGTTGCACTGCAATTGACAATACTCGCCCTGCTTGCGATTTGGTTATGGCGTGAACACAAGATTCAAGACACTACCCAGGCGATCGGCAATATATGGGAGCGACGCTGGCCGGTGTATGTAGGCGGCTTGCTGATCGGCTTCCTCGCTGTATTGTCTTACTTCCGCATTGGCCCATTGGGCGTAACAGCAGAACTGGGCAGCATCGCGCGTACTGCTGCGAATACTGTCGGATGGTTACCGAGTCGCTTGGAAGGCGTCGATACTTTCTCCGGCTGCGCCACCATCATTAAAGAAACGCTATGGTCGCAAAATGGCGTCTTCGTCATCAGTCTGATATTGGGATCATTGGCGGCGGCCATCTCTGCAGGTGATTTCAAACCACGTCGTCCACGCTTGCCGGAAGTCGGTCGCGCCTTTGCTGGCGGCATCTTGATGGGCTGGGGATCTATGGTCGCGCTTGGCTGCACAGTCGGCACGCTACTTTCCGGAATCATGGCAGGCGCCGCATCAGGTTGGATATTCGCGCCATTTCTCTTTGGCGGATTATGGATAGGATGGAAAGTGCGTGCGCAAATGACATGGAATTAAGCTAATCGGAGCGCTAGATTACAAACCAAAGAGGTGCTGCATCACACCATTAATTTTCTTCGAGATCAGTTTTAAACAAAAAGGGCCAGCTATAAAGCTGGCCCTTCAAACATCTAAATCGCTTATTTCAAGATGTTAGTGCTATATAAAAGTCATGCTGTCAGCGCTTGGAAAATACAAAGCTTCTTACTCTACTGCAAGCCATAACACTGCCAATCCGACACCGACTGGTATACCGAAACGTGCCAGCTTCGTCGCATTTTCTTTCGCGACAACTTCGACTGGCAGATCCGTAATAGCCATTACTTTACTCACGACAGAGCCTTGAAAAAATCGAGACAGTGCATTTTTACGCGTGGTGCCCATCACGATTTTTTGTGATGCCGTTTCTTGAGCGCATGCAACGATACCTTCTGCAGCATCGCCCTTGTTGATATGAACGGAATGTTCAACACCAGCTTTGATCAACATGTCGACAGCACCTTTCAATGCTTGCTCAGCTCGTTCTTGCTGCAGCATACGAACATTCGCTGATGGTACAAAACGCGTGATGTATCTCGACAGACGGGGTTGAATATTGGCCAGGTTCACGTTGATCAATTCGTCATGCATTGCACGATATTGAATAACGTATTCCACTGCACGCAACGCATTCCGCGAACCGTCTACAGGTATGAGAATGTTGAGCATGATGATCTCCTCGCAATGTATAAACGTTAGTAATTTTTGTGAACGGTCTTCAAGGATGTTTTGGTCTTGCCTCCCTGTGCGTCGATTTGATAGGCGCATTTCTAAGCAAACCACTCAGCACGACTCCGCCTATGACCAAGCCGTACAGTAACCAGACTACAAATTCATTCTGCGTAAAGAACTCCTGCAATATCGGCTCTTGCACAATCATTTTTGCCGCCGTCCATGCAAGCACTGTTGCGCCCAGATAAATGATGACCGGATAACGCTCTACCCATTTCAAAATCAGCGTGCTACCTAGCACCATGATCGGAACACTGATCAACAATCCCAGCACCACCAGCAAGAACTCACCATGTGCGGCGCCAGCCACACCCAGCACGTTATCCATACCCATCACTGCATCCGCCACGATGATGGTACGTATCGCAGCCCACAAACCGACACGTGACGACGCAACATCGACGTGCTTCTTTTCATCATGCATAGGTGCCAGCAATTTGTAGGCAATCCAAACCAGCAACACACCACCGACCAGCAACAGCCCAGGAACATTCAACAGCCAGACAATTGCGACTGTCATCGCGATCCGCACAACAACCGCACCTATCGTGCCGCCTATGATCGTGATGCGCTGCAAATGCTTAGGCAGTTTTCGTGCGACCAGCGCAATGACGATCGCGTTATCTCCAGCCAAAACAAGATCAATAACAATGATTGCCAGTAATGCTGAGAAGAATTCCGCTGAGAATAAGTCCATAGCTCCTCCTCACACCCGACTGGCATTCACTCGCCACCAAATATTGAAAAAGGTTGGAACGAAAAAAAACCTTTACCTCAATTCGGTAAAGGTCTCGCTACAACGTTGCCGTTGCCTGCAGGCCGGGGAATTTTCCCGTAATGACGGCGTATGCAGTAAAGCTACTCCCCTTTAGGGCGACTACTTGTATTCAACATAGGTGACGGAATACTTAGTGTCAATGGAAATATTAAAATAACGTTAAATAATTCTTAACGATAAATTAATTACACTGTAAGGCACTGAATATATTGAGATATTTACCAAGAAAGCAGCTCGTTTTAAGCCAAGAGAATTGCTCTATAACAGGATTCTTGATGGCCTTCTGCTCATAAGGAGCTGCTATCAGCTGACTTGGCTCGCCAAGTTATACCAAGTCCAATTTGATATCAAGGAGTCGCTTCCCTTGAAGTTTGATGCGCCACTTTATGTGAGCGATAAGCGTCTGCACAAATGAAAAAGGGCTAGCTTTACGCTAACCCTTTTAAAATTACTGGTGCTGATGAGGCGAATCGAACACCCGACCTACTGATTACGAATCACCTTCGTAAAAGCGGGGCTAGCTGTGCTGCCACACTTGCTAGCTCCTAACCTCAATCGAACTACTAAGGAGTTCCATCATGGCTTCAAACATTGAAACACAAATTCTTTCGCAATTGTCAGCTACCGAGGGTGCCGTATCTGCCGCCCGTGCTGTAGGGCGTATCTCTCGTGATTCTGGCCCGGATACGGTTGAGGATCTGGCTTATCTGTCGAATTTTCTCGGTGAGCTAGTTTTCCAAAATTTCCAGATATTGCGCCGCCAGGTTGTTGAGGACGTGCTTCCACTGGTTGCGGATGTCAAGGCCGTCCGGCTGGCCTGATGGTGGCGGGGTATGGGCTGCAAGGCCCATGCAAGCGGTGAGTTTACGCTTCTGCATGTGCGTGGATGCGCGCTCATAGGTCGCATGCTAAATGGCGATTCCGCGCCTGCAAGCGCTTTTGATGTGTCGACTACGGTTGAGCCGCGCACGAGCCGCCGATGCCGGGCGCTAGCCGGCGCGGCGGCGCGAAGCGCCGCCTTAACTTGTACCTAGGACACTTAAGGAATAGATGACAGACGGCTTGACTTTTAAGGCGATTATGTAATGATAATGTACGTACAATGTAATTACATATTGAATTTATGGCTCTAAAACCAAAAACCTCTGTGCTTCAGATACGGCTTGATGATGATCTTTTGTCAGAGTTTCGTCGTCTCTGTGACTATCGCGGCGAGACCGTTTCTGCTGTTCTTCGTCGTTCTATTTCCAACCATAACGAGCATTGGCAAGAGCGTGAACGCAAAGACGCTAAGGTCGCTCTGGCAAGGGGTAAGTAATGCCTTTAACTTCTGAAGCTGATCTGTTTGTTAGGGATTTAGCCGCTGCTGTCAGTAAGTGTGATGATCCCTACTCACTCGCTACCTTTGTAGTGCATGGCTTTTTGAATTCGCTGACACTCTCAACCGATGACAAGCAGGATATTCTTGCTGATGTATCCGATATTTTTGATGGCCTTCCGCCCTCTGATCGATCGGGTTTTATAAATGAGAAGAAAAAAGGAAAAAGGGCTAGCCGAAGCTAACCCTTTTAAAATTACTGGTGCTGATGAGGCGAATCGAACACCCGACCTACTGATTACGAATCACCTTCGTAAAAGCGGGGCTAGCTGTGCTGCCACACTTGCTAGCTCCTAACCTCAATCGAACTACTAAGGAGTTCCATCATGGCTTCAAACATTGAAACACAAATTCTTTCGCAATTGTCAGCTACCGAGGGTGCCGTATCTGCCGCCCGTGCTGTAGGGCGTATCTCTCGTGATTCTGGCCCGGATACGGTTGAGGATCTGGCTTATCTGTCGAATTTTCTCGGTGAGCTAGTTTTCCAAAATTTCCAGATATTGCGCCGCCAGGTTGTTGAGGACGTGCTTCCACTGGTTGCGGATGTCAAGGCCGTCCGGCTGGCCTGATGGTGGCGGGGTATGGGCTGCAAGGCCCATGCAAGCGGTGAGTTTACGCTTCTGCATGTGCGTGGATGCGCGCTCATAGGTCGCATGCTAAATGGCGATTCCGCGCCTGCAAGCGCTTTTGATGTGTCGACTACGGTTGAGCCGCGCACGAGCCGCCGATGCCGGGCGCTAGCCGGCGCGGCGGCGCGAAGCGCCGCCTTAACTTGTACCTAGGACACTTAAGGAATAGATGACAGACGGCTTGACTTTTAAGGCGATTATGTAATGATAATGTACGTACAATGTAATTACATATTGAATTTATGGCTCTAAAACCAAAAACCTCTGTGCTTCAGATACGGCTTGATGATGATCTTTTGTCAGAGTTTCGTCGTCTCTGTGACTATCGCGGCGAGACCGTTTCTGCTGTTCTTCGTCGTTCTATTTCCAACCATAACGAGCATTGGCAAGAGCGTGAACGCAAAGACGCTAAGGTCGCTCTGGCAAGGGGTAAGTAATGCCTTTAACTTCTGAAGCTGATCTGTTTGTTAGGGATTTAGCCGCTGCTGTCAGTAAGTGTGATGATCCCTACTCACTCGCTACCTTTGTAGTGCATGGCTTTTTGAATTCGCTGACACTCTCAACCGATGACAAGCAGGATATTCTTGCTGATGTATCCGATATTTTTGATGGCCTTCCGCCCTCTGATCGATCGGGTTTTATAAATGAGAAGAAAAAAGGAAAAAGGGCTAGCCGAAGCTAACCCTTTTAAAATTACTGGTGCTGATGAGGCGAATCGAACACCCGACCTACTGATTACGAATCACCTTCGTAAAAGCGGGGCTAGCTGTGCTGCCACACTTGCTAGCTCCTAACCTCAATCGAACTACTAAGGAGTTCCATCATGGCTTCAAACATTGAAACACAAATTCTTTCGCAATTGTCAGCTACCGAGGGTGCCGTATCTGCCGCCCGTGCTGTAGGGCGTATCTCTCGTGATTCTGGCCCGGATACGGTTGAGGATCTGGCTTATCTGTCGAATTTTCTCGGTGAGCTAGTTTTCCAAAATTTCCAGATATTGCGCCGCCAGGTTGTTGAGGACGTGCTTCCACTGGTTGCGGATGTCAAGGCCGTCCGGCTGGCCTGATGGTGGCGGGGTATGGGCTGCAAGGCCCATGCAAGCGGTGAGTTTACGCTTCTGCATGTGCGTGGATGCGCGCTCATAGGTCGCATGCTAAATGGCGATTCCGCGCCTGCAAGCGCTTTTGATGTGTCGACTACGGTTGAGCCGCGCACGAGCCGCCGATGCCGGGCGCTAGCCGGCGCGGCGGCGCGAAGCGCCGCCTTAACTTGTACCTAGGACACTTAAGGAATAGATGACAGACGGCTTGACTTTTAAGGCGATTATGTAATGATAATGTACGTACAATGTAATTACATATTGAATTTATGGCTCTAAAACCAAAAACCTCTGTGCTTCAGATACGGCTTGATGATGATCTTTTGTCAGAGTTTCGTCGTCTCTGTGACTATCGCGGCGAGACCGTTTCTGCTGTTCTTCGTCGTTCTATTTCCAACCATAACGAGCATTGGCAAGAGCGTGAACGCAAAGACGCTAAGGTCGCTCTGGCAAGGGGTAAGTAATGCCTTTAACTTCTGAAGCTGATCTGTTTGTTAGGGATTTAGCCGCTGCTGTCAGTAAGTGTGATGATCCCTACTCACTCGCTACCTTTGTAGTGCATGGCTTTTTGAATTCGCTGACACTCTCAACCGATGACAAGCAGGATATTCTTGCTGATGTATCCGATATTTTTGATGGCCTTCCGCCCTCTGATCGATCGGGTTTTATAAATGAGAAGAAAAAAGGAAAAAGGGCTAGCCGAAGCTAACCCTTTTAAAATTACTGGTGCTGATGAGGCGAATCGAACACCCGACCTACTGATTACGAATCACCTTCGTAAAAGCGGGGCTAGCTGTGCTGCCACACTTGCTAGCTCCTAACCTCAATCGAACTACTAAGGAGTTCCATCATGGCTTCAAACATTGAAACACAAATTCTTTCGCAATTGTCAGCTACCGAGGGTGCCGTATCTGCCGCCCGTGCTGTAGGGCGTATCTCTCGTGATTCTGGCCCGGATACGGTTGAGGATCTGGCTTATCTGTCGAATTTTCTCGGTGAGCTAGTTTTCCAAAATTTCCAGATATTGCGCCGCCAGGTTGTTGAGGACGTGCTTCCACTGGTTGCGGATGTCAAGGCCGTCCGGCTGGCCTGATGGTGGCGGGGTATGGGCTGCAAGGCCCATGCAAGCGGTGAGTTTACGCTTCTGCATGTGCGTGGATGCGCGCTCATAGGTCGCATGCTAAATGGCGATTCCGCGCCTGCAAGCGCTTTTGATGTGTCGACTACGGTTGAGCCGCGCACGAGCCGCCGATGCCGGGCGCTAGCCGGCGCGGCGGCGCGAAGCGCCGCCTTAACTTGTACCTAGGACACTTAAGGAATAGATGACAGACGGCTTGACTTTTAAGGCGATTATGTAATGATAATGTACGTACAATGTAATTACATATTGAATTTATGGCTCTAAAACCAAAAACCTCTGTGCTTCAGATACGGCTTGATGATGATCTTTTGTCAGAGTTTCGTCGTCTCTGTGACTATCGCGGCGAGACCGTTTCTGCTGTTCTTCGTCGTTCTATTTCCAACCATAACGAGCATTGGCAAGAGCGTGAACGCAAAGACGCTAAGGTCGCTCTGGCAAGGGGTAAGTAATGCCTTTAACTTCTGAAGCTGATCTGTTTGTTAGGGATTTAGCCGCTGCTGTCAGTAAGTGTGATGATCCCTACTCACTCGCTACCTTTGTAGTGCATGGCTTTTTGAATTCGCTGACACTCTCAACCGATGACAAGCAGGATATTCTTGCTGATGTATCCGATATTTTTGATGGCCTTCCGCCCTCTGATCGATCGGGTTTTATAAATGAGAAGAAAAAAGGAAAAAGGGCTAGCCGAAGCTAACCCTTTTAAAATTACTGGTGCTGATGAGGCGAATCGAACACCCGACCTACTGATTACGAATCACCTTCGTAAAAGCGGGGCTAGCTGTGCTGCCACACTTGCTAGCTCCTAACCTCAATCGAACTACTAAGGAGTTCCATCATGGCTTCAAACATTGAAACACAAATTCTTTCGCAATTGTCAGCTACCGAGGGTGCCGTATCTGCCGCCCGTGCTGTAGGGCGTATCTCTCGTGATTCTGGCCCGGATACGGTTGAGGATCTGGCTTATCTGTCGAATTTTCTCGGTGAGCTAGTTTTCCAAAATTTCCAGATATTGCGCCGCCAGGTTGTTGAGGACGTGCTTCCACTGGTTGCGGATGTCAAGGCCGTCCGGCTGGCCTGATGGTGGCGGGGTATGGGCTGCAAGGCCCATGCAAGCGGTGAGTTTACGCTTCTGCATGTGCGTGGATGCGCGCTCATAGGTCGCATGCTAAATGGCGATTCCGCGCCTGCAAGCGCTTTTGATGTGTCGACTACGGTTGAGCCGCGCACGAGCCGCCGATGCCGGGCGCTAGCCGGCGCGGCGGCGCGAAGCGCCGCCTTAACTTGTACCTAGGACACTTAAGGAATAGATGACAGACGGCTTGACTTTTAAGGCGATTATGTAATGATAATGTACGTACAATGTAATTACATATTGAATTTATGGCTCTAAAACCAAAAACCTCTGTGCTTCAGATACGGCTTGATGATGATCTTTTGTCAGAGTTTCGTCGTCTCTGTGACTATCGCGGCGAGACCGTTTCTGCTGTTCTTCGTCGTTCTATTTCCAACCATAACGAGCATTGGCAAGAGCGTGAACGCAAAGACGCTAAGGTCGCTCTGGCAAGGGGTAAGTAATGCCTTTAACTTCTGAAGCTGATCTGTTTGTTAGGGATTTAGCCGCTGCTGTCAGTAAGTGTGATGATCCCTACTCACTCGCTACCTTTGTAGTGCATGGCTTTTTGAATTCGCTGACACTCTCAACCGATGACAAGCAGGATATTCTTGCTGATGTATCCGATATTTTTGATGGCCTTCCGCCCTCTGATCGATCGGGTTTTATAAATGAGAAGAAAAAAGGAAAAAGGGCTAGCCGAAGCTAACCCTTTTAAAATTACTGGTGCTGATGAGGCGAATCGAACACCCGACCTACTGATTACGAATCAGTTGCTCTACCAACTGAGCTACATCAGCGAAGCCGACTATTCTACCAAAAAATAGAATCTAACTGTTGCGCAAAACGCACTTTCTAGAGTAATGGCTAGTTTTTACTGCTTAAAATTATGGCAGTAGCACCTTAAGAACCGTACCAGTCCACAATCTCAATGGCATATCTCAACGCACACGATGCGTCTGGCTAATTTGCCTTTAACTTTGCGTTCACTCAGTGCTGCCCACGGTAATCATGCGGATCAAATCTCTCCATGAACTCCATCAATTTGATGCAGAGCCCGTAGAAATATCTGTGTGAAGTAAGCGATCGATCGCGCGCATCATACCGTGAACGTGCTCAAGCAATCAATCTCGTTTGCAGTAAGGGCGTATCGGTGCGAATGGAAGAAGAAACGAAGAGAAGTCTGTACCGAGTAACTGCTAGCGGTGTAGTTTCTGCTGATTTGATGCGCAGATTTCTACGTATTTACCGTGGCGCTACAAATCGATTTTCCAAAGCAAAAACCCCCCAGCATTTCTACTGAGGGGTTTTCTAAATAAAAGCCTGACGATGACCTACTTTCACACTGGTTGCAGCACTATCATCGGCGCAAATTCGTTTCACGGTCCTGTTCGGGATGGGAAGGGGTGGTACCAAATCGCTATGGTCATCAGGCATAACTTGTAAAGTCACTTGCTAAGTCGTTAAAGCTGACTTGAGCAAACAACTCAATCTGGAAGAAGTAAAGATCACACTGTAACCATGGGTGATGGTACAGCGGTTTTGATTGCACGAATCAAGTTCGCACTCACGTGTACTTGTTGCCTACACCTGCTAAGGTTATAGGGACAAGCCGTACGGGCAATTAGTATCAGTTAGCTTAATGCATTACTGCACTTCCACACCTGACCTATCAACGTCCTGGTCTCGAACGACCCTTCAAAGAGCTCAAGGCTCTGGGAAATCTCATCTTAAGGCAAGTTTCCCGCTTAGATGCTTTCAGCGGTTATCTCTTCCGAACTTAGCTACCCGGCAATGCCACTGGCGTGACAACCGGTACACCAGAGGTTCGTCCACTCCGGTCCTCTCGTACTAGGAGCAGCCCCCTTCAAATTTCCAACGCCCACGGCAGATAGGGACCAAACTGTCTCACGACGTTTTAAACCCAGCTCACGTACCACTTTAAATGGCGAACAGCCATACCCTTGGGACCGGCTACAGCCCCAGGATGTGATGAGCCGACATCGAGGTGCCAAACTCCCCCGTCGATATGAACTCTTGGGAGGAATCAGCCTGTTATCCCCAGAGTACCTTTTATCCGTTGAGCGATGGCCCTTCCATACAGAACCACCGGATCACTATGTCCTACTTTCGTACCTGCTCGACTTGTCAGTCTCGCAGTTAAGCACGCTTATGCCATTGCACTATTAGCACGATGTCCGACCGTACCTAGCGTACCTTCGAACTCCTCCGTTACACTTTGGGAGGAGACCGCCCCAGTCAAACTGCCTACCATGCACTGTCCCCGATCCGGATAACGGACCAAGGTTAGAACCTCAAACAAACCAGGGTGGTATTTCAAGGTTGGCTCCACGAGAACTAGCGTCCCCGCTTCAAAGCCTCCCACCTATCCTACACAGATTGGTTCAAAGTCCAATGCAAAGCTACAGTAAAGGTTCATGGGGTCTTTCCGTCTAGCCGCGGGTAGATTGCATCATCACAAACATTTCAACTTCGCTGAGTCTCGGGAGGAGACAGTGTGGCCATCGTTACTCCATTCGTGCAGGTCGGAACTTACCCGACAAGGAATTTCGCTACCTTAGGACCGTTATAGTTACGGCCGCCGTTTACTGGGACTTCAATCAAGAGCTTGCACCCCATCATTTAATCTTCCAGCACCGGGCAGGAGTCACACCATATACGTCCACTTTCGTGTTTGCATAGTGCTGTGTTTTTATTAAACAGTCGCAGCCACCAGTTTATTGCAACCCCTTCATCCTTCCACAGTAAAGTGGTCAAACTACAAGGGCGTACCTTATCCCGAAGTTACGGTACCAATTTGCCGAGTTCCTTCTCCCGAGTTCTCTCAAGCGCCTTAGAATACTCATCTCGCCCACCTGTGTCGGTTTGCGGTACGGTCTCGTTAGACTGAAGCTTAGAGGCTTTTCTTGGAACCACTTCCGATTGCTTCACGAATAAATTCGTTGGTCCCATGCCCTTGAATTACGCTGCCGGATTTGCCTAACAGCCTTCTATGACACAGGAACCGGGACATCCAACACCCGGACAACCTTCCGCGATCCGTCCCCCCATCGCATCTAACGACGGTGCAGGAATATTAACCTGCTTCCCATCAGCTACGCATCTCTGCCTCGCCTTAGGGGCCGACTCACCCTGCTCCGATGAACGTTGAACAGGAAACCTTGGGCTTACGGCGTGGAGGCTTTTCACCCCCATTATCGCTACTCATGTCAGCATTCGCACTTCTGATACCTCCAGCATCCTTTACAAGACACCTTCGCAGGCTTACAGAACGCTCTCCTACCATATATCCGAAGATATATCCGCAGCTTCGGTGACTGGCTTAGCCCCGTTACATCTTCCGCGCAGGACGACTCGATCAGTGAGCTATTACGCTTTCTTTAAAGGATGGCTGCTTCTAAGCCAACCTCCTGACTGTTTTAGCCTTCCCACTTCGTTTTCCACTTAGCCAATCTTTGGGACCTTAGCTGGCGGTCTGGGTTGTTTCCCTCTTGACGCCGGACGTTAGCACCCGACGTCTGTCTCCCAAGCTCGCACTCATCGGTATTCGGAGTTTGCAATGGTTTGGTAAGTCGCGATGACCCCCTAGCCATAACAGTGCTCTACCCCCGATGGTGATACTTGAGGCACTACCTAAATAGTTTTCGGAGAGAACCAGCTATTTCCAAGTTTGTTTAGCCTTTCACCCCTACCCACAGCTCATCCCCTAATTTTTCAACATTAGTGGGTTCGGTCCTCCAGTGCGTGTTACCGCACCTTCAACCTGGCCATGAGTAGATCACTTGGTTTCGGGTCTACACCCAGCGACTGAACGCCCTATTCGGACTCGATTTCTCTACGGCTTCCCTATACGGTTAACCTTGCCACTGAATGTAAGTCGCTGACCCATTATACAAAAGGTACGCAGTCACGGAACAAGTCCGCTCCTACTGTTTGTATGCACACGGTTTCAGGATCTATTTCACTCCCCTTCCGGGGTTCTTTTCGCCTTTCCCTCACGGTACTGGTTCACTATCGGTCGATATCGAGTATTTAGCCTTGGAGGATGGTCCCCCCATGTTCAGACAGGATTTCTCGTGTCCCGCCCTACTTGTTGCAAGCTTAGTTCCACACCACATATTTCGTGTAAGGGGCTATCACCCTCTATGGCTGCACTTTCCAGAGCATTCCACTATATCTGATGCTAAAACTTGCGGCTGATCCCATTTCGCTCGCCACTACTTTGGGAATCTCGGTTGATTTCTTTTCCTGCAGCTACTTAGATGTTTCAGTTCGCCGCGTTCGCTTCACACACCTATGTATTCAGTGAGTGATGACCCAAAGGGCCGGGTTTCCCCATTCGGAAATCTGCGGATCAAAGCTTGTTTGCTAGCTCCCCGCAGCTTATCGCAAGCTACTACGTCCTTCATCGCCTGATATCGCCAAGGCATCCACCATGTGCACTTATTCGCTTGTCCCTATAACTTTAGCCTCTCAATCGCTTGCGCTTTCAAGAAGACGGCTATAAGGCAAACAAGTACTACGTGTTTGCTGTATTGACACTGGATTATCCTTTCGGATAACTGATCGTCAATACTATTTGATTTGATACAATCAAAACCCATCAGCGCATCTCAACAATGCTTGCGCATCATTGGTTTGCACCAATAAATCTTTACTTCTTCCAAATTGTTAAAGAACAAAAACAGCCAATGATCTATCTAAAAGATCAAACCTAAATCACGTCTACACTTTCATGCAGATCAACTTAGGTTTGACATCTTGGTGGAGGTTGACGGGATCGAACCGACGACCCCCTGCTTGCAAAGCAGGTGCTCTCCCAGCTGAGCTAAACCCCCGAAACCGGTTATACGTATTTCTTGGTGGGTCTGGTTGGGCTCGAACCAACGACCCCCGCGTTATCAACACGGTGCTCTAACCAACTGAGCTACAGACCCGTTTGGATCAGTACCAACCAACAACCCGCAGACTGATTCAGCCTGCGTACTGCCGACATTAACTGTTCTTTTCTTACTAACAGACGATAAGTGTGGACGCTTAACTTTCACGCAAACTCTAGAAAGGAGGTGATCCAGCCGCACCTTCCGATACGGCTACCTTGTTACGACTTCACCCCAGTCACGAATCCCACCGTGGTAAGCGCCCTCCTTACGGTTAGGCTACCTACTTCTGGTGAAACCCGCTCCCATGGTGTGACGGGCGGTGTGTACAAGACCCGGGAACGTATTCACCGCGACATGCTGATCCGCGATTACTAGCGATTCCAACTTCATGTAGTCGAGTTGCAGACTACAATCCGGACTACGATACACTTTCTGGGATTAGCTCCCCCTCGCGGGTTGGCGGCCCTCTGTATGTACCATTGTATGACGTGTGAAGCCCTACCCATAAGGGCCATGAGGACTTGACGTCATCCCCACCTTCCTCCGGTTTGTCACCGGCAGTCTCATTAGAGTGCCCTTTCGTAGCAACTAATGACAAGGGTTGCGCTCGTTGCGGGACTTAACCCAACATCTCACGACACGAGCTGACGACAGCCATGCAGCACCTGTGTTACGGCTCTCTTTCGAGCACCCTCTAATCTCTCAGAGGTTCCGTACATGTCAAGGGTAGGTAAGGTTTTTCGCGTTGCATCGAATTAATCCACATCATCCACCGCTTGTGCGGGTCCCCGTCAATTCCTTTGAGTTTTAATCTTGCGACCGTACTCCCCAGGCGGTCTACTTCACGCGTTAGCTGCGTTACTAAGTCAATTAAGACCCAACAACTAGTAGACATCGTTTAGGGCGTGGACTACCAGGGTATCTAATCCTGTTTGCTCCCCACGCTTTCGTGCATGAGCGTCAGTGTTATCCCAGGGGGCTGCCTTCGCCATCGGTATTCCTCCACATCTCTACGCATTTCACTGCTACACGTGGAATTCTACCCCCCTCTGACACACTCTAGCCATGCAGTCTCAAATGCCATTCCCAGGTTGAGCCCGGGGATTTCACATCTGACTTACATAACCGCCTGCGCACGCTTTACGCCCAGTAATTCCGATTAACGCTTGCACCCTACGTATTACCGCGGCTGCTGGCACGTAGTTAGCCGGTGCTTATTCTTCAGGTACCGTCATTAGCAAACTGTATTAGAGCTCACCGTTTCTTCCCTGACAAAAGAGCTTTACAACCCGAAGGCCTTCTTCACTCACGCGGCATTGCTGGATCAGGCTTGCGCCCATTGTCCAAAATTCCCCACTGCTGCCTCCCGTAGGAGTCTGGACCGTGTCTCAGTTCCAGTGTGGCTGGTCGTCCTCTCAGACCAGCTACTGATCGATGCCTTGGTAGGCTTTTACCCCACCAACTAGCTAATCAGATATCGGCCGCTCCATGAGCATGAGGTCTTGCGATCCCCCACTTTCATCCGTAGATCGTATGCGGTATTAGCGCAACTTTCGCTGCGTTATCCCCCACTCTAGGGTACGTTCCGATATATTACTCACCCGTTCGCCACTCGCCATCAGGAGCAAGCTCCCATGCTGCCGTTCGACTTGCATGTGTAAGGCATGCCGCCAGCGTTCAATCTGAGCCAGGATCAAACTCTTCAGTTTAATCTCTGTTTTATGTCATTGCTGACATGGTTCTTTCGAACCGGTCGCTCACTCAAAATACTGACAGGTACTTTCATTTAACTGAAAGTATCTATATTTCTTTGTGAGCATTTAATGTTTAAAGTTATGACAACGAATAAATTCGCTGCCGCGCTTCCATCAAACGCCCACACTTATCGACTGTTAATTTTTAAAGAACCTGTTCTGCTTCGCTATCAACTTGCGTCGTTTGCGTCGCTGCGAATCGTTTTGTTCGTCAGCAGCAGAGAGATGAGATTATGTGGCATGTCTTCGTTTTCGTCAACATCTTTTTAATTTATTTTTTAAAAGATTTTTTACAAACTCTTTTAAAAACTTCTTAAAAAGACTCGCTTTAAAACCACTAAAACGAACGTCGAAAACAAATCCAAAAACAACCACTTCTTCACCCCCATCACACTCACATTTCAGCTCGCTTACTTCGCGTTTCGCTGCGTGTTCTGCGACGGGAGCCGAACTATAGCAAAGCTTCTTTCAACTTGGCAAGCGCTTTTCTGAAAATAATATAAATTCTTTTTACAGAGGCTTTTAAACGTTCTTAAAACTAGGTGAACGCTTCTCCAAAAATGCCTGCATTCCTTCCTTCTGGTCCTCTGTAGCGAAGGTGCTGTGGAACAATCTACGTTCGAATTGCACGCCTTCTGCCAGCGTCGTTTCATAGGCACGGTTGATAGACTCTTTCGCCATCATCACCATAGGTAGCGACATACTTGCTATTACGGTTGCCGCTGCCAATGCTTCTTCAATCAACTTATCTGCAGCAACAACGCGCGATACCAAACCCGCACGCTCAGCTTCGGCCGCATCCATCATGCGCGCCGTCAAACATAGATCCATAGCTTTGGCTTTAGATACTGCACGCGGCAAACGCTGTGTGCCGCCGGCACCAGGAATAATGCCTAGCTTGATTTCTGGCTGGCCGAACTTGGCAGTATCAGCAGCAATAATGAAATCGCACATCATGGCCAGCTCACAACCACCACCCAGCGCATATCCCGCCACCGCAGCAATCACCGGCTTACGTATGCTGCGAATCTGCTCCCAATTACGCGTGATGTAATCGCCTTTATATACATCCATATATGTATACGTCGCCATCAGAGCGATATCAGCGCCGGCGGCAAATGCCTTTTCGCTACCAGTAATGATCATGCAACCGATATCGTCGTTGGCATCAAACGATTGCAGCGCTTGCCCCAGTTCATCCATTAACTTGTCATTGAGCGCATTCAGCGCAGCAGGCCGATTAAGTGTGATGAGCCCGACTTTGCCGTGGATTTCGACCAGAATATTTTCGTATTGCATGGAATCGCTCCTATATATGCTGCACTAGATACTATTCAGACATCACTTTGGTAATAAAACCCACATCGTGCCGCGTTGCTTCATGCGTCCAGCCAGTTCACCTGCTTGCGCACCAAACCCCCAGAAGTAATCTGCGCGTACGGCATTCTTGATAGCGCCACCCGTATCTTGCGCCATGACCAGGCGCTGCAAGGCAGCATTGCTGTTCGGCTGCGTGGTTGCCAAAAATACAGGAGCGCCCAACGGTATATATTGTGGATCGATCGCAATCGAACGCTGCGGCGTCAAAGGCACGCCCATCGCGCCTTTCGGGCCAACCTTCGGATCGATTACTTTTTCTTCTCTGAAGAAGACATAACTTGGATTGGCGTTCAATAACTCTTGTTGCCGTCCTGGATTGGCAATCACCCACGCTTTAATACTTTGCGCAGATGCTTGATCCAGTGTCATCTCGCCCTTATCAACCAAATAACGGCCGATAGATTTATAGGGCTGACCATTTTGGTCGGCGTAGGCAACGCGCACGATTTCCTTACCGTCTGCCAGTTGCACGCGGCCGGAACCTTGCACTTGCAGAAAGAAAGCCTCGATAGGATCGTCCACCCACAGGATTTCCTTACCGGCCAAAGAATTCGATTGCGCCATTTCTGCGCGCGATGGATAGGCAACCACTTTATTGCCGACCAAACGTCCACGCAAACGCATACCTTTTAACTCTGGGTACACACTCGCTAGGTCTATCGTCAGAATATCGTCGGGCACGCGATGCAAAGGCGTCTGATATGGACCACCACGTTTGCGCGCACCGCGCAATAAAGGTTCGTAGTAACCGGTAACCAAGCCATTATCCGAACCGTCGGGATTCGTTACCTGGTAAGGCGTGAAGTAAGTTTCAAAGAACTGGCGCACCGCATCGTCATTATTACTGTCGACGCTTGCTGCGGCGGCACACGCATTCTTCCAATTCACTCTTCTAATCAATACCGAGCAGGACGACTGAAATGCCGGCCAGGCCTCGCGCTGATTATCTGCCTTCCAACCTGGCAAAGCGTTGAAGGTTGTCGGGCGCAAGGCTGGACTGACTTCAGTTTTAGGTAAATCGCCCGGCGTCACGACCGGTTTCGTCGGCACAACAGGCTTCTCGGGCGGGAGTGTCGAGCAGGAAACAAGACCAAGCAGAATGGATGCGAGTAAACTAAGGCGAATAAATGACATGGGAGTAATTGGCAATGTGGCTATTATTGGTTGAAGCGGGAATCGCGCTGTTCTTACTTTTCTTTATCGTGTGGTGGACTATGTTCTCGGGACAGAAGCCGAACCATCCACCAACAAAGAAACCATTACCGCCCAAAGACGATACAACGGATCAATCGCAGAATTAATGCAAAGTACGCGGCAGAGACAACACAAATTCAGGAATCTTCACCTCAAATTGCTCGCCATCTTCTGCCACACAGAAATACTCACCAGTCATTGACCCTTGCGGTGTCGGCATAGACGTCCCACTGGTGTACTCGAACTGCTCCCCAGGCTGCAACAATGGCTGATTACCAACAACACCCAGACCGCGCACTTCCTGCACATGGTTGTTGGCATCGGTAATCACCCAGTGGCGCGAGATCAATTGCGCCGCCACTTGCCCGGTATTTTTGATCGTCACCGCATACGCGAATACATAGTTAGAGCGCCCAGGATCGGATTGCTCCTCCAGATACTGCGTATTAACGGTCACGGTAAATTCGTAAGATGCCATTTGATTCCTTTTGTGCAGCAAGTTCCCTGCGCTGCTTTTATCGTTCAGTTCTGCCGAGCAATGCACATTCAATTGCTCTTATATATACATAGCAGCCCATTGCACACGAAATTCCTACGCCATGCAAGGCGCCACTTAAGAGTCGCGGGTTAAAATAGCGACTTCTTCTTCAAAGTCACGACCATGCCAAACTATCGCATCGCTCCCAGCATCCTATCCGCCGATTTTGCCCGTCTTGGCGAAGAAGTGCGCAATGTTGTCACCGCCGGCGCCGACATCATTCACTTCGACGTCATGGATAACCATTATGTTCCGAATCTGACGATAGGACCTTTGGTATGCGAAGCCATACGTCCGCATGTACAAGTACCTATCGACGTACACCTGATGGTCAAGCCGGTAGACCGCATTATTCCTGACTTTGCCAAGGCTGGTGCCAATATCATCACCTTCCACCCGGAAGCGTCCGAGCATATAGACCGCACACTGCAATTGATACGCGACAACGGTTGCAAAGCCGGCCTCGTCTTCAATCCAGCCACGCCTCTGCACCACTTGGAACACGTGATGGATAAGCTCGACATCATCCTGATGATGTCGGTCAATCCTGGCTTCGGCGGCCAATCCTTCATTCCGCACACACTTAAAAAAATCGCAGCAGTGCGCAAGCTGATCGATGAATCCGGTCGCGACATCATGCTGGAAGTCGATGGCGGCATCAAAATCGACAATATCGAAGCCGCAGCACGCGCTGGCGCAGACACCTTCGTCGCCGGCTCTGCCATCTTCGGCAAACCAGATTACAAAGCCGTGATCGATGCAATGCGCAGCGAATTAGCAAAAGTATGAGCCTGAGCAACGCGACTGAAAACCAAATGCTGCACGGCATACGCGGCGTCATCGTTGATCTCGACGGCACCATGCTGCATACCGCGCAGGATTTGCATATCGCCATCAATCGCATGCGTGATGGCTTAGGATTAGCACCACTGGATCTCGATACCGCCATCAGCTTTGTCGGCAAGGGCGCAGAGAATCTGGTGCGCAAGACCATAGGCGTTGATTTTTCACCTAGCGACGTTGAGCTGCGTTTCGCAGAGGCCATGGCCTTGTTCGAGAAACACTATTTCGACGTGAATGGCGAATTCGCCACCGCCTATCCTGGCGTACACGAAGGTCTGCAAGAAATGCAGGCCAAAGGTTTGCGACTGGCTTGCGTCACCAATAAGCCGATGGCATTTACTTTGCCGTTGCTGAAGAAAACCGGCTTGCACGATTACTTTGAAGTGATTTACGGTGGTGACTCCTTTGCGAAAAAGAAGCCAGATCCCATGCAATTGCTGCAGGTATGCACTGATTTTGCTCTGGCACCCGCGCAAATCGTAGCCATCGGCGATTCCATCAACGATTCGCAGGCAGCACGTGCTGCAGGTTGCAAAGTTCTCAACGTCCCTTACGGCTACAACCACGGGCAGGCTATACAAGATGTCGATAGCGATGGTATAGTTTCCTCGCTGCTAGACGCAGCACATCTTATTTCACCAACATAAATCATCATGTCTCTCGACAAAAAACGTATCGCAACACCGGGCGCCCATGAGGCCTGGCTATGGCGAGGCTGGCAAAACTGGTCTTAAACACCACTTGCCGCTGATCGCCTATATTTTTGCGCGATCAGCAACGTTTTTTACAGTACTTACTAAAGTACTAAACCGCTCGTCTACAATAGCGGTCCGGAGAGAACTATGACTGAACTCGAATTCAAATCGTTAGCCGCGCAAGGCTACAACCGTATTCCCTTGATCGCCGAAGCTTTCGCCGATCTGGAAACACCGCTCACGCTCTACCTGAAACTGGCACAAACCCAGAATGGTGGGAAGAATACCTTCCTGCTGGAATCTGTCGTCGGTGGTGAGCGTTTCGGGCGCTATTCCTTTATCGGCTTGCCAGCCAATACGCTGATGCGCAGCTTTGGTACGCGCATCGAAGTCGTCAAGAACGGCAAGATCGTTGAAACCGTTGAAGGCAATCCGCTCGACTTCATCGCGGAATTCCAGGCACGCTATAAAGTAGCCATTTTGCCCGGCATGCCGCGCTTCTGTGGCGGCCTGGCTGGCTACTTTGGTTACGACGCTGTGCGCCATGTGGAAAAACGTCTGGCACATTCCACGCCGAAAGACGATCTCGGCCTGCCAGAGATCCAATTACTGCTGACCGAAGAACTGGCTGTCATCGACAATCTGTCCGGCAAGCTGTATCTGATCGTGTACACCGACCCAACCCAGCCGGAAGCCTTCAGCAAAGGGCGTCAGCGCCTGAAAGACTTGCGCGCCATGTTGCATCGCGCGGTTGAGTTGCCGGTGACAACTGCGTCGGTACGTACCGACACGATACGTGAATTCGATAAAGAGTCTTATCTGGCAGCCGTCGCCAAGGCCAAAGAATATGTCATGGCCGGCGACTTGATGCAGGTACAAATCGGCCAGCGCATCAAGAAGCGATATGTCGATTCGCCGCTCACGCTGTACCGTGCACTGCGTTCGCTGAATCCGTCGCCGTATATGTATTTCTATAATTTCGGTGATATGCAAATCGTCGGTTCGTCGCCGGAAATCCTGGTGCGCAACGAGACTGTTTCAGAAGACAAAAAGAAAATCACGATACGTCCATTGGCCGGCACCCGCCCACGCGGCGCGACACCGGAAAAGGATGCGGCACTGGCAAAAGAATTGCTGGCCGATCCGAAGGAAATCGCGGAACACGTGATGCTGATCGACCTCGCACGCAATGACATCGGCCGCATCGCGGAAACCGGTAGCGTGCAAGTCACCGACAAACTCGTGATCGAGAAATACTCGCACGTACAACACATCGTTTCCAATGTCGAAGGCACGCTGAAATCAGGCTTGTCGAATCTGGATGTGCTGAAAGCGACGTTCCCGGCCGGTACCTTGTCCGGTGCGCCGAAAGTGCGCGCGATGGAAATCATCGATGAACTGGAACCAACCAAGCGCGGCATTTATGGCGGCGCTTGCGGTTACCTGTCCTTTGGCGGTGAAATGGACCTGGCGATTGCGATCCGTACCGGCGTTATCAAGGATGGCATGCTATATGTACAAGCGGCAGCCGGCATCGTCGCCGATTCGGTGCCCGAGATGGAATGGCAGGAAACCGAGAACAAGGCGCGTGCAGTGCTGAGAGCAGCAGAACAGGTACAAGACGGTTTGGACGGGGAGATTTAAATGTTACTGATGATCGATAACTACGACTCGTTCACCTACAACCTGGTGCAATACTTCGGCGAATTGGGCGAAGACGTGCACACCGTGCGTAACGACGAGATCACACTGGAACAAATCGCAGCGCTGAATCCTGAGCGCATCTGCATTTCACCTGGCCCTTGCACACCGCATGAAGCCGGCGTGTCCGTGCCTATCCTGCAGCAATTCGCAGGCAAGCTGCCTATCCTCGGCGTCTGCCTGGGGCATCAGGCTATCGGCGCAGCATTCGGCGGCAAGGTCGTGCGCGCGCAGCAAGTCATGCATGGCAAGACGTCGCAAATCACACATACCGGCGTCGGCGTCTTCAAGGATTTGCCATCGCCATACACCGTGATTCGCTATCACTCGCTGGCGATCGAACGCGCATCGCTACCGGACTGCCTGGAAGTCACCGCATGGACCGATGATGGCGAAATCATGGGTGTGCGCCACAAGGAGTTCGATATTCAGGGCGTGCAATTCCATCCGGAATCCATCCTATCCGAACATGGACATGCGCTGCTGAAAAACTTCCTCGTGCGCTGAGATGGATAGTGCCGCAAGTCATTTGAATACAGAAAGCATCGTCATGCCGATCACCGAACAAGAAGCTTTAATGCGCTGTATCGATCATCGTGAAATCTTCCACGATGAGATGCTACATTTGTTCCGCAAGATCATGAGTGGTGAAATGTCGCCGGTCATGATCGCGGCATTGACGATGGGACTGCGCGTCAAGAAGGAAAGCATAGGCGAGATCGCAGCAGCGGCTCAGGTCATGCGCGAATTCTCGACCAAAGTACCGCTGACCGATACCACCAATCTGCTCGACATCGTCGGCACTGGTGGTGACGGCGCCAATACTTTCAATATTTCCACCGCATCGATGTTTGTCGCCGCCTCGGCCGGTGCACGCATCGCCAAGCATGGCGGTCGCAGCGTTTCCTCATCGTCAGGCAGTGCCGACGTACTGGAATCGCTGGGTGCGAATATCAACCTCAAGCCTGAACTGGTCGCCGAATCGATCGCACAAACCGGCATAGGCTTCATGTTTGCCCCTAACCATCACGCCGCGATGAAACACGCGGCACCGGTACGCAAGGAACTCGGCGTACGGACTATCTTCAATATCCTGGGCCCACTGACCAATCCTGCCGGTGCGCCTAACATCCTGATGGGCGTGTTTCATCCTGATCTGGTCGGCATACAAGTGCGCGTGTTGCAACGCCTGGGTGCGCAACATGCGATCGTGGTCTGGGGTCGCGACAATATGGATGAAGTCTCGCTGGGTGCAGCCACCATGGTCGGCGAACTGGTCAACGGCGAAATCTGCGAATATGAAATCCATCCAGAAGACTTCGGCCTGCAAATGATCGCCAGCCGCAACCTGAAGGTAGCCAATTCGGTGGAATCGAAAGCCAAAATATTTGAAGCACTCGATAACGTCGATGGTGCAGCACGCGACATCGTTGCCTTGAATGCTGGCACCGCACTGTATGCAGCCGGCGTCGCCAGCTCGATCGCCGATGGCTTGGCAAAAGCACGCGAGGCCATTGCATCGGGTGCAGCACGCGCCAAGCTCGAACAGTTCGTCAATGTCACTACGCAATTGGGCGGCAAGGCCTGATTTCTTACTAAAAGACAAACATCATGATTCCGCTCCATGACTTGTTGATCTTCTCGCTGGCCGCATTGGTGCTGGTGCTTACGCCCGGCCCCAACATGATGTATTGCGTGTCGCGCTCGATTTGTCAGGGACGGACTGCGGGCATGATTTCCTTGCTTGGCGTGGCGACAGGTTTCATCTTTCACATGTTGGCAGCGGCGTTCGGTTTGACGGCCTTGTTTCTAACAATCCCCATCGCTTACGACCTGATCAAATACCTCGGTGCTGCGTATCTGCTGTGGATGGCATGGAATGCGATCAAACCGGGCGGTACTTCGCCGTTTCAAACCCAGAATCTTCCGCACGACAGTAATGCGACGCTGTTCCGCATGGGCTTTCTGACCAATCTGCTCAATCCCAAGGCGGCGATGTTTTACATGTCCTTCCTGCCGCAATTCATTCATGCTGAGCATGGTCACGTGATGCTGCAAAGTCTGACACTGGGCGCAACGCAAATTGCTGTCAGCTTTACAGTCAACTGCTTGCTGATTCTGGCTGCCAGCGCCATCGCCGGATTCTTCTCGAACAACCCAGGCTGGATGCGAACGCAACGTTATGTCATGGGACTGACGCTAGGCGCATTGGCATTCAGGCTGGCGATCGATCAACGTAAATAAGCAGTAACCAAGGAATATCCATGTCAGACATTCTCAATAAAATCCTCGACGTCAAAGCCGATGAAGTCGCCGCTGCGAAAAAATATCGCAACCTAACGAGCTTGCGTAGTGAAGTAGAGAACGACAAAGAAGCGCGTGCAGCTATTCGTGGCTTTGAAGCGAGCCTGCGAGCGAAAATTACCGCAGGAAACGCCGGCATCATTGCCGAAATTAAAAAAGCATCGCCATCCAAAGGCGTGATACGCCCGAACTTCCATCCAGCCGACATCGCGGTCAGCTATGAAAAAAATGGCGCCGCCTGTTTATCCGTACTGACCGACGTACAGTTCTTCCAAGGCGCACCAGAATATCTGAAGCAAGCACGTGCTGCTTGTGCGCTACCAGCATTGCGCAAAGACTTCATCGTCGATCCGTATCAACTGTATGAAGCGCGCTCCTGGGGTGCCGATTGCATATTGCTGATCGTCGCCGCGCTGGATCATGGTTTGATGGCAGAACTGGAAGCCTGCGCGCATGAATTGGGCATGAATGTTTTGGTGGAAGTACACAATGCGGAAGAATTGACGGCGGCATTAAAACTGAAAACCAGCCTGCTGGGTGTCAATAATCGCAACCTGCGCACCTTCGAGACTTCGCTGCAAACCACGCTGGATTTGCTGCCGCGTATTTCGCCGGACAAGCTGGTCATTACCGAATCAGCTATCGTCACACCTGACGATGTGAAGAAAATGCGCGATGCCGATGTGCATGCCTTCCTCGTCGGCGAAGCCTTTATGCGTGCGCCAGATCCGGGCACCGAACTAAGTCGCCTGTTTAATTAAGCTACTTAACTAAGCGACACACGCAGGTGTGCGACGATCGCGCACCTGTCCCTCTACTTCAATCCTGTAAATTCAACCACGCTTTACGCAAACGTAGTGCCGCTACTGGCTTGTCCCCGCTCTTCAGCGTGACGGCAGGCACATCCGACGGTGCCAGCACTGCATTGAAGATCATCAATTCATCGCGCCGGAAGGCATGCAAGCCGATGGTCTGGCCAACACGATAACGACTCAACAGACTATCCAGATTAGTCGCCGTCACGCGCAGGCCATCAATCGCGACCAACACGTCACCGGCAGACAAACCTGCCTTGTGCGCAGCGCCACCTTCATACACATTCGCCACTTTGCAGTCATTGCCGTCGCGCACCGTGCGCATGCCCAAACCTGGTTTCGCATTCTTGCGCTCGTCGGCAAAGTCGACACCGAAAGGTGCCAGCAATTTAGCCAACGGAATATCTTCAGTACCGCGTACCCAGCGATCCAATACCTTTTTTAGCTTGAGGCCGGTCACGCTATCGAATAGCGCATCAACTTCCGCTTCGGTTATACCGCGTCCGGCTTTGCCATCCTGATAGAAGTCGCGGCCGTATTGCTGCCATAAGGCTAGCATCACATCGTCCAGCGATTTTTTGCCCTTGGTTTGTTCACGGATAGTCAGATCCAGCGCCAGACCGACCAATGAGCCTTTGGTGTAATAACTGACGATGGCATTCGGTGCATTCTCATCCTGACGGTAATACTTAGTCCAGGCATCGAAGCTGGATTCCGCCACACTTTGTTTGTGACGACCTGTGCCGCGCAATACGTTATTGACGGTTTTCGCCACCAGTTTCAGATAAGCAGGCTCATCAATGACACCACTGCGCACCAGCATCAGATCATCGTAATAACTGGTGAAGCCTTCGAACAACCAAAGCAGCGGTGTGTAACCCTCTGCCTTCAAATCGTAAGGCGCAAAAGCGGCTGGCTTGATGCGCTTGACGTTCCAGGTGTGGAAGTACTCATGGCTGCACAAACCGAGGAAGGTGCGATAACCATCCGTCATTTCCTTTTGACCTTTGACCGGCAAATCGGCGCGCGAGCAAATCAGCGCAGTCGATGCGCGATGCTCCAACCCGCCATATCCATCACCGACTACCATCGTCATGAAAACATAACGGTCTACCGGTGCGCGATGCGTTTTCGGTTCAAATAAAGAGATTTGCGCTTCACATATTTTTTGCAAATCGGCGCTCAAGCGCGGCAGATCCAAATTAGGTATGCGCCCCGTGAACACAAGATCATGCTGTACGCCGTGCGCTTTGAAACTCGCCAATGCAAATGTACCCAGTTCAACTGGGTGATCGATCAACTCATCGTAGTTCGATGCGATATAAGAACCGAAACCGTAACGCTTGGCTTTCAGTTGACGCATCGCAGTAGCAACGCGCCATTTTTCATAAGCGTCGCCTTGTGGCTTCTGAATATCGACTTCATGCACGCGCTGCTCTTGTCCATCGACCTGCAGGAAAACACTGGTGCCGTTAAAGAAACCATGCGTCTTATCCAGATGTGCAGTGCGTACCGACAAATCCCACGCATAGACTTCATAGTGCACGGTCAATGAACCAGTGCATACATCAGCGAGCCAGGTATGCTTATCCAGTTTGTTTAGCGCAACTTCATAACCACCGGATTCAGCGCGTATGCGTACGATGTTCTTCGAAAACTCGCGAATCATGTAGCTGCCTGGAATCCACGCAGGCAGAGAGAAGCGTTGTCCAGCCGGATCGGGCTGACTGACCGTCACGCTCACGGCAAATAAATGCGCGGCCAAATCTTTGGGAACGATGGTGTATTGAATTGCGTTTTTCATGCTAAGCCGTTGTAAGGTACAAGAACGTTAGTTTAGCGGTATCTGCCTGCGTACGCAGATCACGCCTTAAATAGAAATGATGCACGCGCGCCATTTCTATCATCAGAATACTTCTCAGAAATGAAAACGGCTACGCAAGCGTAGCCGTTTTCATTATTGCCAAATATTTTTTACTTGATGGTCGCCAATTTAGCTTCCAAACCTTTGGCATCAATTGCGCCAGGAATGCGTGAGCCATCGGTGAAGATGATTGTTGGCGTACCAGTGACACCCATTCTTTGTCCCAATGCCAACACTTTTTCATGTGGCGTTGTGCATTTATCGGACGCAGGAGCAGGTGCTTTTCCATTCAGCATCCAATCATCCCACGCTTTATTGCGATCAGCGGAGCACCAAACGTTGCGCGATTTAGCAATCGAATCCGGCGACAGAATGTTGTACATGAAGGTGTAGACAGTAATGTCGTTGATACCTTCGAGAGTCTGGCGGAAGCGTTTGCAGTAACCACAGTTCGGATCTTCGAATACTGCGATCACGCGCTTGCCATTACCTTTGACCTGCTTCATCGCAGCTTCCAATGGCAGATCACTGAAGGCAACCTTGTTGATTTCTTCCAGGCGTGCTTTGGTGTAATCCTGATATGTCTTGGTATCGACTACGCGGCCGATGAACAAAAATTGTGCTTTTGCATCGGTGTAAATGATGTCGCCATTTACTTGCACTTCATACAAACCGGAATAAGGCGTTTTGCTTACCGATACCACTTTCGCATCGCTACCCAGACGTGGCTCAATTGCTTTACGCACCGCTACTTCTTGCGCGGTTTCAGCAAAAGCACTCACAAAGGCCAAGCCCAACAATGCCGCTGCTGCAGCCTTGATTATTTTCATATTACATTCCGTTAAGATTTTTCAGATGGGAGTGGTATTACAAAGACTTTCCCAGTGCGTGCCCAATAAGGCGTCTTTTTAAGACTGGCAACTTGTTCACCAAGTTCAATCCTATATTGCGTACAACTCGCAAAGGCTCCAGATCAGTACCAAACAACCGAGCCAAACCATCGGTTGCCAATTGCATCAACAGTATATCTTCCTTGCGTGTACGTGCATAACGCGACAACACGCGCGCATCGCCGCAGTCGCGGTGCATGCCGCGCTCAGTGACTGTTTTGATCAATGCTGCGACATCGGCAAACCCCAGATTCATCCCATGTCCTGCCAGCGGATGAATCACATGCGCGGCATCGCCAACCAACGCAATACGCGGCGCAGTAATGGTATGCGGACGAATCAAGGACAGAGGGAATGATTTCATCACCTCTGGTTGCAAAGGCGACAAGGTACCGAGTTGTTGCATCGACAAATCAGTTACCCGCGCGGCAAGTTGCGTGAGCGATTCTTTTGATAATGTCTCTGCCAAGGTCTCCGGCGCCGACCACACCAGTGATACGCGCTGTCCCGGCAAGGGCAAGAGCGCAATGATGCCTTCCGCTGCGGAGAACCATTGATACGCCACGCCATGATGCGGTTTTTCACAAGCGAAGTTGGAAACGATGGCGCGCTGACCATAAGGCCGATAGTCGAAATCGATATTGCACTGCGCGCGTACCCACGATTGTCCGCCGTCGGCACCGACTAATAACTCCGCCGCAAGCGTATCGCCATTGGCGAGCTCCACGCCCGCACTGGTATCGTTTGATTGCAGGCTGACCGCACGCCCATGGACGATCTGTACATTCGATGCGAATTTCAATGCAGCATCCAGCGCTTGATTCAAATTACGGTCTTCAACTATCCATGCCAATGTGCCAACGCGCGCGCCATAGGCATCAAATGCCAACTCACCGGCAGTGGCGCCATCGCCATTTACCACCATGGAATCAACAGGCTCTACGCGACTTGCATCCAGTGCATCCCACACTTTCACAGAAGACAATAAAGTCTGCGCAATATGATTTACCGCATAGACCCGCACATCCCACTCTTCTTTTACGACGGAAAATGCAGTCGGCGCAGCAGGACTTAATAAGCTGACCTTCAGTCCAGCCTGCGCAAAACCAAGCGCAGCGGCTTTCCCGATGGCGCCATCACCAATAATACAAACGTCGCTTTGCACATGCATAAAGCCAAATCCGTGAAAGAAGAAGGAGGAAATTACTGAAGCACGCTCATTATAGCGGCTGAAAATAATTCAAATTGCACATACCTCTTGCAGACTTCAATAGTTTTGCTATAATTGCGCGCTTGGCCTGGTAGCTCAGTCGGTAGAGCAGAGGATTGAAAATCCTTGTGTCGGTGGTTCGATTCCGCCCCGGGCCACCAAAGTATTCAAATAGAAGCGCCTCATGTTTTCGCATGAGGCGTTTTTTATTGTTCGGCACCTTTTGCTGCAAGTGTTTTCAGCAAAAGATACCCGCCCAATACATCAATACACTTCCCGCATATAAATCACCGGACCGCTTTTGTAGACGCCGAAAGTCGCCCGCGCGCCGGGATCGTCATCAAACAAAATTTGCGACCAACGCCCCTGCAGCCAAGGCTGTGCTGCAGAAGTCACGGCCGTACATGCAATTCCTGCTGGCGGCGCAGTATCCGCACCTAAGTCGACGCAAACATCCACGCTGCCATTACTCGCGGGCGCTGGTGCCGGCCTTGTTAACACAATGCGACCAACGCCCAACTGGAGCGTGCTGCCACTCGCGACATGAGTTGCGACTGGCATATTGCTCGCATTAATGCCTCCTGCATAAGCACGGAACGCCACGTTTGCCGCTGCAACGGTAGTGCAGTTATCAGCAGCATTCACCACAAAATTCGTACCATTCCAGAAATCAGTTCTGATCGGCAGCGACAAATTCAACAACTCCGAACCATTCGCATTGTCTATTCGCATTCTGCCGTAGCGGAACTGATTTCCTGAGTCGAAGGCAATATTGCTGAATATTGGGGCCGGATTGGAAATAGGAATAGAAACAATATCACCGTGATTCGCTATCGTTTCCCTGGCAGTCACCGTCAAAGAAATATTTGCATTAAATGCCGCTCTAGGAGTCGTCGCATCACGCCGGAATGTAAGCTCGTCTGCAGCGTTCGCTGTAATGGTGCCGGTCCCATTACCTTTAAAAAGAGTAATGGGGCTTCCTACATAATCAAGTACGGGAAGAGTAGTCGGATCACTCGTATAGGTTTGCGCGACACCACCCTCAGTTAAGGTCCACAGCGCATCTCTGTAATTGGTAGTCGTAGCATTCGCGACATTCTGCGCTGTAATGGTGATCACTGGCAACGTCCTGTACCGGAATGGCTGGCCAATATAAGTAAAGGAACGTGCGCCAGTGCATGCCGCATTGAAAGTCCGAAATTCAGGAACAGTATTCACCGTCAGTGCAAAATGATCTGGCACAAAACGCCCGACCAAAACCGGCGCACTGGAAATCGTATATTCATCAACCGTAGAATCTCCCGGCTTGACATCCACATTGGCGAACACTTGGTCCGTCAATACGAGATTGAAGCTTCCAACCTCTGAATACATTGCCGCAGATGTCGTCGTCATACCGCTACCACTCCATGTTGTCGGTACCGCAGTCAGCGCCCCATTCACACACGTTGGTGTCGGCAATGTACAGGCAACCGTTGCAAGCGGACTTCCTGTGTAATTGCTGGTTGTAGTTTGCGCTGCGGCGGCATTCACTGCCGTTGCGCTTAGCCTGAATGGCTGACCAGCCTTGTGTACATTCCCACCTGCAACTGCATTATTGGCAAGCGTTCGCGTCACACCTGCCGTTTGCCAATCATTGTCAGTGACACTTACACCAATAAATTTATCTGGGCGAATCGCAAAATTGTCGCTGGAGCACGCAACGGAAGTCGCCGTACCGGTTGCAGGGTAAGTGAAACGCACGCGCACATCACGATATACATTAGGCACTGCGGCAATAGCGACACTCTGCCGCCCAGCACTAGCTGCTGCAAAGGTCATGACTTGTGAAGTAAGGAGTGTAGATGTGGCGGGGCAATTAACCGCATCCAGCGTGACACCAGTCCCGACATTTCCAAGTAACTCGACTTTGACATCACCCGAAAAACCTGACTCAACCGCAGTCTTTGCGGTATTCAATGCAATCGCATCCAACACGATTACATTGCCGGCAATTTTTGTCTTAATCACACCGGCGATTGCACCAGCAGCAGTAGCTGACTCAAAAGCATTAAAGCCACCGACCGCCGCATTAGTTGGAATCCCGACATAACAATTATTCGCGACCAAAGGACAATTGGGCAGTGGCGAGGTTTGCGGCACATTATTATTGCTACAACCAGATGCCCAATAATTCCCGCTGAAATCCTGGGCGCTCGACGCTGATGAAGCACATTTTTTTGCACTCGCATCATTGTAAAAACACGAATTATTAATGTGATTGGCCGAGCTCGGCTCAGACTCAAGATTTAGACGATAGTCGCCGCTTCCCTTGAGAATGGAATTTTGCAGTGAGACATTTTTCGCGTTATAGCTAAAGTACGCTCCATATCCTGCGGCAGCATTAACACAAATGTTATCCGCGACCACCTGGCTGGAACTCTCAACATGTATCCCATCTTTGTCAGCGCCATTGACCGTGATATTTTTTAAGGTATGAACAACCGCGGCGCCATAACGTAAATTGATGGCAGTTTTCTTAGCCGATTTCGCGAGCACACCATCAAGCGTAATGCCGCTCGGGGTACCAATATCGAGAGCAATATCCTGAGAACTAACATTGACATTTTTTATAGAAGAAACACCATACACAACTATCCCCGCACCACCCGCAGTGACCGCCACTGATTGCATGGAAACAATACCGCGATCCGCAGTTATCCCATCACCTGAACTAGTAACAGTCACTGTATTGAATGTATGTGCGCCATCTGCATTGGAAGTCAACTCAATGCCATTACCTCCGTTTGCGGTCACGACAACATTATTGAAAGTTAATTTCCCAGAGAGAGTGATATAAATACCTTTACCTGATTGCGATGTTGCCGTCATATTTGTAAATGAATGCGTCCGTGCATTCTCAACATAAACCATCTGAAAAGCATCTTTTTTACTCGCGACGGTAATGTCTTGAAACACTGCGCTGTACTTACTACCGACCGAGATACCAATCCCGTTAGTCGAGGAAACATTGATTGTTTTCATCGACCCCACACCACGTGCAACGGCAATTCCATCATCTGAACTATTGACCGTCACCGTATCAAAAATGTGTGCAGCGTCTGCGTTGTACTCGAGCACAATCCCGCTGCCAGTACTACTTGTAATATTCAAATTTTTAAAAGTGTGCGGCCCACCAGTTTGCAAATCAATGCCCGTGCCATTTGCAGTAATCGCCAGATTTTCAAATGTGTGCGTACCTATGCCATTGTTGTAATCATTCACAATGGCTGTTTTACCGCTACCCGTCGCTGTGATCGTCAGGTTTTTGAACGTTGCACTTTGTCCTGCGATTGTGAATACGGGCCCGCTACTGCTTATCTTCACGTCACTTCTATTACCAGTCGACGAACGTATCGTCAGATTGGATTGTGAAAACGGGAGAGATTCATTGTATGTACCTGAGCAGATAACAATTTCATCACCATTCGACGCTGCGGTAATTGCTGCTGCAATCGTTGTATAAGTTGCGCCGCTGGCGCAGACATTCCGTGTCGCCGCATAAGACGAGACGTTGATGCACAACAAAAGGAGAAATAACGCGTTGATTATTTTTTTCATGATTCACATCTTGATGAGATGACGATTTGATTTCCCATCCAAGATATCCCTTACATTGCCATACGAAAAAATCAGATTTTGTATTCAGTCATTCTGGCAAATCCAACGATATGCGCGTTCTAATGCTAGATGCCTGTGAGAAACAGACCACTGCATTCTAACAGTGGAGAAAACCACACCCAACAACCAACCAGAATAGAAACCAGTATTAACAAGAATTTACATTTCTCTCCCACGCAATTTATATTTCGAGCACTTATTCAACGTCACGCGGCATCTTCAATATTTGCCGAAAAGGAAGTCGCCAACGCGCGCTTGTTTTGATCTAGTATGGCTGAATGGGTTGTTCAGGCGCCCATATCGTGCCAACTCGGTACGCATTTATCGCCATTTTTGGAGGATATGATGGGATTACTCGATCAACTGACAGGACAGGTAATGGGTTCGCTCGGCGGGCAGAATAGTGCCGGTACACAGGGCGATTTAATGAGTAGCGTCATGGGGCTGGTCAATGGCGCAGGCGGTGTTCAGGGATTACTAGAGAAATTGCAAAACGGCGGCTTGGGCGATCAAGTCGCGTCATGGATAGGTACCGGTGAAAATCAACCGGTCTCTGCCGATCAAATCAAGAATGCGCTGGGAGAAGACAACGTCCAGCAAATTGCACAGCAAGCAGGTATAGAACCAGAGCGCGCCTCAGCTGGCTTGGCAGAACTTTTGCCGCAAATTATTGACAAACTCACACCGAACGGGCAAGTTCCAGAAGGTGGTGATCTGTTGCAACAAGGTTTAGGTATGCTGAAGGGAAAATTCTTCGGTTAGCTTTATTGTTGGGAGCAACAGACAAACAAATCTGCCTCTCCCGACAAAGTTGATGAGCAGTCGTCAACTGAATGGAGTTCCAAGTCGTTGTAGTCCAAGCAGCATGGTTGTAGTCACACCAATACTTAATAAAAAAGTGTTTCCCAATGACCCTTACTTGCGAGGTTCCAATGAATAAGCTTCTAGCCCTAGTCATTTCAAGCGCATTTGCCACCTGTGCATTCGCCGCCGATCCTGCTCCAGCAGCTCCTGCACACGAAAAAACTGCTCAACAAACGAAGATGGCAACCTGCAACAAGGATGCCGAAGGTAAAAAAGGCGATGACCGCAAAGCGTTCATGAAAGATTGCCTCAGCAGCAAACCAAAAGTCAGTGCAGCGCAACAAGCGCAGCGCGACAAAATGGCAAGTTGCAACAAGGATGCTGAAGGCAAAAAAGGCGATGACCGCAAAGCATTCATGAAAACCTGTTTGTCGAAAAAATAATTTAATCCTCGTCTCAAAAACAATGGGCGGAACTGCATGCAGTTCCGCCCATTTTTATTGCAACCCACATGTTCGCATCGCTATCAAGCACTGCATCACGAACATTGAAAAAGAGCATCGCGTCTGCAAGGTCTAAATGACCGGACGCGATTAAGATAAACGGTATGGCCTTATGAACCTGAATAGATTCATGCAGCCTCACTCTCTAAAGCAAACTTGTCATCACACTCAAGATGCTTCCAGACTGAACAGTATCTCGATCAGAGATACGCAACCCAAAGTCACGATGGGTGCACCGACGACAAAGGCAGCGATGGGAACGAGATCCCCATCTTCATCCATTTTTTTAGCGCTTGAGCGTGTAACGTGAGGTAGATGCCATGAATCAAAGACATGCAGTTTCATGATTGCCTCCAGTTAGTTCTAAAGTGAGCTTCCTCGGGTACTGCGTTTTCAGTATAGGAAATGCTGCGAAACAAGCAATATTCTTTTGCAGAAATATCTGCTCAAGATAAAAAATGTGACTCCAATGAGTTCACAATTGCGTATAACTACAAGACACACATTTTGCTTTTGCGCGAGAATAAACGCGTCGCCGTACCAGCAATAAATGTTCGTTATTCGGCGTTAATCACTCATCTCACAGTGAGATGAAGGTAATTTCTGTCACTTCATGTCGTCAGAAAAAGACTGACATGATGCAAAAAAACAATAAATGATCGGCATTCACCCTCGTATTTTGTGAAATATTGTCACATCGCAATCATTGAAGACCCAGTAGGGGAATACTTTGTTAAATTAGAGCAACGAAATACAACCCGCTATTCAAGCGATAAAAATATGCGAATTGCCGTACTTGATGATGACCGCAGCCAGACAGACTTAGTCTGTCAAGTGCTCAGCGCCGCCGGCCACTTCTGTCACCCGTTCCAAAGCGGTAAGGAATTGCTGAATCAGTTGCGCCGTGAGAGCTTCGATATGTTGATTATCGATTGGCAGGTTCCCGATTTAAGCGGTGCCGATGTATTACGCTGGGCGCGCGAAAAATTGCCTACCAATTTGCCTGTCTTGTTCATGACCAGCCGTTCCGGCGAAGATGACATCGTGGCAGGACTGGCTGCGGGTGCCGACGATTACATGATCAAGCCAATACGCCGTGGCGAGTTGCTGGCACGCGTACAGGCTTTGTTACGCCGCGCTTACCCAAGTCAGAATCCGATCGAGCAGATCCAGTTCGGCAACTTCATCTTCGAAGCGCGCACTGGCCGTTTGACGATGTCTGGCGCACCAATTGAGGTAACGCAGAAAGAATTCGATCTCGCATTGCTGTTCTTCCGTAATCTGGGCCGCCCTTTGTCGCGCGCTTATATTCTGGAAGCAGTGTGGGCACGTGACGTGGAAATTCCATCGAGAACTATGGACACACATGTCTCCAGAGTCCGGAGCAAGTTACAATTGCGTCCAGAGCATGGTTTTCGGTTGGCTCCAGTATATAGCTACGGCTACCGCTTGGAGCAGATGACGGGTTAAGCAAGGCGCACCAGGGTTGCGCGGAGAATAGACATGCGCATTACCCTTCATACATTGATGTTGGTTATGGCACTGACGATAGGGAATATCCCTATCGCGTGGCCAGCTACAGCCATACAAGCACCGGGCAGTATCGAGGTCCACTCATCCGGCATCACTTATTACGCGCAAGCGGGTGACACGCTCATATCGATCGCCCAGCGACTTACGACCAAAACCGGCAATTGGGTTGCACTCGGCAGCATCAATCACATCAACAAAGACAGCAATATCCCTATCGGCACGGCCATTGCCATTCCAGCCGATCTCTTGGCCGAAGAACCTACGGAAGCAAGCGTCATCGCCCGCAACGGCAACATCACCGCAACAACCGCAGACGGCAGCGTGACCGTTATAGACATCGGTAGCAAAATTGTCGAAGGCATGCGCATCAATACCGGCATCAACAGCTTCTTGACCATTGCGCTGGCAGATGAATCGCGCATCTCAGTACCTTCCAATAGCAGCGTCCTGCTCACCAAACTCCGTAAATCTCGCTACACCGGTAGCCCTCGTACAGAAGTCAAATTATTACGGGGAAAAGTTGTATCGCGTATCTCGCCATTAGATGCCAACAAAGGACGCTTTGAAGTTCGCACGCCATCATCTGTCGCTGGTGTACGCGGCACTTATTTCCGTGTCGGCCTTGATGGCAAAAATGTAGCAACGGAAGTACTGCGTGGCCGCGTCGTCGTAGGCTCACCACGCACGCCAGAAACCCGCATGCTCGATCTGGCGAAGGGCAATATCATCGCCAGTAATTCCGTCGGACGTGCCATCGATTTATTACCGGCACCACAATTGGCCGGTACGCCATACAGACAAGATGGTGCGGCGCAATTTTCTATCGAGCCTATCAATGGTGCTCGCGCTTATCACGTACAACTCTCGCAAGATGCCGAAGCATTGCATCTGCTAGCCGAGGCAAAGAGCAAGATGCGTGATGTCACCATCGACAATATTGCAGAGGGAAATTACTTCGCCCATATATCTGCGATCGATAGCTTGGGATTAGAAGGTATGCCCAGCACCATTGCCGTCACGATCAAGAATCGCATTGATCCCATCAAAGAATTACCGATTCAAGCTGCGCCATCAGTCTCGAATAATTACAGCAAGGAATTGGAATTACGTTGGCAAGGATCAGCAACGCAAAAGTACAACGTGCAAGTCGCACGCGATGTGGAATTTAGCTGGCTCTTGTTTACCAGCAGCGTCGTCGGCAACGAGATCAAACTACCGCGTCCATCATTTGGCACTTATTTCGCTCGCGTACAAAGCGTCAATGCCGATGGCAGTACCAATCCATTTTCGTCCGCGCAAACCTTGATCGTCACGGATCAATGGATCATCAACGACGGCCATCCACTGCGTGCGAAAGAAAGCTCGCGCGATACCTCCCGCTCAGCAGATCGACGCTAAGTTTCGATGAAGATACGTTGGCTTTCCCCGTTCGTGCGGCGCCTTGCATTGCGCGAATGGCTGATGCTATTCATCAGTCTGCTGGCCCTCGCGCTCGCGCTGGGTTGGCAGAATGGTCTGGGACGACTCGATCAATCTCTGTATGACTTCTTTGTCTCGATCGACAGCAAACCCGTACGCGACGACATCATCATTGTTGCCATTGACGATTACAGCCTGTCACAACTTGGTCGCTGGCCGTGGTCGCGGAACGTGCATGCGGACCTGATCAACAAACTGAATAAAGCCAAACCGCGTGCGATCGGACTCGATGTCATCCTGTCCGAAACTGAACCACCGCAAGCAGATGGCAGCCGTCCTGGCGATAAAAAGCTCACGGCAGCCCTGATGCAAAGCGGGCGCGCCGTACTGCCAGTCGTCATGACGAACGCCGGCCGTGGTTTAACCATCGGTTTGCCGATTCCTGAATTCGCGGATGCAGCACATGCACTCGGACACATCAACCTGGAACACGACACCGACGGTGTAGTACGTAGCGTATTTTTATACGAAGGCCAGGACGGCAAAGCGTGGCCGCATTTCGCAGCAGCGCTATTGGAAACTGGCGAAAACATTCAATACGCCGGCGCGGCTGCACCATCAATAAAAACCACCACATCATCATCGATCGACACCGTACAACGCGGCGATCAAATCTATATCCCGTTTGACGGCAGCATCGGCCATTTCCAATCAGTTCCTTATGTCTCGGTATTACGCGGCGAAGTTGCTGATGAATTCTTCACCAACAAATATGTGCTGGTAGGTGCGACCGCACTCGGCATGGCGGACTCTTATCCCACACCGGTTTCTGGAAATTCAGGTGCCATGCCCGGTATAGAAATCAATGCGCATGTGCTGGCCAGCTTGCTGGATGGCGACACTATTCATATCGCTGCTCCATGGCAAACCGCTTTGTTCAATGCCATACCGGTCTTCATCGCCTTGCTTGGTTACTTGCTGCTATCGCCACGTCTGTCGCTCTTTGCGACAGGTATCTGGATGATCCTCACACTCACCGTCAGTTACATCAGTTTGCGCCTGGGTCTGTGGATTGCACCGGCGGCATCCATCATTGTATTGATCATCTCGTATCCATTGTGGAGTTGGCGCCGACTGGAAGCGGCCATCACTTATCTGGGGCAGGAATTTACTCGCCTCGACAAAGAGCCACATTTACTACCGGAAGAAATGGCTGCGGCGCCAGAAACTGAAATGGCCGACGTACTGGAGCAACGCATCACCGCAATGAAAAATGCAGCACGTCGCGTACGTGATCTGCGTCAATTCGTTTCAGACAATCTGGATAATTTGCCAGATGCGACTTTGGTCACTTCGATTGAAGGCCGCGTTCTGCTCGCCAACAAACATGCCAATGATTACTACCGCTCCATCGGCTTTGACCATGTACTCGGCGCCAGCATCTTTGATTTATTGTCGCAACTAAAAACACCGCAACCAGTCGACCTTGCTGCCAATCTCTCTTTCGATTGGCCTGAATTACTTGACCTCGATCGCGCAGAAGCATTGAGCAACGGCATCTCGGCGCAAGATCACAACGGACGTGATTTGCTAGTCAAAAGCAGTCCCTGCTACTCGGCAGCCAATCTGCTAACAGGCTGGATCATCAGCGTGCTGGATATCTCGACCATACGTGCCGCTGAACGTAGTCGTGATGAAACGCTACGCTTCTTGTCGCACGATATGCGCGCACCACAAGCATCGATTCTGGCTTTGCTCGAACTGCAAAACGAAGTGTCGTCGGCATTACCGCAATCCGAACTTTTTGCCCGTATTGAAAAAGCTTCGCGCAAAACGCTGGGCTTGGCCGATAACTTCGTGCAACTGGCACGTGCGGAATCGCATGAATATCGCTTGGAAGAAGTTGATTTCCAGGATCTGCTATTCGATGCCACCGATGAAATGTGGTCATTGGCAAAAAGTCGTCACATCACCGTCGTGATGGAAATTGCGGAAGGTGAATATCCAGTCAAGGTCGATCGCACGCTGATGACACGTGCGCTAACCAACCTGCTGTCCAATGCGATCAACTACAGCCCGGATCACACCAGCATCATTTGCTCGGTCTGGTCACAACAGGAAGGCGATCAGTCCTATGTCATGTGCCGCATCCGCGATCACGGCTATGGCATAGCAGAAGCAGATCAAAGCAAGCTGTTCCATCGCTTCCAGCGTGTCGATTTACCAAACCAACCGCGTCATGATGGCGTAGGATTAGGACTGGTCTTTGTGAAAACCGTGATTGAGCGCCATCAAGGCGATATCAGCTTTAGCAGCCAGGTTGGCGACGGCACCACATTCACACTCACCTTGCCTTATTGTCACGGTGTGTAGCTGCCTAGCGGCAACAGTCTCGTGCCATAGTGCAACAGGCTATAATGTAACGCTATTCAACCATTGAATATTTGTGCCATAAATGCAACTCCTCGCCGTCGGCCTTAACCACACTACCGCGCCAGTCTCTCTGCGCGAGAAGGTAGCCTTTCCTGCTGACCAGCTTGGTCAAGCGGTGGCTTCCGCACGTAGTTGGTATGGCCGCAGCGATGCCACAACGTATACCGACGAAGCAGCGATCCTGTCGACCTGCAATCGCACCGAACTCTATGCCGCCAGCAATCTGCCCGGCGGCGTGAACGAAGCCATCGATATCACCGCACACTTCCTCGCGGATTATCACAAACTGCCTTACGCAGAATTGCGTCCTTATCTGTACGCGCTGCCGCAAGACAATGCAGTACGCCACGCCTTCCGCGTTGCATCGGGACTCGATTCAATGGTGTTGGGCGAGCCGCAGATTCTGGGTCAGATGAAAGATGCAGTACGCCAGGCCGATGCGGCCGGTGGACTCGGCACTTATTTGCATCAGATGTTCCAGCGTACGTTTGCCGTTGCGAAGGAAGTACGCAGCACTACCGAGATAGGCGCGCACAGCGTTTCGATGGCGGCCGCATCGGTACGTTTATCGCAACGCATTTTCGATACGATCTCGGAACAGAATGTGCTGTTCATCGGCGCTGGCGAAATGATCGAATTGAGCGCCACGCACTTCGCCGCACAAAATCCAAAATCCGTGACGATAGCCAATCGCACACTCGAACGTGGCGAAGCATTGGCGCATCGCTTCAATGGTCGCGCCATTCGTCTGGCTGATCTGCCGGATCAACTGGCCAACTTCGACATCCTTATTTCATCGACTGCATCATCGCTGCCTATCATTGGCCTCGGCATGGTGGAGCGCGCGATCAAGGCGCGTCGCCATAAACCGATGTTCATGGTCGATCTGGCAGTACCGCGTGATATCGAAGAAGAAATCGGCCATCTGGACGACGTCTTCCTCTATACCGTTGATGACCTCGGCACCTTTGTACAAACTGGCGTTGAAAATCGTCAAGCTGCGGTCGCACAAGCCGAGGCCATCATCGAAACCCGCGTGCGTTCCTTCATGCATTGGATAGATGCACGTGCCGTTGTGCCTGTCATTCAAGACTTGCATGAGTCCAGTGAAACCATGCGCATGATAGAACTGGAACGTGCGCGTAAATTACTGGCCAAAGGCGAAGATATCGACGCCGTACTCGAAGCCTTGTCCAAAGGCTTGACCGCCAAATTCCTGCATGGCCCGCAACAAGCGCTGAACAATGCACAAGGCGACGAACGTGCGCGCCTCGCGGCATTGCTGCCGCAGTTATTCCGTACCAAGCGCTAGCGACGCTCTTCCTGCTCAGTCTGCCCTTGCGCAGACAAACCCGCGCGCATCCAATCATCCGATGCACGCTGACCAGACAACTCAAGCCAATACAAGATTAAAAATATGATGAAACCATCGATGCTCGCCAAGCTCAATCAATTGACTGAACGCTTGGACGAATTGAATGTGCTGCTGATGCAGGAAGACGTCACGTCCAATATGGACAATTATCGCAAGCTGACACGCGAACATGCTGAACTAGGCCCACTTGTCGCTTTATACGGCAGCTATACGCAAGCCGATAACGACATCAAGGATGCGCAAAACATGTTGTCCGATCCGGACATGAAAGAATTTGCGCAGGAAGAAATCACGGCAGCCAAAGCACGCATGGAACAGCTGGAAATCGATCTGCAGAAAATGCTGCTGCCGAAAGATCCCAACGACGACCGCAACATCTTCCTCGAAATCCGTGCCGGCACCGGCGGTGATGAATCAGCATTATTCGCGGGAGACTTGCTGCGCATGTACACGCGCTTTGCCGAACGTAATCGCTGGCAGATAGAAATGGTGTCGGAATCCGCATCCGAAGTCGGCGGTTACAAGGAAGTGATCGTGCGCATTGTCGGTTCCGGTGCATATTCAAAACTGAAATTCGAATCCGGTGGACATCGCGTGCAACGCGTACCAGCGACGGAAACACAAGGACGCATCCATACATCCGCCTGTACCGTCGCCATCATGCCGGAAGCCGACGAAGTAGAAGACGTCAACATCAATCCAGCCGACCTGCGCATTGATACCTATCGCGCCTCTGGCGCTGGTGGTCAACACATCAACAAGACTGATTCAGCAGTACGTATCACGCATCTTCCGACCGGCATTGTGGTCGAATGTCAGGACGATCGCAGTCAGCATAAAAACAAGGCGTCAGCATTAAAGGTTCTGGCAGCGCGTATCAAAGACGTACAGTTGCGCGAACAACAATCGAAGGAAGCGGCAACGCGTAAATCCCTGATCGGCTCCGGCGACCGTAGCGAACGCATACGCACTTATAATTTCCCGCAAGGCCGCATGACCGATCACCGCATTAACCTGACTTTGTACAAACTCGACTTCATCATGGATGGAGATTTGACCGAGCTGACCAATGCGCTGGCGGCGGAACATCAGGCAGAATTGCTGGCAGCGCTCGGCGACGCAAATTGATTGCAACTATTCAGGCGAACCTTACTCTTAACGTGCATCCTTTTTCGAGAATCCACCGATGAAAAACTCCAAACCTGTTTTACTCGCAGTCATCTTTGTCTCGCTGGCCCTGTTGGCAGTTGCACTTTATCTGCAACATGTAGAGAACATGCAGCCTTGCCCGCTGTGCGTCATTCAACGCTACGCATTTGCCGCGATTGCCTTGATTTGTATCATCGCCCTGTTTTTACCGCGGGCCGCAGCCAGATTCGCGACTGCGCTTGCCGCCTTGGCATCAGTCGCTGGTGCTGGTGTCGCTGGCTGGCATATTTACATCAAGGCACACCCAACCGTATCCTGCGGTATCGATCCGCTGGAAACATCCTTGAACACCATTCCTACGGCAAAGTTATTGCCCTTCCTGTTTCAGGCTGACGGCTTGTGCACGACTGAATACGCACCGATCATGGGCTTGTCCTTGCCACAATGGGCATTGGTCTGGTTTGTCGTGATCGCGCTGTATTTGATGTATGCCGCGTTCCAGAAAAATCGTTGATGCATTCAGTCATTCAAGCGGGCGATACTATCGCTGACATCATGCAGCGCGCACCAGTTGCACAACTGGAAGCGCGCATCTTGATTGGGCATGTCACACAGCTATCGCGCGTGCAGTTGATTACACACTCTGAACGTCAATTGAACTTAGCGGAAGCGCAACAACTCTCTCGTCTGTTTGAACAACGACTGGCAGGCGAACCTATCGCCTATCTGATCGGTGAACGTGAATTCTACGGTTTGTCTTTTGACGTCACGCCAGCCGTTTTGATCCCTCGTCCTGATACAGAATTACTGGTGGAATTGGCCTTGCAATATCTGCCTCCGCAAGGCCGCGTACTGGATATGGGCACAGGCTCCGGTGCCATCGCCATAGCCATTGCGCATACACGATCAGACGCGAGTGTCATCGCACTTGATGTCAGTGAACAAGCGTTAGTCATTGCACAAGGCAATGCGAAGAAGAACAATGCCCAGGTAAATTTTTTGCGCAGCGATTGGTTCTCGGCATTGGAGAATCAACATTTCGATTTGATCGTATCGAATCCACCGTACATCGTTGCCGGTGACACACATTTATCCGAAGGCGATTTGCGCTTTGAGCCAGTCGATGCCTTGACCGATCATGCGAATGGATTGTCTGCGCTGCAAATCATCAGCCAAGGTGCGACATCTTATTTAAAACCAGATGGTTGGTTGCTGATGGAACATGGCTACGATCAGGCGGCGGCTGTGCGTCAGCTACTGAGCGAAAATCGATTTGAAGAAGTGCAGAGTTGGCGCGATCTGGCTGGTATAGAACGCGTAAGTGGCGGGAAGAAGTCCCGCCCGTAACATCAAGCGGCGAGTGCTTTTTCCAGCAGTTGATGCAAGGCTGCGAAATCCGGCTCACCGACATAACGCTTGATGATATGACCGTCTTTGTCGACCACCAAGGTGGTTGGCGTCAATTTGACATCACCGAATGATTTCGCCAGATCGCCCTGCACATCGAGTGCAACCGTGAACGGCAGTTTGCGCGTCTCGACAAAATTCAATACATAGTTTGCCGGATCGTAAGCCATTGCTACCGCGATGAATTCTAAACCGTTGTCTTTGTACTTGTTATAGGTATCGACCATCTCCGGCATTTCTTTCACGCACGTCACGCATGACGTTGCCCAGAAATTGATCATCACCACTTTGCCGCGCAAATCCTGTGAAGTGATTTTCTTGCCTTGCAGATTGACGAAGGTCACCTCGGGGATCACATCTTTTTTCGACACTGACATATAGCCAACCGCAGCCAATCCCACAATGATGAGAGCGGCCAGTACTTTGAGCCAAGTACGCTTAGGTGCAGAAGAAGATGCTTGCATGATCGACAATTCGAAAAGTTCAGTGCGCCTATTATAGTCAGGTCGAGCGAATGACGTATGCCATGCCAATGACTATCGGCATGGCATGACTTTATTTCGATATGAGCTGGCGCATGCGCTGCCGCAACTCTCGCTCGATACGTTGTTCTTCTTTCCAGTCTTCCCGTATTGCTCGCCACAACGATATCGCCATCAGGATCACAACTATGGTGAACGGCAGGGCAAACACTATCGTCGCCGTTTGCAATGCATCAATCCCGCCAGCAAGCAACAGACTGATCGCAATACCGGCAATCAGTACACCCCAAGTAATCTTGACGCCAGCTGAAGGATTAGGCTCACCGCCCTTGCTCATCATTCCCAATACAAGTATCGCCGAATCGCCAGACGTAATAAAAAATACCAGCACCAGCAAAGTGGCGATGACCGACATAATCAAACCCAAAGGCATCGCATCCAGCATCGTAAAGAGCGCCGTCGACAAATCGGCCTTGGCGGCTTCCGCAATTGGTATGCCTTGCCAGATTTCCATTTGCAGCGCCGTACCGCCAAAGACCGAGAACCAGATGAAGGCAGCAATCGAAGGAGCAATCACTGTTCCAACAATGAACTCACGTATGGTTCTGCCGTGCGATACACGTGCGATGAACAAACCAACGAAAGGTGACCAGGACAACCACCAGGCCCAGTAAAAGACTGTCCATTCGCCCACCCATTCGCTATCGCGGAAAGGCGTCATGCGCAAACTCATGCGCACGAATTCACTGATGTAACTACCCAGCGTATTCGTGAAGGTATCGATGATGGCAACGGTAGGGCCGAGCAGAAAAACCATCAAGGTCAGCAGAGCTGCAACCAGCATATTCGCGGATGACAACCATTTGACGCCCTTCTCGACACCGCTCACAGCGGACAAGATGAAAAGAGTCGCCGCGACCACAATGATCCCAACCTGCGTGTACTTGTTAATCGCCAATCCAAACACTGCCGCCAAGCCGCCGTTGATCTGCATCGCGCCCATACCAAGCGAGGTCGCCACACCGAAAGCAGTCGCAATCACGGCAAGCGCATTGAACAGGCCCGACATGCGTTGTACTGGTCGCCATGGCAAGGCATTGGTCGATTCGCTGATCAAGGCAACGCCTTGTCGTCTGTATTGAAAGAAGGCAATAGCCAGTGCGACTATGCTGTACACAGCCCAAGGATGTATACCCCAGTGAAAGAAGCTGTAACGCATCGCCGTCCCGGCTGCGTCAGGCGTTCTGGCAATGGTGCCAGGCGGACCTTGCGTGAAATGAGAAAGCGGCTCCGCGACGCCCCAAAACACCAGACCGATACCCATGCCGGCAGCAAATAACATCGCGAACCAGGCCGGCAGGGAAAACTCCGGCTCGTCGTCATCTTTCCCCAGCTTGAGGTTGCCGTAGCGGCTGAAGGCTAGAAAGGCAGCAAACAATACCAAACCCAGCACCACCCACAGGTACAGCCAACCAAAATTCTTGGTAATCGCCGCCATCGCGATATGGGAAATGGTGCCTAGTGATTCAGGTGAAAAAACACCCCACATGACAACAATCAAGATTAATCCAACCGGAAAAATCAGTTGCATCTTTTCTCTCCCCAAAAGAAAAGCCGTACAGCAATATGCTGCACGGCTTCAATATATCATTCTCGCATTACACCGATACAGGATCGATGTAATCACAATTAACTCTTATTTTTTCTGTTGCGTATCCGATGTGTTGGTCATTTGACGATACTCATCATCACTGATGTATTCAAACACCTTGACGACTTTTTGCACGCCGCTCACACCACGTGCGATCTCAGCTGCCAGATTACCTTCGTTTTCTGTCACACGACCCATCAGATAAACGATACCGCGTTCAGTTACCACCTTGATTGCATTTGCATAGAGTGTCTTGTTATCGACAAACGATGCCTTCACCTTGCCGGTGATCAAGCTATCGTTTGAACGCGAACCGAAACCAGAGGCACCAGATACGGCCAATTCATTCACCACCGATTGCACGCCTTCGATAGCGGCAGCTTCGCGTCCGGCAGCTTCCTTGGCTGCTTCGGTAGGCACTTCACCAGTCAGCAATACCTTGCGGTTGAAACTGGTGACGTTCACGTGACCAGCTTCGCCGACCACGCCAGGAATACGTGCTTCACCCTTGACCATAATGGCCTTGTCTTCCGTTTGCGCGCCTAATGTACGACGGTCAGTCGCGGCCAATGTGCCAGCAACAACACCGCCGGCCATCATCGCAAAGCAACCTTGCAAACTTACTGCGACTGCGCCACACACCAAAATCAGCGCCAGTGGACGTCGTGCTACAGCCATGTAACGGTTCAAATTAATCATTCTCATCTCCTCCAAATAATGCAACGTCAATGCCGTCACACAAACAATGTATCGTTAATAAATGTACTTCCTGTATCCGTGCAGTTCGGTCATGCGGCACACAGATATGAACGTCTGCGTCCGTCAGCAATTTGGCTATCGCACCACCGCCTTTGCCGGTCAACGCGACAACGCGCATATCGCGTTCCAGCGCTGCCTCAATGGCGGCCATGACATTGGCTGAATTGCCGGAAGTCGATAAAGCCAGCAAGACATCGCCGGATTGTCCGAACGCCTGTACCTGCTTGCTGAAGATTTCCTGGTAACTATAGTCGTTACCGATTGCGGTCAGTATGGATGTATCAGTCGTCAGTGCCATCACCGGCAAAGGCAGGCGTTCGCGTTCAAAGCGTCCTACCAGTTGTGCCGAAAAATGCTGACAGTCTGCGGCCGACCCGCCATTGCCGCACGCAAGAATCTTGTTCCCGTTAGACAGGGCACCGAACATTAGTTCAACTGCTTGTTCAATTGGTTGCGCTAATAACGAGGCTGCCTGGATTTTCAGCTCGGCACTTTCGTGGAAGTGACTGAGGATACGTTGATTGGTCATGATGTGGTGGATTATAGAGTAGTCCATCGCGATGAATCGCGTGGTTCAAAAGAATTCAAGCCTCGATGGCATTTTTCAGCCATGTCATTTCGTTGTCATCAAATGCAATTACATCGAAGCGGCAGGGTGGCGGCATCTTGTGACGTTGCAGATAAATCTGCGCGGCAATGATCAAGCGCTTCTGTTTGCTGGCAGTGACGCTGGCGGCGGCACCGCCATGGTTTTTATCTGCGCGTTTTCTGACTTCAACGAAAACCAGCGCATTGCCTTCTTGCATGATCAAATCGATTTCACCACCTTTGCAGCGAAAATTACGTTCGACCAGCGTCAAACCTTGTCGCTGCAAATGCGCGAGTGCATCATCTTCGCCGGCTTGCCCGATGATCTGCTTGGCCGTACGAGGGCGAAGAAAGTCGGGTAGCCGCATCAGCGCAGACTTATTGCACTTCCAGCGGTTGCACCATGCCTTCGCGATAAATCGCCGGTTGCAACACACGTTCAAAGTAGGGAGCGCCACGGCCGAAGCGCACTGTCAGTTTCCCAGTCACGCCATCGATATCAAAATCGGTTTGCTTGATGGCGACATTCGCGGCAACACGATAGGCATCGATACCCAGCGCATACAAACGCTCGATATCCGGGCTGATACGTTGTTCGTTGTTTTTTGCAAGATGCGGATAAGTCATGACGGCAGCATGATCAGCTTGCAATTGCCACGGCATGTCCAGCAAACGCACGCCTTCCAGATCAGTCAGACGATCAGCATCGGTCCAATCCTTTAGTGCAAATGGGTTCAATTGCGAAGTGCCGTACATCGTCACTTCGCCACCGATACCGAGTCGTAATTGAATTGCTTGGGCCGCATCGAGACCGACAAAAATCAGTCCCGGCTTTTCCGCTTGTATGCGTTTTTTCAGTTGTACCAAGGTATTGGCGTTAATGAAACCGCCCGTCATGCCCAGCTCCATGACTTCGGACTGCAGTCCGAGATGGCTCCACTGCGCAGCAAAGGCTTTTACCGCACGCTTTTGCCACGACACATTGGTTGAAATCGCAAAGGCTTTCAAACGCGACCGCTTGGCACCAGCCCAATTCGCTACCTGACGTGCTTCATCTTCTATCGACAAGCCCATCACCAGCATATTGGATGGCACGCGCACTTCCGCATCATCGGCTGCATTCAATTGCGTCAACACGATAGTCGGCTTGCTGGCGCTATTATTTTGTACGATTGCTGCCGCGCCGCTGCGCGTCAACGGTCCCACCACGATGTCATTTTTTGACACAGCATCCAAATAACCGGACAAGATGTCTTGCGCTGCATCGCCGGTTTCCACCAAATTGACGGTAATGTTTCCCGGCTCATGCTGGTAAGCCGCCATAAACCCGGCACGTACCGCTTCGGCAACCCGCGCCAGGGATTCTGCACGCGTCGGTAATAGCAGGGCGATCCGCACTGGTGGCAATCTGGTTGTCACGACGGGAATCTCGATCGCTTCGACTATAGGCTCGTCTATCGGTGCATGCATCGCATCTGGCAAAGCCAAATCAGTCTGTGCGAGTTGCATCCTATCAATCGGCGACCGTTGATCTTGAATGCCGAGTACACTGGCAACGCTAGCAGCGGCGACGCCAGTAGTTGTATTTGCCAGTACAGGCGAGCACAATCCGCTGATGACTCCTGCCAGCACGAACATTCTCGCTAAATTTCCCAACATCCGATTCTCCCAATGACTGATACAAGCAACAGCCTCTCCGCGATCTTGCCGATTATGCATGATGTCTCACAGCAGACCTATCCTTCGGCGACATTATATGTGGTGGCTACACCGATCGGGAATACGGGCGATATATCGTTGCGCGCTTTGCACACTTTATCCATCGTCGATGCCGTCGCTTGCGAAGATACACGTAACACTGGTCATCTTCTGACACGTTACGGCTTATCGAAGAATTTGATCGCCGCGCACCAGCATAACGAGCGTGAAGTAGCGGACAAATTGATCAGCCGCTTGCAAGCTGGCGAACGCATTGCACTGGTCTCCGATGCCGGCACACCTGCCGTATCCGACCCTGGCGCACGTATAGTTGATGCGGTGCGCAACGCTGGTTTACGCGTGGTTCCATTACCGGGTGCATCGGCTGCCGTGACCGCACTGTCGGCCAGCGGATTACTCAATGATCAATTTTATTTTGTCGGATTTTTGCCTGCGAAAGCCAAGCAACGCGAGACCTTCTTGTTTGGTTTAAAAGCAATTGCGGCAACCATGGTGTTTTACGAAGCACCACACCGGATTACGGAAGCGGTCGAAGCATTAGCCGCCGCGTTCGAGCCCACGCGACAAATCGTGTTCGCACGGGAATTGACCAAGCTGTTTGAAGAAACGCATCGCTGCACTTTGGCTGAAGCCAGCGCATGGATCAATGCAGATGCGAATCGGCAAAAAGGGGAGTTCGTCATATTGCTGGAAGGTGCACCTACTGCTGGCGATCAAGACCAGATCGAAGCAGAACGCATCCTGACGATACTGCTGCAAGAGTGCTCAGTCAAACAAGCCGCCACACTCGCCGCTCAAATTACCGGCCAGAAAAAGAATGCCTTGTACGACCGCGCCCTGCAGATGAAAAACGACAGCGACAATTCAAACGATTAACGCTGGAAGATTAAGGGTTTATTGACACCAGCTTGCTGCACTTGTGCTGCTGCTGCTGCCGCTTCATCCCGACTGGCAAAGGGGCCGCTATACAGTCGATATAGATTATTCGACGGCTCCACTTTCAACTGCGGCAAATTTTTCCCTACCTCCTGCGCCAAACGCACACGCACTGCTTCGGCATTGGCTACCTGCGAATACGCACCGAACTGCAAATAAAATCCTTTACTCAGAGCTGCCACAACTTGCGTATCTGCTGGCGCAGCTTGGGTTTGCAGCGCGATTGGCTCCAGCGACGTGGTCTCAACTGTAGGTATATGCACTGGCGATGGCGCCGGTGTTGTTACCGCCACAGGTTCATTACCCTTGTTAGCATTGATGCGTTCGATCTCGGCTGGCAGTAATCGCTCAACTTCCAACTCTGCGCTGCCATGCCCGATATAACCCAGCTTCAATGCCGCGGTATAAGACAAATCAATGACACGGCTCGAATGGAATGGACCTCTATCATTCACACGTACTATCACCTGCTTGCCGTTACTCAAGTTCGTTACGCGTGCATACGATGGAATCGGCAAGGTCGGATGCGCGGCCGACATTTGATACATATCGTAAGGCTCGCCGGATGACGTTTTTTGACCATGGAATTTCTTGCCGTACCAACTGCCACGCCCGCGCTGCTTGAACGGCTCGTCATTCACTATCGGCACGTATTGCTTGCCAAATACGACATACGGTTTATTACCGCGCTTTGCATACGGCTCTACTCTGGGCTCGGCATCCGGCAAGTTTTCCAAACCATCCGGTATATCTTCACCTGGACCATCATCCTTGTAATAGCCGCCACGACCAGAACCGGCTGGCGGCAAAACAGGATGAGTTGAGGAACGTGATGTGGAACTTGTGGCAGGCGCTTTGGATGGTGTCGATAGCGGTACGCTGCTGCAACCGGCCAAAACGACGATGAAGAGTATGGATAAAAACTGTACTGCCTTATACGGGCGAAATTGCATCGCGTGCTCCTGATGATGATTGCGTTGCGGAAATACTCACAACGCAATCGATGAATCGGTCACATCAGCTTTGCATCAACTTCCTGTGCCGCTGAATGCTCATCAAAATGCCGACGCCCAATCCGAGCGTGACAAAGGCGGTGCCGCCGTAGCTGACAAAAGGCAAGGGCACACCAACGACCGGAAGAATACCACTGACCATCCCCATGTTCACAAATGCATAAGTGAAGAAGATCAAGGTAATCGCACCCGCCAACAAACGACTGAACAAAGTCGGCGCATTCGCCGCAATGATCATGCCGCGTCCGATCAACAACAAATAGAGGAACAGCAAAATACAATTGCCGATCAAACCGAACTCTTCCGAATACACGGCGAAGATGAAATCGGTAGTGCGTTCAGGAATGAATTCCAGATGCGCCTGCGTCCCGTTCAACCAGCCTTTACCTGTAACACCACCAGACCCAATCGCAATCGTCGATTGAATAATGTGAAAGCCTTTGCCGAGCGGATCGGTCGTCGGATCGATCAGCGTCAATACGCGTCCGCGCTGATAATCGTGCATCATCGACCACACCACAGGTAAGCTGGCACCTACTGCCACCGCTGCTGCCACCAGTACTTTCCACGACAAGCCTGCCAGAAAGATCACATAGAAACCTGCGGCCAAGACTAGCAAGGATGTGCCCAAATCCGGTTGACGCATGATCAAGCCGACTGGTGCAATCAAGAGCAGACCGGCAACCAAAAACTCGCGCCAGCGTGTCATGCCTTCGCGCTTCTGGAAGAACCATGCCAGCATCATCGGCATGGCGATCTTCATGATTTCTGACGGCTGCACAATCATGCCGAGATCAACCCAGCGTCGCGCACCGTTACGAATCAAACCAAACTGCGCGACCGCCAGCAGCAAGACGATACCCGTCAAATATAAAGGCACGGCAAAACGCATCAAGGTCTGCGGCGGAATCGCGGCGGCAATCCACATCACGACAAAGGCGATCATGATGTTGCGCACATGATCTTCCACGCGACCCGGGAAATCGATGCCGGCCGAATACAACGTCACTGTTCCCACCGCCAGAATCAAGCTGACGATCAGAATCAAGGGCCCGTCAAACACTTGAATATAGGGTTGAACGATTTGCCCAAACGAGCGTTTATTCATCTGTGTGCTCATTCGACGAACTCTTCCTTAGGCTCGTTCTTCGGCTTGGCTGGCGCCTTGGCGTCAGGCCGTTTGCCCAGCAAATAAAAATCCATCGCTGCCTTCGCAATCGGTGCCGCCGCTGCACCACCAAAACCACCATTTTCTACAATGATGGCCAAGGCTATGCGTGGATTGTCTGCCGGCGCAAAAGCCGTGTATAAGGCGTGATCGTGATGACGATCCGAGATTTTGCTGGAATCGTACTTCTCGCCTTTTTTGATCGCAATCACTTGCGCGGTACCCGTTTTACCGGCGGATACATACTCTGCTCTCGCGAAGGCGCGGGCACCAGTACCTTCTTTATTCACGCCTACCATCGCGTGCTTGATGATGTCGATGTTTTCCTGCTTCAAGGGAATGCGATAGCTTTCTTTCGGCACGGTCAGCGTGCGTTGGCGCGTCGTGCCGTTTTCTATCATCTTGACCAGATGCGGCTTCATCACGATGCCGTTATTGGCAAGCGTTGCTGTCGCATGCGCCAGTTGCAATGGTGTAAATGAGTTGTAACCCTGGCCAATGCCGATAGAAATGGTTTCACCTGCATACCATTTCTTCTGCTCCGGCTTTTTATATGCCGCGGCCTTCCATGCTGTCGATGGCAACACGCCTGTACGTTCGAAGCGAAGATCGATACCGGTCTTTTGACCAAAGCCGAAAGGTTTCATGAAATCATGAATCGCATCGACGCCCAGATCATTGGCAAGAACGTAATAGTAGGTATCGCACGATTGCACGATCGATTTATACATATCGACTATGCCGTGCCCGCCTTCTTTATCGTCGCGGAATTTGTGATTACCAAACCAGAAATAACCCGGATCGGAAATCGCATCTGATGGTTTGCGTTTGCCCAACTCCAGTGCCGCCAGCGCCATAAACGGTTTGTACGTCGAACCTGGTGGATAAGCACCAGACAAGGGACGATTCAGAAGAGGGTGATCCGGCGAGTTATTCAGTGCATCCCAGTTTTGCTGATCAATACCTTCAACGAATAAATTAGGATCGAAGGTCGGCATCGATACATAGGCCAACACGTCGCCAGTCGATGGCTCAATCGCAATCAAGGCACCGCGTCGATCACCAAACGCTTGTTCGACGACCTTCTGCAATTCGATATCGATAGACAGGATCAGATTATCGCCCGGCGTTGCCGCTGTGCGCGACAAGGTACGAATAGGACGACCGCCGGCTGAGACTTCAACTTCTTCGTAGCCGGTACGGCCATGCAACTTGTCTTCGTAATTCTTTTCCAGACCTTCCTTGCCGATATGCTCGGTGCCACGATAGTTGGTCGCATCGTCGCTGTCGTCTATCTCTTTCGCTTCACGCGTATTGATGCGACCGATATAACCAATCACATGCGAAGCAACTGCGCCCAGCGGATATTGACGGAACAGACGCGCCTGGATTTCAACGCCGGGGAAGCGATAACGCTGTGCGGAAAAACGTGCGACTTCTTCATCAGTCAGACGTACACGAATCGGTGAACTAGCCAGATTACGCGATTCTTCCTGCAGTTTTTTGAAGCGTCTTCTATCCTTGGGTTGAATATCGACCAGTGTGGCCAATTCATCGATCAGTGTTTCAAGATCGCCATTGATTTTTGATGGTGTGATTTCCAGCGTATAAGCAGAATAATTACGTGCCAACACAACGCCGTTACGATCAACTATCAGTCCGCGATTGGGCACCACCGGCACGATAGAAATACGGTTGTCTTCTGCCTGCGCTACATAGTCATTGTGTTTGTATACCTGCAACCAGATAAAGCGGGTCAGCAAACACGCGAACAGAATGAACACAACCACACCGGCGACCGACAAGCGCAGGCGGAAGAGTTGTAGTTCGCGTTCGGTATTTTTTAATTCAGTCATTCGGTTTCAAATACCGGATAAACAACAGGGAAGGCGACTTAAATGGGCCGCGTATCATCGCGATTGATCGCGCGACGTTGTGGTGCGAGCAAGATCCATGTCACTACCGGCCATAACAAGGCGGCCACAACACTTTCGGAAAAATACATCCAACCGGGAAAATTACCACCAACAAACAGTCGAACGATCACCTCGACCACTTGCGTCATCAATAACAACAAGAAGACATGCAGCGCCTGCGTACCATTGGGGAACCACAATACGCGTCTATGTATCATGATCGCAAAATACGACAGCAAGGTATAAGCCAGTGCGTTCTCGCCAAGCACAGCCGCATCATGCACATCCATCAACAAGCCCATGCAGAAAGCAACACCGATACCAACCTTGCGCGGTTGATGCATGCTCCAGAACACCAGTATCAGCGCAACAAAATCAGGTACGCCTATCCACTGTCCCCACGGTAGCAAGTTCAGTAAAAAAGCGACGATCAAACTCACCACGATGAAAAGTGGGCTGGCCGGCAAAAGAATGTAATGAGGCTGATGGTTCATCGCGGAGCAGTCGCAGGCTGTGGTGCAGATGGTTGGGCGGGTTGTAGATCAATGCCCTTGCCGGAAGTTCCATTCGTACGGCTGGCAGCATGTCGCAGGATGCCAGCCATCTTGGTGTTCTTGTCTTTACTATCGTCCGCAGCGCGCGGCTCGAATTTGTTTTCAGTCAACAGTATCAGTAACTGACGATTGCGATCGATGCCGGCCGACGGCTGGCAAATAATGCGTGCGAAGGAATCGACTGATTTGTTTTCAACTTGCGATACCGTCGCAACAGCCAAGCCCGGTGGATAAATACCATCGATGCCGGATGTCACCAGTACATCGCCTTTTTGAATATCGGCATTGGTCGGCATGAAGCGCAGATCCAGCACATTGGATTGGCCACGACCGTAAGCCACACTGCGCAAACCATTGCGCACAACCTGCACCGGAATCGCCTGATTCTTGTCCGTCAGTAGAGTCACTTCCGAACTGAAAGGGAACACGCGCGTGACTTGACCCACGACACCGACATGATCAATCACTGGCTGCCCGGCTTCGACGCCGTGTTGACTGCCGCGATTGAGCACAATCTTGCGCGTGAAGGCATCACGGGTGTCGTACAGAATTTCACCTAATAAGGACTTCACCGGCAAGCGTTCGCTAGCACCCAACAATTGACGCAGCTGTGTATTCTCCGCGAGTAGCTGCTGCCCTTGTTGCAAGGTGCGCGCATCAAGCGTTTGCTGCAGTTTGAGTTTTTCGTTTTCGGCCTGTGCACTCGTTAGTGATGTGAAATAGTCACCAACATAATAAAGTGCATCACGTGGTGCGAGGGCAACGACTTGCAAGGGGTAGAGCGCGGTCGAGATGACTTGCCGCACGACGGCGAGTGAGCGCATGTGTGAATCCACACCCAGCAACACCAACGCAATCAAGGCGAAGAACACCATCTTTGCACGTGCCGATGCACCTTGTTTGAAGAGTGGTGGTGGGCTGTATTCCATGTATTACTTGTTGGAGAGCGTGCCGAAGAGCTTCACAACAAACCGCGCTGCCGAGACGTGAAGTCCGGCAGCCGCGATCTGTGTTTCGAAGTGTTGTGCTTTCATGACATTGTTCATGTCAGCCAGTCTGAAGATAATGCGCTTGTGGACGATTATTCGTAAGAGAAGATCGAACCCAATTTATCCATGCGTTCCAGCGCCATGCCCGAACCGCGCACCACGCAAGTCAAAGGATCTTCTGCCACGATGACCGGCAAACCGGTTTCTTCCATCAGCAAGCGATCCAGATCGCGCAGCAATGCGCCGCCGCCAGTCAGCATCATGCCTTTTTCAGCGATATCAGCACCAAGTTCTGGAGGGGTTTGTTCCAGCGCGTTTTTCACTGCGGAAACAATGTTGTTCAGCGGGTCAGTCAGCGCTTCCAGGATTTCGTTGCTGGAGATTGTGAACGAACGTGGGATGCCTTCGGACAGGTTACGACCCTTGACTTCCATTTCACGCACTTCGGAGCCTGGGAAGGCGGAACCGATTTCTTTTTTGATCGCTTCAGCAGTTTGTTCGCCGATCAGCATGCCGTAGTTGCGACGGATGTAATTGACGATCGCTTCGTCGAATTTATCGCCACCGACGCGGATCGAGCCTTTATAGACCATGCCGCCCAGTGAAATGATGCCGACTTCGGTCGTACCACCACCAATATCAACCACCATAGAGCCGGTTGCGTCCGATACCGGCAAACCGGCACCAATCGCTGCTGCCATAGGCTCTTCGATCAAATATACCTGTGCTGCACCTGCGCCCAGCGCCGATTCACGGATTGCGCGACGTTCCACTTGGGTGGAGCCGCAAGGTACGCAAATGATGATACGAGGGGAAGGTTTGAAGAGTTTGGTGTCGTGCACCATGCGGATGAACTGCTTGAGCATTTGCTCGGTAACGGTAAAGTCGGCAATCACGCCGTCTTTCATCGGGCGGATCGCCTCGATATTGCCCGGAACCTTGCCCAACATCTGTTTGGCTTCCTTACCGACTGCCATGATGGTTTTCTTGCCATTCGGGCCGCCTTGCTGGCGAATTGCCACTACAGAGGGCTCATCCAACACGATACCTGCGCTACGTACATAAATCAGGGTGTTGGCGGTACCCAGATCGATTGCCAGATCATTCGAAAAGTAACTACGTAAAAATCCAAACATGAATTGTCCTGGTTGCGCAGCAATGGTGCGCTTAAGTAAAAGAAAAGGGTTTTATTAGCCGCGGCGGCCCAATATCGGCGCCAGCAAGGCATTAACCCGATATTCTACCTTATAATTTACCTTAAATTAGTCGTCTCAAAAGGCAAAAATATCCGCTTGATGCGCTATTTTGCGAAGCTTTTGCCAACACTAGAAGACTTTTGCTTCTTTCGATTTCCTTAACATTGAACAGCGGCCCGACCGCAATCCGACCATGTCCCTCGAACTTTCCGATGTCAAACGCCTATCAATGCTCGCGCAAATTGAACTGACCAACGAGCAATCCGTGCAAACGCTGGACAAGCTCAATGGTATTTTTGCCTTGGTTGAACAATTGCGTGCCGTCGATACCACGGGTATCGAACCATTGAATCACCCTATCGCCATGATGCAGCCAAATTTGTCGCTGCGCTTGCGTGACGATGTCGTCAGCGAAGCGAATCGTCGCGACGATTACCAACAAGTCGCACCGGCTACACAAGACGGTTTATATCTGGTGCCTAAAGTCATCGAATAAATCGCCAGCGCTTTTTCGCTTTTTATTAAATTAAATGCGCACTTGGAGCAATTAATTGCTCCAACAACCGAACACCAGAAATTCACTATGCATACCAAGACACTTAAAGAATTATCCGCACTGCTGCATGCCAAGAAAATTTCCGCGACGGAGTTGGCGAATCTGTTTTTGGATCGCATCAAGCAAAGCGATTTGAACGCATTCCTGCACGTAGATTCTGCTTTGACTTTGAAGCAAGCAGCGGCGGCAGATCAACGTCTGGCCAGCGGCGATACCACTGCATTGACTGGCATCCCGATTGCACATAAAGATATTTTCGTCACACGCGATTGGCGTTCAACTGCCGGCTCCAAGATGCTGGAAAACTACGTCAGTCCATTCGATGCAACCGTCGTAGAAAAATTCAACCAGGCTGGCATGGTCCATCTGGGCAAATTGAATTGCGATGAATTCGCGATGGGTTCATCGAATGAAAACTCCTACTTCGGCGCAGTGAAAAATCCATGGGATAAAGCGGCGATTCCTGGCGGCTCTTCCGGTGGTTCCGCAGCAGCAATTGCTGCGCGTCTGGCACCGGCATCGACAGCAACCGACACCGGCGGCTCGATCCGCCAACCGGCAGCAATGTGTGGCGTGACTGGCATCAAGCCAACTTACGGCAGCGTATCGCGCTTCGGCATGATCGCGTTTGCATCATCGCTGGATCAAGGCGGCCCGATTGCAAAAACGGCAGAAGATTGCGGCATGCTGTTGAACGCGATGACAGGTTTTGATCCACGTGATTCGACCAGTATCGAACGCGCTCAAGAAGATTTCACACGCGATTTGAACGCACCTTTGCAAGGCTTAAAGATCGGCTTGCCACGCGAATATTTTGGCGAAGGCTTGGCTGCCGATGTAGAACAAGCAGTACGTGCTGCACTCAAGGAATATGAAAAGCTGGGCGCAACGCTGGTTGATATTTCTTTGCCAAAAACAGAGTTGTCGATTCCAACGTATTACGTCATCGCACCAGCAGAAGCGTCATCCAATTTGAGCCGCTTCGATGGCGTACGTTACGGCTATCGCGCCAAGGATTACACCGATCTGTCCGACATGTATCGCAAGACGCGCTCGGAAGGTTTTGGCGATGAAGTCAAACGTCGTATCCTGGTCGGTGCTTATGTACTGTCACATGGTTACTATGACGCTTACTACTTGCAAGCGCAAAAAATCCGTCGCCTGATCGCGCAGGATTTCCAGCAAGCATTCACACAATGCGACGTCATCATGGGGCCGGTATCGCCGACCGTAGCGTGGGATCTGGGTGACAAGGCTGACGATCCTATCGCCAACTATCTGGCTGATATTTTCACGCTGTCGACCAGCCTGGCTGGCTTGCCTGGCATGTCGATACCTTGCGGTTTTGGTCAGGGCGAAAAGAATTCCAAGCGCCCGGTTGGTTTGCAAATCATCGGCAACTATTTTGCCGAAGCAAAGTTGCTGAACGTCGCACATCAATATCAACAAGCGACCGACTGGCACTTGCGCCAACCTGCCGAATAAAACGCCATCAGTACAGCGCGACGAACTTTAATACGCTAACAAGCGAGTAAGGAAATATATGCAGTGGGAAGTGGTAATCGGTCTGGAAACGCACACGCAGTTGACGACCCAGACAAAAATTTTCAGCGGCTCGCCGACACAGTTCGGCGCGGAGCCAAACACGCAAACATCGCCGGTCGATCTGGCCTTGCCGGGCGCCTTGCCTGTGATGAATCGCGGCGCAGTGGAACGTGCGATTCAATTTGGCCTCGCCATCGGTGCGACCATTGCACCGCACTCGGTCTTTGCGCGTAAAAATTATTTCTATCCTGATTTGCCTAAGGGTTATCAGATCAGTCAAATGGATCTGCCTATCGTGCAAGGTGGCCGCGTATCGTTCGCAATGGAAGTTGACGGCAAAACAGAAATCCGTTCCGTGCAATTGACCCGAGCGCATCTGGAAGAAGACGCCGGCAAATCGCTGCACGAGGATTACCACGGCATGACCGGCATCGACTTGAATCGCGCCGGCACACCGCTGCTCGAGATCGTGACCGAACCGGATATGCGCAGCGCGGTTGAAGCTGTCGCCTATGCCAAGGCCTTACACACACTCGTCACTTGGATCGGCATCTGTGACGGCAATATGCAGGAAGGCTCCTTCCGCTGCGACGCCAACGTTTCCGTACGCCCAGTTGGACAAAAGGAATACGGCACACGCTGCGAGATCAAGAATCTGAACTCATTCCGCTTCCTCGAAGATGCGATCAACTACGAAGTGCGTCGCCAGATCGAACTGATCGAAGACGGCGGCCGCGTGGTGCAAGCAACGCGCTTGTACGATCCAGACAAAAAAGAAACACGCGAAATGCGCAGCAAGGAAGACGCACACGATTACCGCTACTTCCCTGATCCTGATTTGCCACCGCTGGTCGTCAGCGCAGAATGGATCGCACGCGTACAAGCAGCAATGCCGGAATTGCCAGGCATCATGCGTGAACGCTTTGTACGCGACTATAGCCTGTCAGAATACGACGCGGCAGTACTGACGCAATCGAAGGCCATGGCAAACTATTTTGAAGACGTAGTTGCCGCCGCCGGCAAGGAACAAGCCAAACCTGCGGCCAACTGGCTGATGGGCGATGTTGCATCGACACTCAATCGTGAAGACATCGAAATCTCCGCGTCACCAGTCGCCGCCGCGCAACTCGCATTACTGTTGAAGCGTATCGCCGACGGCACGATTTCCAACAAGATTGCGAAAGAAATATTCGGCGCAATGTGGGAAGCGAAATCGGATAGCGTCGCGCTAGCGGATGAATTGATCGAATCGAAAGGTTTGAAACAAATCTCCGACAGCGGCGCACTGGAGGCCATCATTGATCAGGTATTGGCAGCCAACGAAAAATCCGTTGCCGAATATCGTGCCGGCAAGGAGCAAGCCATCAATGCTCTGATGGGTCAAGCGATGAAAGCCAGCAAAGGCAAAGCCAATCCAGCGCAGCTCACTGAATTGCTGAAGAAAAAACTGACTGCATAAGCATCAAGCAAGTCATCCGCACAAAGCGCGCTCCTTAAAACGAGCGCGCTTTTTTATTTTTCGGCATCAGCAATAAGAAAGTAATGCATGTGTGCAACACACTCATGTCCGCATGATTTACATGCAAACTATTTTTGCCGCTACGTGTCCAATCAGAGTCTTACACTCGTCTATGGACAGTCCAATGAACACGCCAGACACACCAGCAGGCCCTACCGATCTCGGCGCAGCACGCCCAGAAGACCTGGGCTACCCGCTCGATATATCGGCCCATTTATCCAATGGAGAAGCCTCACACATACTGCACACCCAACACAGTGCTCAGGTTCAACTCTTCATCGATGCCTTGCAAATGAAACGTCCGGTTTCGCACGATGTAGCATCGTCATTTCTCGAGTTTCTGTTGAAAGACACCATACCTGCCGACGCGCCGCAATTGAGAGCGCACATGCATGCAAGCAACTGGGAGCAATATCTGACGCCGCCGGAAAATCTGGATGACATTGCGCGTCGTGCAGCAACTTTTTTCGATAGTGAGGCTGGCGTAGAGTTAAGTAATTTTTACACCAAGATCATTTCACGCACGACTATTTAAACCGTTTGCAAATATTCAAAACATTAATCCATGCCCAAAACAAAAGCGCGCTCTATAAACGAGTGCGCTTTTAATTTTTTCACTGTGTTGTTATCTATCGAGATGAAGCCGTTTGAGTAATCTCGCGATATCGCCGCAAAGTCAGATCGTATTTTTCATTGACCTGTGCAAGCTCCAGTTCGCTATCTTGCACACTCTTCTTCAACTCACGCACATCCTGCTCTGATCGCCCCAACTTCGCTTGTAAAGCTGCAGAGACTCCGCCTTTTTGTTTTTGCGCAGCGACTGCTGTTTGCGTCACGCCCAGTTCTTTCTCGGCATCTGCCAACACACGTTTCTGTTGTGCGATTTGTTCGTTCACAAGTTCGGTATCGCGCTTGCGTGCTGAGACGATATCGTCTTCGCTGCGATAACGTGCGGAGAGTGCGCGATCAGATCTTTTTCGTTCGTCAGCGACAGCTTGTTCTGCTTTTTTCTTTTGCTGCTGCAGTTCCTGGACGCGCTTTTGCTCGGCGGTAAGCGGAGCGGCGATATCTTTTTTTACTGCGCCGTTGCTACTGTATTCGCGCACGGCGCGGTCAGCGCATTCCGGGATCGGACGGTCGGAAGT